>NZ_FWZV01000011.1:0-292597 GCF_900177315.1 Pseudomonas sp. LAMO17WK12:I1 | reverse complement strand
GTGCTTGCCCGATGTGGAATATCCGGCAGAAATGAAAGTTCGAAGCGTCAGGCAGGACGGATCGATCAAGTGGAACGGCAAGTTGGTATTTATCAGCGAGGCGCTGTCCGGGGAAAGGATAGGGCTCAAAGAAGCTGAAGATGATGCTTGGGATTTGTACCTGTGTGATTATCCCTTGGGGAGGCTTGGACGAGGTATGACCCGCGTCCAGGCCTCAAATGTGTAAACGATGTCCCCGGTTTCAGATGTAAACGATGTCTACGGTTCTACACCCCGATGGCGGTGGATCAGTTAAGTGAAAAATGACTGACACACCGCCATCGGGGGCAAGCCCCCTCCCACATTTAAACCGTGTTCGCTTGAGTTAATGCCCGTGGCTTCTGCCCACATGTGAGGGCTCGGCCTCGCTGGCGGCCACACCGCCGTTGACCTCCAGTCGCTGCAAAATCCCACAGTGGTCCCCACCGCCACAGCGTTGGCGCAGGTCCAGCAACTGCTCCTGCAACGCCAGCAGCCCGTCAATCCGCGCTTTTACATGGTGGATATGCTCGTCGATCAACGCATTCACGTTTTCACACTGGTCCTGGGGGCTGTCCCGTAGCCCGAGCAGGCTGCGGATCTCTTCCAGGGTCATGTCGAGGCTGCGGCAGTTGCGGATGAAGATCAGCCGCTCGGTGTGCGCCTGGGTGTACACGCGGTAGTTGGCTTCGGTGCGTGCCGGGGGTGGCAGCAGGCCTTCCTTCTCGTAATAACGGATGGTTTCCACCGGACAGTCGGTCAGTTTGGCCAGTTCGCCGATCTTCATTACAGCAATCTCCAAATGGGTGCTTGACCCTATAGTGGCTACAGGGTCTTTACTTGGCAACAGGCACCTTACGGACGCGACCTGATGAGCGACTCCATTCACACCCCGCACAAACACGACCATGACCACGATCATGGGCCGAAGAAACTCACCCCCGTGCACGATCACGGCCATGGCGGTTCCTGCTGTTCCGGCACGCCCGCGCCTGCGTTGGTGCAGTTGAGCGAGGCGCCCACCGCCGGCTCGCGCCTGAGTACCTTCCGCATCGAAGCCATGGACTGCCCCACCGAGCAGACGCTGATCCAGAACAAACTGGGCAAGCTGGCCGGTGTGCAGCAGCTGGAATTCAACCTGATCAACCGCATCCTCGGCGTTACCCATGACCTGCCGAGTACCGCGCCGATCATCGAAGCGATCAAATCCCTGGGTATGCAGGCCGATCCGATCGTGGAGGGCACCCCGGCCGCCGAGCTGCCCGCCAAGAAGCATTGGTGGCCGCTGGCGTTGTCCGGTGTGGGCGCGTTGGGCGCCGAAGTACTGCACTTCAGCAATGCCGCGCCCACTTGGGTGATTGCGCTGGTAGCGCTGGTGTCGATCCTCAGCGGCGGCCTCACCACTTACAAGAAGGGCTGGATCGCCCTGAAAAACCTCAACCTGAACATCAACGCCCTGATGAGCATCGCGGTCACTGGCGCGGTCCTGATCGGCCAGTGGCCGGAAGCGGCCATGGTGATGTTCCTGTTTACCGTGGCCGAGCTGATCGAGGCCAAGTCCCTGGACCGTGCGCGCAATGCCATCAGTGGCTTGATGCAGATGACACCGGAACAGGCCACGGTTCGGCAGGCTGATGGAAGCTGGGTTGAAATGGAGGTCAAGAGCATTGAGCTGGACGCAATCGTGCGGGTAAAACCCGGCGAGCGTATCGGCCTTGACGGTGAGGTCACCGCCGGCCAGTCCACCATCGACCAGGCGCCGATCACCGGTGAAAGCCTGCCGATTGAAAAGACCGTCGGCGATAAGGTCTTCGCCGGCACCATCAACCAGGCCGGTTCCCTGGAGTACAAGGTCACGGCGGCTGCCAACAACTCCACCCTGGCCCGCATCATCCATGCGGTGGAGCAGGCCCAGGGCGCGCGGGCACCGACCCAGCGGTTCGTCGACAGCTTCTCGAAAATCTACACCCCGGCCGTGTTCCTGTTCGCCTTGGGCGTGGCCGTAATCCCGCCGCTGTTCATGGCCGGCGCCTGGTTCGACTGGATCTACCGCGCCCTGGTGCTGCTGGTAGTGGCGTGCCCGTGCGCGCTGGTGATCTCCACCCCGGTGACCATTGTCAGCGGCCTGGCGGCTGCGGCGCGCAAAGGCATCCTGATCAAGGGCGGTGTGTACCTGGAGGGCGGTTACAAGCTTGACTACCTGGCCCTCGACAAGACCGGCACCATCACCCACGGCAAGCCGGTGCAAACCGATTACCTGGCACTGTTCACCACTGTCGAAGACAGCGCCCCGGCCCTGGCCGCCAGTTTGGCCGCGCGCTCCGATCACCCGGTGTCCCTGGCGATTGCCAACGCGGCTGTGGATAAAAACCTGCCGGTGCACGTTGTGGATAACTTCGAAGCCCTGGCCGGGCGCGGTGTGCGCGGCGATATCAATGGCCAGACCTACCACTTGGGCAACCACCGCCTGGTGGAAGACCTTGGCCTGTGTTCGCCGGAGCTGGAAGAAAAGCTGTTCGCCCTGGAAAAACAGGGCAAGTCCGTGGTGCTGTTGCTCGACAAGTCCGGCCCGCTGGCGCTGTTCGCCGTGGCCGATACGGTCAAGGACAGCAGCCGCGAAGCCATCCAGCAACTGCATGAGCTGGGCATCAAGACCTTGATGCTCACCGGCGACAACACCCACACCGCCCAGGCGATTGCGGCCAAGGTCGGCATCGATCAGGCCCAGGGCGACCTGTTGCCCACCGACAAGCTGCACGCCATCGAAACCCTCTACGGCCAAGGCCACCGGGTGGGCATGGTCGGCGATGGCATCAACGACGCCCCGGCCCTGGCCCGCGCCGAGATTGGCTTTGCGATGGCTGCGGCAGGTACCGACACCGCTATCGAGACGGCCGACGTGGCCTTGATGGACGATGATTTGCGCAAGATTCCGGCATTCATTCGTTTGTCGCGGCAAACGTCGAGTATCCTCAAGCAGAACATCACCCTGGCCCTGGTGATCAAGGCGATCTTCCTGGTGGTCACGTTCCTGGGCATGGCGACCATGTGGATGGCGGTGTTCGCCGACATGGGCGTGGCCCTGCTGGTGGTGTTCAATGGCCTGCGCCTGTTGCGCAAATAGAGGATGAGAGGGTGGTGTGCTGAGTGCCGAGTTGAAGGCGTTTTTTATGGTCGCCCGCCTGGGCAGTATTACCCAGGCGGCGAAAAAACTCGGCCTGAGCCAGCCCACTGTTACCACCCAGATTCGCAACCTGGAAAGCCAGTACGGCGTCGAGCTGTTCTACCGTGGCGGGCGCCGCCTGACTGTCAGCGACGAGGGCGCGCGCCTGCTGCCGATGGTCAAGACGCTGTTGCAGCAGGAGGCGGATATCGAGTTTTTCCTGCGCAACAGCGGCCAGGTCCAGGGCGCACTGAGGATTGCCGCCACGGCGCCGTACTACATCCTCGACCTGGTCAAAGCCTTTCGCGAACGCCTGCCGCAGGTGGAGGTGTCGGTGGAAATCGGCAACTCCCAGCAGGTGCTTGAAGCCTTGGATGACTACCGCGTCGATGTCGCTGCGTCCTCACAGTTGCTCGAAGACCCGCGTCTGATCCGTCGTGTACTGGGCACCGACCCGTTGGTGCTGGCGGTACACCGCAACCATCCACTGGCCAAGCTCGACCATGTGCCCCTCAGTGCCTTGGCCGGGCATACGTTGTTGATGCGTGAAGCGGGCTCCACCACGCGACGGCTGACGGAAGAGATGCTGCAGGGTGCGGGCGTCAGTTACGGGCCGCTGCTGGAAATCGGCAGCCGTGAATCGATCCGTGAAGCGGTGCTGCGCAATATCGGCATCAGCATCATCGCCCGCCAGGAAGTGCCCCATGACCCGCAGCTGAAGGTGCTGACCCTCGAGCATGCGCCGCAGATTCCCGAGTACCTGTACTGCCTCAAGGAAAGAAAAGGCGCTCGTCTGCCGGCGGCGTTTCTGGGGTTGGCGCAGGAAATGTCGCCGATCTAAAGCCTTGTAGTGGCTTTGGGGACCAATCGGGAGCAAGCCCCCTCCCACAGGTGACTGCATTTCCATGTTGGAACTCGGTCAAGTGTGGGAGGGGGCTTGCTCCCGACTGCGGTAGACCAGGCAGCCCACCGCTAAGCGTCCTACACAAATCTGCGAATACCACTATCGCCGCCTTTTGCCTTCCTGCCATAAGAGCGACGCATTGCCTGCCTAGCATGGCCTTCATCAGTTTGATGAGGTGCCACCATGAACACAGCCCTGACCCAACCCGGCGCGCCGATGAACGTGCGCGGTATCCAGAAACGCTTCGGCGCCTTTACGGCGTTGGACAATGTGTCCCTGGACGTGGCTGCCGGCGAGCTGGTGTGCCTGCTCGGCCCTTCCGGTTGCGGCAAGACCACGTTGCTGCGCTGCATTGCCGGCCTGGAACGCCAGGACAGCGGCGAACTTTACCTGGGTGACCGCGATGTTTCCCTGCTGCCGCCCCAGGCTCGCGACTACGGCATTCTGTTCCAGTCCTACGCGCTGTTTCCCAATCTCACCGTCGAAGCGAACATCGGCTACGGCCTCACCGGCAGCGGTCGCGATGAAGTGCGCCAGCGCGTCGGCCAGATGCTTGAGCTGGTGGGGCTGCTTGGCAGTGAAAAGAAATACCCCGGCCAACTCTCCGGCGGCCAACAGCAGCGGGTCGCCCTGGCCCGTGCCCTGGCACCGGCGCCGTCATTGCTGTTGCTGGATGAGCCGATGTCGGCCCTCGACGCCCGCGTGCGCGAGCATCTGTGCACCGAGCTGCGCCAGCTGCAGCGGCGCCTCGGTATCACCACCCTGATGGTCACCCACAACCAGGACGAAGCCATGTTGATGGCCGACCGCATTGCCGTGATGAACAACGGCAAGGTCGAGCAATACGCTACGCCCCAGGAAATCTACGACCGCCCGGCCACGCCGTTTGTGGCGGAGTTTGTCGGCCAGGGCAACTGGCTGCCGTTCAGTCGCAACAGTGCCAGCCATGCCCAGGTCGGCGGGATGAACATGCGCCTGGCCGAGGACGCCGGCGTGGCCAGGTCCGGCCGGCTGTTCTGCCGCCCGGAAGCGATCAGCGTCAACCCGTCGGTGCATGAGGAGAACCTGTTCCCGGCCAAGGTCCGCGAGATCACTTTCCTCGGCAACCGCTGCCGCATGAGCTTTGAGCTGGAGCAGCTGCCCGGCCATCCGCTGCTTGCCGAGCTGGCACCGGAGGCCATGCCGTGCCTGGGCGCCCAGGATATCTGGGTTGCCTTGCCGCCGCGCAGCCTGCAGGTGTTTGCCTGAGATGGCCGCTGTCTTGACTCTGGCGCGTCAAGCGTCACGCGCCGAAACCGGCGACCGTATTTTCGTGGTCGGCGGCAAACTGCTCTGGCTGGTGCTGCTGGGCATCGCCGTATTACTGCCACTGCTGGCGATCTTCTGGCGCGGTTTCAGCAGCGAGGCCGGGCAGGGCGGTGGCCTGGTCGCCGCACGGGAGTTGCTCACCAGCGCCAACTTCCACTGGCTGCTGGGCAATAGCCTGAAAGTCTCCCTCAGCGTGGCGGCCATTGTCGTACCGCTGGCCTACCTGTTTGCCTACGCCCTGCAACGCACGTTGATTCCCGGCAAGGCCATCTGGCGCGGTATGTCGCTGCTGCCGCTGATGGCGCCGTCGATGCTGCCGGGGATTGCACTGGTCTACCTGTTCGGTAACCAGGGCCTGTTGCGCGGGCTGCTCTCGGACAACATCTACGGCTTCTGGGGCATTGTCCTCGGTGAAGTGATCTACACCTTCCCACATGCCCTGATGATTTTGCTGTCGGCGCTGTCGTTGGCCGATGCGCGCTTGTTCGATGCGGCCTCGAGCATGGGCGCCAGTCCTGCCCGGGCGTTTCGCAGCATCACCTGGCCGGCCACGCGCCAGGCGGTATTTGCCGCGTTTTGCCTGGTGTTCACCTTGACCATCACGGATTTCGGCGTGCCCGTGGTGGTGGGCGGGGATTACCAGGTGCTGGCGCTGGAAGCCTACAAGGCGGTGGTCGGCCAGCAACAGTTCGGTCGCGGTGCGTTGATCGGCATGGTGTTGCTGCTGCCGGCGCTGTTCAGCTTTGGCGTCGACGCCTGGTTGCGCCGTCGCCATGGCGAGGCCATGAGTGGCCGCGCCCAGGTCTTCCAGCCGGCGCCGTCGCGTTTACGGGATGGCTGCTACCTGCTCATCGTGCTGCTCATCAGTGCCGTGTTGCTGCTGGTGTTCGGCATGGCGGTGTACTCCTCGCTGGTGAAGTTCTGGCCGTACAACCTGTCGCTGTCGCTCAGCCACTACCAGTTCGAAGACACGGCCGGCGGCGGTTGGCTGGCCTATCGCAACAGCTTGACCCTGGCGTTGTGCACGGCATTGATCGGCAGCGTATTGATCTTTACCGGCGCCTACCTGATGGAAAAGACCAAGGGCCAGCAGGGCCTGAACCTGGCGCTGCGCATGCTCAGCTTTGTGCCGATGGCCGTGCCGGGGTTGGTGCTGGGCCTGGGCTACGTGTTCTTTTTCAACCTGAGCGGCAACCCGCTGCATGTGTTCTACGGCACCATGACCCTGCTGGTGGTGTGCACCATTGCTCACTACCTGACCACCGCGCAGATGACCGCCACCACCGCGCTGCGCCAGCTGGACGCCGAGTTCGAAGCGGCGGCGCTGTCGCTCAAGGCGCCGCTGTATCGCCATTACTTGAAAGTCACGGTGCCGATCTGCCTGCCGGCGCTACTGGACATCGTGCGCTACCTGTTTGTGTCGGCGATGACCACCGTGTCCGCCGCGATCTTCCTCTACAGCCCCGACACCATCCTCGCCGCCGTCGCCGTGTTGAACATGGACGACGCCGGCAATGTGGGCGGCGCGGCGGCCATGTCCACCCTGATCCTGTTCACCTCAGGCAGCGTTTCGCTGCTGCTGGCGTGGGCTTCACGTGGCGCCTTGCGCCGCTCCCAAGCCTGGCGCCAGATCGCGCCCGGCCAATAAACATCCCTGAAGGAGGTGCTCCATGTTCAAACCCCTGGCGCTGGTCGCTGCCGTACTCACTGCATTCAGCCTGAATGCCTTCGCCAAGACCGAGTTGACCGTGTACACGGCCCTTGAAGCCGAGCAGTTGAAGACCTACAAAAAAGCCTTCGAGCTGGCCAACCCCGACGTCGAGATCAAATGGGTCCGCGACTCCACCGGCATCATTACCGCCAAGTTGCTGGCCGAAAAAGACCGCCCGCAGGCCGATGTGGTCTGGGGCCTGGCCGCGTCGAGCCTGGCGATCCTCGATCAGCAGGGCATGCTGGACAATTACGCCCCCAAGGACCTGGACAAGATCGGCAAGAATTACCGTGACGCCGCCAACCCACCGGCCTGGGTTGGCATGGATGTGTGGGCCGCGACCATTTGCTTCAACACGGTCGAAGCCGAGAAACAGGGCCTGACCAAGCCGGTGAGCTGGCAAGACCTGACCAAGCCCGAGTACAAGGGCAAGATCGTGATGCCCAACCCGGCCTCGTCCGGCACCGGCTTCCTGGATGTGAGCGCGTGGCTGCAAACCTTCGGCGAGAAGCAGGGCTGGCAGTACATGGACGACTTGCACCAGAACATCGGCCAGTACGTTCACTCCGGTTCCAAGCCGTGCAAGCTGGCGGCTTCCGGTGAGTTCCCGATTGGTATTTCCTTTGAGTATCCGGCCGTGCAGCTGAAGCGCCAGGGCGCGCCGCTGGACATCATCCTGCCGAAGGAAGGCCTGGGCTGGGACATCGAAGCCACCGCCGTGATCAAGGGCACCGCCCATGCGGACGCCGCCAGAAAGCTCGCCGACTTCTCCGCCAGTACAGCGGCGATGGACCTGTACAAGGACAACTTCGCCGTGCTCGCCCAGCCGGGGATCGCCAAGCCGCAGACCGAATTGCCGGCCGACTACGAGCAGCGTTTGATCAAGAACGACTTCGGCTGGGCCTCGAAAAACCGCGACAGCATCCTGGCTGAGTGGCGCAAGCGCTATGACGGGAAGTCGGAGAAGGTGGCGGGGCAGTAAGGTTTTCGTCAGGGCTACTGGCCTCATCGGGAGCAAGCCCCTTCCCACACTTGACTGCATTCACAAATCGAAATGTGGGAGGGGGCTTGCCCCCGATAGCGGTCTTGAAAACAGGACATCACTAAATGACACACCACAGCGACCTGCTCATCATCGGCGCCGGCATCCTCGGCCTGTCCCACGCCTACGCCGCCGCCAGGCGCGGGCTCAAGGTCAAGGTGTTCGAGCGTAGCGCCACACCCCTGGGGGCCTCGGTACGCAACTTCGGCCAGGCCCTGGTCACCGGGCAGCCGCCGGGGCCGATGCTCGACCTGGCGCGGCAAAGCCGTGAAATCTGGGGGCATTGGGCACAGGAGGCGGACCTTCAATTGAAGCGCAACGGCTCGTATCTATTCGCCCGCACCGAAGCCGAAGAGCATCTGCTGGAAGCCTTCTGCGCCGGCCGCGCGCGTGAACACGGCTATAACGTCGACCTGTTGCAAGGCGCGGCGCTGAAGGATCTGTATGGCGGCCAGTTCCGCCATCACCGCGCCGCGCTGCATGGCCTGGACGACCAGCAACTGTATTCGCGCGAGGCGATACCGGCGCTGATCCACTACCTGAGCCAGCAACTGGGTGTGGAGTTTCACTTCTCCACCCTGGTGCGCGATGTCGAACCGGGCCAGGTGCACAGCACGGCGGGCAGCTTTCGTGGCGAGCAGGTCATCGTCTGTTCCGGCCACGATTATCAAACCCTGTTGGCCGAGGCCATCGTCGAACTCAACCCGCAGATCTGCCGCCTGCAAATGCTGCGCGCCCGGCCTGCACTCAACCTCAACCTGCAACACGCCTTGCTCACCGGCCTCAGTTGCGTGCACTACGGCGCTTTTGCCGACCTGCCTGAAGCCGCGCCGGTACAGGCACAAATCCTGCGCGAGGCGCCGCACCTGCATGCACACGGGATTCACCTGCTGATCAGCCCGACGCCCCATGGCGAACTGATCATCGGCGACTCCCACGACTACGGCAGCGATGCCTCGCCGTTCAATGCCGAGCAGGTGGATGACTGGATGATCGAGTTGGCCGAACAGACCTTGGGTTGCAAGATCCAGGTAATGGAACGCTGGCAGGGCGTCTACGGCGCCCGGGGCCCGGCGCCGTTTTCATTTGTGCAGGCCGCACCTGGCGTGAGCGCCGCCTTGATGCACACCGGTGTGGGCATGAGCGTGGGGCCGGCGATGGCCGAGCGCAATATCACAACCCTGTGGGGGCCGGCGTGATGAGCCCGGAACAGGCGATTGCCACAATCTTCGCTTTGTACGAGCAGCACGGCGCGGCGGATTACATCGGCGAGCCGGTGTCGCAGATCGAGCACATGTCCCAGGCCGCGCAGTTGGCCATGGCCGAAGGCTTCGATGATGAAGTGGTTCTGGCGGCGTTTTTCCACGATATCGGCCATCTGTGCGGCCAGGGTGGCGAGAACATGGGCGGTTATGGCGTGGTCAGCCATGAGCGGTTGGGCGCGGATTATTTGCGTCGTGCAGGCTTCAGTGAGCGCCTGGCCAGGCTGGTGGAGTACCACGTCCAGGCCAAGCGCTATCTGACGTTCAGCCAGCCGGACTACTACGCACGCTTGAGCGAAGCCAGCCGCCGCACCCTCGGTTACCAGGGCGGCGTGATGACGGCCGAGGAGGCCCGCGCCTTTGAACAAGACCCGCTGTACCAGGTCAGCCTGCGCCTGCGCCACTGGGACGAACAGGCCAAGCAAATGCACGTGCCGGTGCTCGACCTGCAAGTGCTCAAGGCCAAGGCCCGGCAGCTGCTGGCGGCTTAAGTCTCGTCGAGGCGCTGGGCCAGGGCTTCGACCTGTTCCTGGCGTTCGGCCTGGCTCAGTCTGGCCTGGGGGTTGAGGGACGACCACTGCGGGTGGGCGCGGGCCTTGTGCAACGCGTCCGGCAATTTGCCTTCGCGCCAGGTCTTGTCCTGGGGCGTATCGACCTTGATGCTGTGCATCGCCGCATGGCCGCGCAGGTTCAGGGCCTTGAGCAACTGGCGCTGGCGCAGGGCGAGCAGGCGCAGCACGCTGTCGTCCACGGTCAGCTCGCGTTGGCCCTTGATCTTGCCCAGCAGGCGGCTGCCGTAGCTGCGTGCAGTCTGCAACGCGCCACCGGCGATGGCGCCCGCCAGGGCGGCGGCGCCGAGGGTCAGCCCGCCGACCAGCAGGTCCACACCGGCTCCGGCCGCTGCGCCTGCAGCGATGCCACCACCGACGCGCACGCCGAGTTGCTTGAGGGTTTCCGGGTTGAACAGGTCATCCCCCCAACGGCCGTCGAGCAACGGCAAGTCGCTGGCGGCGGCGTCCTGCGGGCGGAAGCCGAACAGCTTGAGCAGGGCCTCCACGCATTTTTGTTCGCGCTGACGCACCGCCTTGCGCAAATCGCTGATGGCTTGTTGCTCATCTTCAGTCACCACGCTGCGTCGGCACGCGGCGCAGTCGATCAGCAATTCGGCAATCAACCGCGCGGCACTCTGTTGACGGGCCTGGCGTTGGGCTTCCTGGTCGAGGATCAGGCGCTGCAACTGCGGTCGGGCGTTTTCCAGCAGCAGGGCGAGACTTTCATACAGGCGACGTTCGCCGTCTTCCGGCGGCGCGACGCTGTCGAAACGCACCAGCGCATGCAGGCCCAGGCGTGCCAGGGCTTCACGCCAGTCCGGCTCGCGGTGGTCGCTGCTGCTGACGAAGTTGAGCACCGGCAGCAACGGTTTGCCACAACTGGCCAGCACTTGCAGCTCATCACGGTACTTGGCCAGCACCGGTTCGCGAGCGTCGATCACATACAGGCCGGCGTCCGAGGCCAGCAGTTGGCGCAGCACCTTGGCTTCCTGTTCAAAGCGCTGGCGGGCTTCGCTGCCTTCCAGGAACCGCGCCAGACGGGCCGGGCCGTCCAAGCGTTCACCGGGGCGATCCAGGCGTTCCAGGTAGTCGAGCAGGGCGATGGCATCTTCCAGGCCGGGGGTGTCATAGAGATCGAGCAAGGCTTCGCCGTCGACCGACAAGCGCGCGCCTTCGACATGCCGCGTGGTGCTGGGGCGATGGGAGACTTCACCGAACCCGACGTCACGGGTGAGGGTGCGCAGCAACGAGGTCTTGCCGACGTTGGTGTGGCCGACCACCGCGAGTTTCAGTGGCTTAGTCATGACCGGTCTCCAGCCAGTTCAACGGCGCGCAGTCGGCGAACGGCAGCTCCAGTTGTTGCAGCGCGCTGTGCCAGTCGCCCAGGCGCTCGGCATCCAGCGCCTGGCCGGGCGGGGCTTGCAGCAGCCAGACACGGGTGTCGGCGGCGCTGCGTGCAAGTTCGGCGATCAGTGCCAGGCTGCCACGGTCCGGCGAGCGGCGCGGGTCGCAGACGATGGCCAGGCGCGCGGGCGGGAAGCGGCTGAGTTGCTCCAGGAGCTTGTTGCGCGATTCGCGGCTGTCGAGGATGCCGGCGTTCTTAACCTTCGCCGGCAACTTGGGCGGCCAGGGATGTTGATCGTCCAGTTCGATGGCGACGAGCAAGGCGCCGTCGCTGTCCAGCTCACTGACGCCTCCGGTGACGTGGTGCAGTTGTTCCGGCGCGGCGTCGTTGACGCCAAGGCGCTCGCTGCTGGGCATCAGGCGTTCGCGCAGTGGGCTGTAGCCGGGCAGGTTGAGGTCGAGATGCAAGGCGGCGCGCCCGCGTTTCCAGCGCCAGAGGCACAGCAGGGCGAGGATCAAGCGGGGCAGCAGGCCGTAGACCAGCAAGACGCCGACCAGCCAGGCGGCCCAGGCCTGGCGGGCGCTTTCGATGTTCAGGGCGGAATCGCCGCTGGCGCGGATCATCTCGACGGTCGGTACGTTGAAGCCCAGCAGGGCGGGCAGGGTGCCGAGGGCCTGGGTCACGGCGACGAAGGTGTCGGCGCCGAGGATGGTGGTTTCCCACACAAAGCCGTAACGGCGGGTGGCGAGCAGCGTCAGCAGAATCACCAGCGCGCTGAGCAGCGCCAGCAACCACAGGCTGTTGACCAGCACACCGACCGCCCAGCGATTGAGTTTCTGCCGTTGCAGCAACAGCAGCAACGCCGGGGCCAGTTGGGCAGCCTTGGCATCGCGCGCCAGTTTTTCACTGAGCCACAACCACAAGCGCCCGAGGCTGGCGCCGTGCTCGCCGGCAAACAACAGCCCCAACGCCCAGCTCAACAGCAGGATCAGGTTCAGGCCGAGCAGGCTGCCCAGGGCCCAGAACACATTCACCGGGGTCAAGCCGTTGCCCAGCGCAGCAAAGGCCAGGCCCGCGCCGCTGATGACGGCCACCACCGCCAGCAGCACCAGCGCCAGGCGTGCGCCTTGCAGCCAGCGCGTGAGGGCGGCGGTCAGGCCATCGCGCTCGGCCAGGTGCAGGGCGCGCTGCTGGATGCGCGTCGGCAGGTCGCCGCCCGCGGTGCGGGCGAGGCGATTGGCTTCCTGGTCTTCCAGGGGGCCGGCGTGTTCTTCACGCAGGCGCACGGTTTCCGTCAGCCAGAGTTTGTGCAGGGGGGTCAGTGCGGTCACGCGTCTTCCTGTCGTGCAAGTGAGCTTGGAGCATAACCGCTGGTTCGTGGCTCTGGTATTCTCGTCGCCATGAAAAAAACTCTCCCTTTAAGCCTGATCGCAGCCCTCGGTGAAAACCGCGTGATCGGCGTCGACAACAGCATGCCCTGGCATTTGCCGGGGGATTTCAAATACTTCAAGGCCACCACGCTCGGCAAGCCGATCATCATGGGGCGCAAGACCTGGGACTCCCTGGGCCGACCGCTGCCGGGGCGCTTGAACATTGTGGTCAGCCGTCAGACCGACCTGGCGCTGGAAGGTGCGGAAGTTTTTCCGTCACTCGATGCCGCCGTGGCGCGGGCTGAAGCCTGGGCGCTGGAGCAGGGCGCGGATGAGCTGATGCTCATCGGCGGTGCGCAGTTGTATGCGCAGGGGCTGGAACAGGCGGATCGCCTGTACCTGACACGCGTGGCGCTGAGCCCGGAAGGGGATGCGTGGTTTCCGGCGTTTGATGCGAGCCAGTGGAAGTTGGTTTCCAATCTGCCGAACCCAGCCGAAGGTGATAAGCCGGCTTACAACTTCGAAGTCTGGGAAAAAGCCTAAAAGCATCGGGGGCAAGCCCCCTCCCACATTGAAGTGCATTCCAACTGTGGGAGGGGGCTTGCCCCCGATGGCGGCCTATCAGGCCTGCGCTAACTCCGCATGCTCATCCGCATCCAACAACGCTTTATCCGTCTGCCCCATGATCTGGCTGGTAATGGCCCCCGCCGTCATCGAGCCATTCACGTTCAGCGCCGTACGACCCATGTCGATCAGCGGCTCCACGGAAATCAGCAGCGCCACCAGTGACACCGGCAAGCCCATGGCCGGGAGCACGATCAACGCGGCGAAGGTCGCGCCGCCGCCCACCCCCGCCACACCGGCCGAACTGAGGGTCACAATCGCTACCAGGGTCGCGATCCACAGCGGGTCCAGCGGGTTGATGCCCACGGTCGGCGCTACCATCACCGCCAACATGGCAGGGTAGAGACCGGCGCAACCGTTCTGGCCGATGGTCGTGCCAAACGAGGCGGCGAAGCCGGCGATGGATTGCGGGATGCCCAGGCGGCGGGTCTGCGCTTCAATGCTCAGCGGGATGGCCGCCGCGCTGGAGCGGCTGGTGAAGGCAAAGGTCAGCACTGGCCAGACCTTGCGGAAGAAGCGCAGCGGGTTGATGCCGGCCAACGACAGCAGCAGGCCATGCACCACGAACATCAGGCCCAGGGCCAGGTACGACACCACCACAAAACTGCCGAGCTTGATGATGTCCTGCAGGTTGGAACCGGCGACGACCTTGGTCATCAGCGCCAGCACACCGTACGGGGTCAGCTTCATCACCAGGCGCACCAGGCGCATCACCCAGGCTTGCAGGGTGTCGATGGCGTTGAGCACCTTCTGGCCTTTTTCCACGTCATCCTTGAGCAGTTGCAGCGCGGCAACCCCAAGGAAGGCGGCGAAAATCACCACGCTGATGATCGACGTCGGCTTGGCCCGGGCCAGGTCGGCGAACGGGTTGGCCGGCACGAACGAGAGCAGCAACTGCGGGATATTCAGGTCGGCGACCTTGCCGGCGTAATCGCTCTGGATCACTTGCAGGCGTGCCATTTCCTGGGTGCCGGCCACCAGGCCTTCGGCGGTGAGGCCGAACAGGTTGGTCAGGCCGATACCGATCAGCGCTGCAATCGCGGTGGTGAACAGCAGCGTACCGATGGTCAGGAAGCTGATCTTGCCCAGGGACGAGGCGTTATGCAGGCGCGCCACGGCACTGAGGATCGAGGCGAATACCAGCGGGATCACGATCATTTGCAACAGTTGCACGTAGCCGTTGCCGACCAGGTCGAACCAGCCAATGGAGGCTTTGAGCACGGGGTTGCCGTCGCCGTAAATGGCGTGCAAGGCCGTACCGAACGCTACACCGAGGACCAGGGCGAACAGAACCTTCTTGGCGAGGCTCCAGTGGGTGCGACGGGTTTGTGCCAGGCCCAGCAACAGGGCCACGAACACCAGCAAGTTGAGAATCAGGGGCAGATTCATTGAAGCTCCGTTGAGAAGGCAGCCAATCGCGTGAGCCTGCGATTGCGAACCGGAAATCCTAACAGCTTGAAATATATTGATTTAATACCAATATGGAATGGCGACTGTCGTTTTTGGAATAAGCTGCTGACGCTCCGGCGTATGCCCATGACGGAATCAGGACGCACACCGTCGTGCTCGCGTTGGGAACTGTCACAGGGATTTGTTAGCGTCCATGTCTTTCACTCAGGGAGACAACGCCTATGAAGCTCGCGCCGAAATTACTAGCCGCCGCATTCTGCCTCGGACTCGCCAGCCAGGCGTTCGCCGCCACCGAGTTGAAACACTGGCCGGCACCCGCCGCCAAACAACTGAACGAGATGATCGCCGCCAACGCCAATAAGGGTAACTTCGCGGTGTTCGACATGGACAACACCAGCTACCGCTACGACCTCGAAGAGTCCCTGCTGCCCTACATGGAAAACAAGGGCCTGATCACCCGCGACAGCCTCGACCCGTCGCTCAAGCTTATGCCGTTCAAAGACACCGCCGACCATAAGGAAAGTCTGTTCAGTTACTACTACCGCCTTTGCGAAGTCGACGACATGGTCTGCTACCCGTGGGTTGCGCAGGTGTTTTCCGGCTTCACCCTCAAGGAACTCAAGGTCCAGGTGGATGAACTGATGGCCTCCGGCAAACCGGTGCCGGTCAGCTATTTCGAAGGCGACGTGGTCAAGCAGTCCGAGGTACAGCCGCCGAAGGTCTTCACTGGCCAGGCCGAGCTGTACAACAAGCTGATGGAAAACGGCATCGAGGTGTACGTGATGACCGCCGCGTCGGAAGAGCTGGTGCGCATGGTCGCCGCCGATCCGAAGTACGGCTACAACGTCAAACCCGAGAATGTCATCGGCGTGACCACCCTGCTCAAGGACCGCAACACCGGCGAACTGACCACCGCACGTAAACAGATCGCCGCCGGCAAATACGACGAAAAAGCCAACCTCGGCCTGGAGCTGACCCCCTACCTGTGGACCCCTGCCACCTGGATGGCCGGCAAGCACGCGGCGATCCTCACCTACATCGATGAATGGAAAAAACCGGTGATCGTCGGCGGCGATACGCCGACCAGCGACGGTTACATGCTGTTCCACGATGTGGACGTGGCCAAGGGCGGTATCCACCTGTGGATCAACCGCAAGGACAAATACATGACCCAACTCAACGGCATGATCGCCAAGCATGCCGCGGCGCAAGCCAAGGAAGGGTTGCCGGTGACGGCGGACAAGAACTGGGTGATCGTCAAGCCTGACGAGATTCAGTAACACCGGGTCGCCTGCATCCCAGGCAAGCCAGCTCCCACATTTTTAATGTGTTCACACATCAAAAGGTGGGAGGGGGCTTGCCCCCGATGGCGGACTCAAGGGCACTACAAAATCCAGCCTAAAATAGATATCAATTGCGAACAAATCTCATCCTCTGCTAGCGTGCGCACTTCCTGAACCCTCCGTTCTTCTCAAGGTAGTGCTGTGCCCTCCTGGAATTCGCAGATCGCGCGCCTGTTCGCGGAGCAGAAGAAAGCCCTCGAAGCCTTCGTCACTCGCCGCACCGGCAGCGCCCAGGTGGCCGCCGACCTGACTCAGGAGTCGTTCCTGCGCCTGGCTCGCATGGACTGCGGCGAAAAGATCGACAACCTTCCAGCCTTCCTCTTCACCATCGCCAGCAACCTGGTGCGCGATCACCAGCGCCAGGCCATCCGCCGTGAGCGCCTGGACGCGGGCGAGCCCAGCGAAGAGCTGCCGTGCAGCAATCCGGGTGCCGACGAGCAATTAGCCGTCTACCAACAGGAACAACTGATGCAGGATGCGATCCTGGCGTTGCCCCCAGCGACTCGGCAGATCTTCCTGCTTTATCATGTCGACGAACTTTCCTACCGCGAGATTGGCGAACGCCTGTCGATCACGGCACGCAGTGTGGAATACCAACTGCGTCGCGCCTTGATTGAATGCCGCGCGTACATCAAGACGCGGCTTGCCTGCGATGAACAAGGACGTCGCTCATGACCGCCACCTCCACTGCCGACGTGTTGTTTGACGAAGCGTCCGGCTGGTATTTCCGCCTGCAGGCCGAGGACGTGACGCCGGCCGACATGGACGCCTTTGCCGCCTGGCTGGGGCAAGGCCCGGCCCAGGATGACGCCTGGCAGGAAGTGCAGGCGATGCTCGGTGGACTGCGCGAACCTGCGCGGGTGATTCGCCGCGCCGAACAGGCCGCCTGGCGCAAACCGGCGCGAGCCTGGCAGCGTTGCGCGTGTGCTGCGGCGGTGTTGCTGGCCGTGGGGCTTACCGTGCAGAACACGCCATGGCTCGATCGCCTGCGCGCGGACTACACCACCGGCACCGGCGAGTCGCGCAGCATCGAACTGGCCGACGGCTCGCACCTGCAACTCAACACCGACAGCGCGGTGCAGATCCGCTTGAGCGGGGGCGAACGGCAAATCCGTTTGCTGCGTGGCGAAGGCTTTTTCGACGTCACCAAGGATTCGACACGGCCGTTCGTGGTGCAGTCCGGCGACGGCTGGGTGAAGGTGGTCGGGACGCAGTTCAGCGTTGCGCGGCGCGATGCGCAGACGCGGGTGCAGGTGGCGCAGGGCAAGGTGCAGGTCAGTGCTGGCAGCGGTGAACCGGTGTACCTGGAGCCAGGGCGGGCCGTGGAATATCAAGGCCAGCGCCTGGCCGAGGTGCATGCTTTCGACCCGGCCAGCGGCTTTGCCTGGCGCCAACGGCAACTGGTGTTCCGCCAGCAGCCGCTGTCGGAAGTGGTGAGCGAGTTGAATCGCTATTGGCCCGGCAAGACTCTGGTGCTCGGTGATGCGCTGCGCAACCGCGTGGTGTCGGGTGTGTTTGAAATCGACAAACCCGAAGCCGTGATCAAAGCGCTGGAGTACACCCTTAACCTGCGTGCCGAGCACTACACCCCATATTTACTGGTGTTGCGCGAAGGCAAGGCATCGTAATCGCAACTTTTTGAAAAAACTTTCAGGGTTTCTCCCCAGGCACTCGTCCTTGATCACTGAGGCGTAAATAGTAAGTACTCTCAAGTAGTGCGGCGCCGATCACAGACTTTTTGCACCGGGGAGCACCATCCATGGCACATCGATTCGCCGCACGGTCCTTGTTGGCACTGGCCATTTCCATGGCCTGTGGCACTGCGCCGCTGTATTTGCAGGCCGCCGACACCACCCAGGCCCAGACCTACCGTTTCGATATTGCAGGGCAAAGCCTGGACGGTGCGCTGGCGGCGTTTTCCGCGGTGACGCGAGTTCAGGTGCTGGTGTCGGGTGAGTTGACCCAGGGCGTGCTGTCGCCGGGTGTCAAAGGCAGCCTCGGCCAGCGCGAAGCCTTGGGGCAACTGCTCGGCGGTACCGGGCTGAGTGCGGCGTTTATCAACGCGGACACCGTGACCCTGGAAAAGCGCATGGACACAGGCTCCGCCATCGAAGTCGGCGCCACCACCATCAGCGCCGAACACTTGGGCGCCACCACCGAAGGCAGCGGCTCCTACACCACCGGCGCAGTGACCCTGGGCAAGGGCGAACAGAAACTCAAGGACATCCCGCAATCGGTCAGCGTCATGACCCGCAAGCAGATGGACGACCAGAACACCACCAAGCTCTCCGAAGTGGTCAAGCGCACGCCCGGCCTGACCGCGACCAAATCCCCGGGCCCCGGCATGTTCATCTTCTCCCGTGGCTTCGAGATCGGCACCCTGCAATACGACGGCGTCGGCATCCCGCGTAACACCTACGCGCTGGGCAGCTACCTTACCGAAAACATGGCGATCTACGACCGCGTCGAAACCTTGCGCGGTCCGGCCGCTTTGCTGCAAGGCGCCAACAGCCCCGGCGGCACCATGAACCTGGTGCGCAAGCGCGGCCAGCAGGCGCCTACGGTGACCGTCACCGCCAAGGCCGGTTCGTGGGATCACTATGGCACCCAGGTGGATGCGGGGGGGCCGCTGAACGCCGAAGGCACGTTGCGCGGCCGCTTTGTGGCGGATTACGACACCACCGATTCCTTTGTCGACTATGCCGGCGGCTGGAATCAGACGGTCTACGGGGCGGTGGACTACGACTTCACGCCTGACACCACCGTGGGTGTTGGTATCAGCAACCAGAAAGGCCATTCACGCCCCAACTTCATGTCGCTGCCCCGTTACGCCAACGGCAACGATATTGGCCTGTCACGCTCCACCTTCGTCGGTGCCAGCTGGAACCGCGCCGTCAACAACCAGACCCAGGTGTTCGCCGACATCGAGCATCGCTTCAACGACGACTGGAAAGTGAAAGCCGCCCTCGTGGCGATGGACGAACATAACGACGCGACATACCAAGCGACGTGGGACGCCATCCCCAACCCCGGCGACACCGGTAACGTGCGCTATGTGGACTGGGTTACCGACTTCAATACCAAAAGTCGTGGTGCGGATGTGTATGTCAACGGCGAGTTTGAAGGCCTGGGTTTCCAACAGGAGATGGTGTTGGGCGCCAACTATTCCAAGCTCACCACAGACGACCAATGGGCCCGTGCGGCGACGGCTGGCGCCGATATTTTCAACATCGACCACAACCGTCCGCAGCGCGATAAGTACCAGCTGTTTCAGGCAGGAAATGCGTCGAGGAGCTGGTACGACATTCGTCAGAAAGGCATCTACGGCACCTGGCGCGTGAAAGTGCTCGATCCGCTGACCTTGATCGTTGGTGCACGTACCAGTTGGTATGACTATTCCTACATCGACCAGAGTGGTTCCAGGGGGGTGTACGGCAGTCCGTCCGGAAGCGCCACTCAGACGAATGGCAAGGTCACGCCGTATGCGGGCCTGGTATATGCCCTCAATGACCAATGGTCTGCCTATGCCAGTTACGCCGATGCGTTCGAACCACAAACCAACCGGACAACTTCCGGCTCCTTGCTCAAGCCTATCGAGGGCAAGAACTACGAGCTGGGTCTCAAGGGTGAGTTGGCGGATGGTCGTCTGAATACCTCGTTCGCGATCTTCCGTTATGATCAGGAAAATCGCGGCGTCCAAGACCTTCAAGGGCCGATGAACTGCGATGGCTGGTACTGCTCGGTCGCCTCGGGCAAGGTCCGAAGCCAAGGCTTGGAAGCCACATTGAGCGGCGAAGTGCTGCCGGGTTTGCAACTGGTCTCCAGTTACACCTACAACACCACCAAATTCCTCAAGGACGACACCTACGAAGGCAAGGTCTTCAGTACCTGGACGCCCAAGCACTTGCTCAAGGTCTGGGGCGATTACCAATTGCCGGGGGACTGGAATAAAGTCAGCGTCGGCGCCGGGGTGACCGCGCAAAGCAGTACCGTGGCCTACGACCGCACCTTCAGTGTGCCGGGCAATGCACTGTGGGATTCGCGGGTGGCCTACAAGATCAACCAGGAGTTCACCGTCGCGGCGAACCTGTACAACATGTTCGACAAGAAGTATTACATCCCTGCCTACAACGCGAACTGGGGCAGCAACTACTACGGTGATCCGCGTAATGTGATGTTTACGATGACCTACACGCCGCAGTTCTGATTACATCCGGATATAAAAATGCCCCGCATTTGGCGGGGCATTTTCATGTGTGGCGGTTAGCCCTTACAGCCCATCCAGCATTGCCTTGTTACGTACCGCACCCTTGTCGGCACTGGTCGCCAACAAGGCATAGGCCTTCAACGCGGTCGTGACTTTGCGCGGACGCTTCTCCACCGGCTTCCAACCTTTCTTGTCCTGCTCGACCCGGCGCGCTGCCAGCTCTTCATCGCTGATCAACAGGTTGATCGAGCGGTTCGGAATGTCGATCAGGACCTTGTCGCCGTCCTGCACCAGGCCAATCGCACCGCCGGCAGCGGCTTCAGGTGACGCGTGGCCGATGGACAGGCCCGAGGTGCCGCCGGAGAAACGGCCGTCGGTGAGCAGGGCGCAGGCTTTGCCCAGGCCCTTGGACTTCAGGTACGACGTCGGGTAGAGCATCTCTTGCATACCCGGGCCGCCTTTCGGGCCTTCGTAGCGGATGATCACGATGTCGCCTTCCTTGACTTCGTCGGCGAGGATGCCGCGTACCGAGCTGTCCTGGCTTTCGTAGATCTTGGCGCGGCCTTCGAAGACGTGGATGGATTCATCCACGCCGGCGGTTTTCACCACGCAGCCGTCGAGGGCAATGTTGCCGTACAGCACGGCCAGGCCGCCTTCCTTGGAGTAGGCGTGCTCGACACTGCGGATGCAGCCGTTTTCACGGTCGGCGTCCAGGGTGTCCCAACGGGTCGACTGGCTGAACGCGGTCTGGGTCGGGATACCGGCCGGGCCAGCCTTGAAGAAGGTGTGCACGGCTTCGTCGTCAGTCAGGGTGATGTCCCACTTGGCGATGCCTTCGGCCAGGGATTTGCTGTGCACGGTCGGCAGGTCGGTGTGCAGCAGGCCGCCACGGGCCAGGGAGCCGAGGATCGAGAAGATCCCGCCGGCGCGGTGCACGTCTTCCATGTGGTACTTCTGGATGTTCGGCGCGACCTTGCACAGTTGCGGCACATGGCGGGACAGGCGGTCGATGTCGCGCAGGTCGAAATCGATCTCGGCTTCCTGGGCCGCAGCCAGCAAGTGCAGGATGGTGTTGGTGGAACCGCCCATGGCGATGTCCAGGGTCATGGCGTTTTCGAACGCCTTGAAGTTGGCGATATTGCGCGGCAACACCGACTCATCGTTCTCGCCGTAGTAGCGCTTGCACAGCTCGACGATGGTGCGGCCGGCCTGCAGGAACAGCTGCTCGCGGTCGCTGTGGGTGGCCAGGGTCGAACCGTTGCCCGGTAATGCCAGGCCGAGGGCTTCGACCAGGCAGTTCATCGAGTTGGCGGTGAACATGCCGGAGCACGACCCGCAGGTCGGGCAGGCGCTGCGCTCGTATTCCGCGACCTTCTCGTCAGAAGCGCTGGAATCGGCGGCGATGACCATGGCGTCGACCAGGTCCAGGCCATGGGAGGCGAGTTTGGTCTTGCCGGCTTCCATCGGGCCGCCGGAGACGAAGATCACCGGGATGTTCAGGCGCAGGGCGGCCATCAGCATGCCGGGGGTGATCTTGTCGCAGTTCGAGATGCACACGATGGCGTCGGCGCAGTGGGCGTTGACCATGTACTCCACGGAGTCGGCGATGATCTCGCGGCTCGGCAGGGAATACAGCATGCCGTCATGGCCCATGGCGATGCCGTCGTCCACGGCGATGGTGTTGAATTCTTTTGCCACGCCGCCAGCGCGTTCGATCTCGCGGGCGACCAGTTGGCCCAGGTCCTTGAGGTGCACGTGGCCGGGTACGAACTGGGTAAAGGAGTTGGCAATGGCGATGATCGGCTTCTTGAAGTCGTCATCTTTCATCCCCGTGGCACGCCACAGTGCGCGGGCGCCGGCCATGTTGCGGCCGTGGGTGGATGTTTTCGAGCGGTAATCTGGCATGGAGCACTCCGGGCGGCTAATCAGGTACTAAACAGGGGAGTGAGCTTCTATTGACGTCTGGAGCACTCAGAAATAGCCGTGTGTCCGGAGGTTGCCTCAAACGCTGCGGGATCGCCGCGCGCAGTGGCCTTGAGCTCATAAACCCGCCGGGGGATGACTGGCGATGAATAGGGCCGATTCTACACCGCTGGCGGCTGGAGGGAACGGGATACTCAGGGCCGCTGGCTTTGTTTAGACTGGCGGCCCTTTGCCCCTACCCCTCTCCAAAGGAATTGGAATGCCCGGTATCCATCGTTTTCTTGGGTTCTACCTGCTGATCGGTCTGATCCAGGGAATCGTCTTCTATTACTCCGATCAGCTCTATCGCTTGAGCGAAACCGTGTTTTTTGTCACCTACACCGTGGTGTTGGTGGGCGGTACCACCTTGCAACTGCTGGGGGAAAAAGCCCGACAGTGGCGGTCGTTGCTGCCTACGCTGGCATTCACCCTGTTGATGGGTGGCATGACGCTGTGGGTCTGCTACGGCCTCGACCATGTCGGCAATAACCGCTGGGCGATCAATTCCTGGTTTATCAGCGTGGTGGTGTTGAGCTATGTCTGTGCCACGTTTCTGTTCGCCTGGCCCGCCGAAAAAGGGCAACGCTGGCGTTATGAAGACCTGTTCCAGCAGGCCTGGAACAGCGTATTCATCGTGCTGTATGCCCTGATCCTGGTGGGGGTGTTCATGTTGCTGCTCAAGCTATGGGGCCGACTGTTCCTGATGCTGGGCATCGAATTTTTTGAGCGCCACTTCTGGAGCCAGCTATTCCTGTGCATCAGCTTGCCGTTGGTGTTCGCCTTGGGCATGTACCTGGCGGCGCGCAGCGAGAAAGTCATCGGCCAGATGCGCGGCATGCTGTTCAGCGCCTGTGGCTTGTTGTTGCCGTTGATCGCCCTGATCAGCCTGCTGTTTACCCTGACCTTGCCGTTCACCGGGCTCGGTCGGATTTGGGCGACGGGTTATTCCACGCCGATTCTGCTGGTGCTGGCGGGGGCGCAGCTGTTCTTGCTCAATGGTGTTTTTCAGGAGGGCGTTCAACCTCCACCGTACCCCAAATGGTTAACGCGGTTTATCGAATTGAGCCTGCTGTGCCTGCCGATTCTCGCCGCCCTGGCGTTTTATTCGAGCTGGTTGCGGGTCGAGCAATATGCCTTATCGCCACAGCGCTTCATTGCACTGGCGGCGGCGTTACTCTGTGGTTTGTATGGCCTGGCGGCCGTGTGGGCGGTGGTGTTGCGTTCGCCGGTCTGGCTGGCCAACCTGCGTGTTACCAACCCGGCCTTGGCGCTGCTGTTTTGTGGGCTGGTGGTGTTGGTCAACACGCCGATCCTCGATCCGGTGCGCCTGAGCGTCGACGATCAGGTCCGGCGTTTGCTCGACGGGCGTACCAAGGCTGAAGAGTTTGACGCGCACTACCTGCGTTTTGGCCTGGAGAAGGCTGGGGAGGCGGCGTATGCCAAGTTGCAGGTCGACCTGGACCAGGAGCGCAT
This sequence comes from Pseudomonas sp. LAMO17WK12:I1, assembly GCF_900177315.1. Lineage (NCBI taxonomy): Bacteria > Pseudomonadati > Pseudomonadota > Gammaproteobacteria > Pseudomonadales > Pseudomonadaceae > Pseudomonas > Pseudomonas sp. LAMO17WK12:I1. The sequence continues at coordinate 268,904 of NZ_FWZV01000011.1, read as the reverse complement.
TCTGGACCCGGAATCGCGCCGTGCCTTGCGTGAGCGGATGGAAGACACCTCGCTGAGTTTCAGTGAACAGTATGAAAAAGAGCGTGCCCGCCGGCCCAAGCCCGAGCTGGAATGGATCGGCCCCGAGCCCAAGGGCAGCGAGCAGTTTGCCGAGCTCAGCCTGAACACTGACTCTGGGTGCGAGCCCGGCTGTGTGTTGTGGGCGGTGGACTTCGATCAGGACGGGCAGCCCGAAGTGCTTGCGATACCCCGCACCAGTTATCGCCATGACTTCAAGCCGCCGCGCATTTTTGTCCTGGACGATAAGGGCGAATGGGACGATCGCGGCCCTCTCGTATGGACGCAACTGCCCGACGGCTATGTGGACACCGAGACCCTGATCCACGATATCCGTGAGGGCAAGATCTCGTTGGTCAAGCCTCGTTACCGGCAGTTGCAGTCCAGTGACATGTTGCTCACGCCGGTGGTTCGTGAACCGTAGTCCGCCGATTGGTCACCAGCCCCCAGAGGCTGAATCCGATAAAACTGAGGGCGATGCTCATCAATAGATGATCGCCGGCCTGGGCCAGTGCCGCGCTGCCGACAGCGGCAGTGAGAAACATGATGCTATTGCCCGCCGACGCCGCCGTGCCCGCGCTGCTGGAGAACAACAGCATTGCTGCGGAAATCGCGGCGGGCCTGACCAGGGTGACGGCCAGGGCGCTGATCAGCATCGGGATCAACAAGGTCACAGTGGTCATGGCTTCAATGCTGACGATCAGCGTTAACAGCGCGCCTGCGACGAGCAGCAAGCCAAGACCGATATTGATTTGCCGGGACAGCGCCATGCGTTTTTGCAGGTACGAGGCAGCAACGCCGCCGAGCAGGTAGGCCAGGCCGTACACCATCAGCACCAGCGCATATTGGTATTCGGACAGCTTCAGCGCATCCATGAAAATCAGCGGCGTCACGCTGATCAGGGCGAAGTAGCAGGCAAACACCAGGGCGGCGATCCACCAATAGCGCAGAAAGTCCCGATTGCGCGCCACGGCCTTGAGTGTGCCGATGATGGATACCGGTTCGCGGTGCGGGCTGGAGGACTTCGACGGCAGGATACAGAGCGCCTGGATCAACATGCCCGATGCCATCAGCGCAAACCCATAGAAGCTCCCTTGCCAGTCGAAGGTGGTTTGCAGCCAGGAGCCGATCAGCGGCGACAGCGCGACAAACGAGCCGCTCAGGGTCATGTAATAGAGGCGCACCCGGGCTCGGTCCTGTTCGTCGAACAGGTCTTCCACCAGTGCATGGCCCAGTACGAAGAAGCCGCAGCCCATGGCCTGGACCGTGCGGAACAGCAGGAAGGTCAGGTAATCCGGTGCCATGGCGCAACCTATCGCCCCGAGGATCGACAGCGTGATACAGCCGAGCAGGACTTCCTTGCGCCCCCATTTATCCGAAAGCGGACCGGCGAGCAGTTGGGAGATGGAAAAGACCAGGGTGAACAGGCTGATGGACAGTGCGATGTCTGCGCTGGGCGTGTCGAACCGGGCGGACAGGGCGGGGAACGACGGGAGCAGGATATTGATCGGGAAAAAGCTGATCAGTGAGATGCAGGTGATGAGGATGAAGCGGGAGAGGGTGGGCCCAGACATTGTTTTTGTTTTCCGGAGTAAAGCCAGAAACCGATACTAGTCTGCGAAAAGTGGAATTCAATCAAAAGTGTTGAGAGAAACTTCCTGAATGGACGTGGCTTGCTTGGGTAGGAAAAGTTTTCACGGCAACCACAAAACAAATGTGGGAGGGGGCAAGCCCACTCCCACATTTTTATCTGTGCTTGGCTTTAGCTGTTTGGCAACAACCGGCACGTAATGCTCTTGATATACCGCGTCTCGACAATCGCCGGATGCACCGGATGATCCGGGCCCTGCCCGCCACGTTCCAGCATCTGGATATTGCGGTCCAGATGGCGGGCGCTGGTCAGCAGGATGTTCTGCAGGTCGTCTTCCGGCAGGTGCATGGAGCACGAGGCGCTGACCAGGATGCCGTCCTTGCTGAGCAGGCGCATGGCTTGCTCGTTCAGGCGGCGATAGGCGCCTTCGCCGTTCTTCATGTCTTTCTTGCGTTTGATGAAGGCCGGTGGGTCGGCGACGATCACGTCGAAGCGTTCTTCGCTGGCTTTCAATTCCTTGAGGGCTTCGAAGACGTCACCTTCGATGCAGGTCATCTTCTCGGCGACGCCATTCAGCGCGGCGTTGCGCTCCACGCCATCGAGGGCGAAGGCCGAGGCATCGACGCAGAACACTTCACTGGCGCCGAAGGCCGCGGCCTGCACGCCCCAGCCGCCGATGTAGCTGTACAGGTCGAGTACGCGTTTGCCTTTGGCATACGGGGCCAGGCGCGCGCGGTTCATGCGGTGGTCGTAGAACCAGCCGGTTTTCTGGCCCTGGATCACCGGGGCTTCGAATTTCACGCCGTTTTCTTCCAGCGCCACCCACTCCGGCACCAGGCCGAACACGGTTTCGACGTAGCGGTTGAGGCCTTCGGCGTCGCGCGCGGCGGAGTCGTTCTTGAACAGGATGCCGCTCGGCTTGAGCACTTGGGTCAGGGCGGCGATCACGTCGTCTTTATGGGCTTCCATGGTCGCCGAGGCGATCTGCACCACCAGGATATCGCCGAAACGGTCGACCACCAGGCCCGGCAGCAGGTCGGAATCGCCGTAGACCAGGCGGTAGAACGGCTTGTCGAACAGGCGATCACGCAGGGACAGGGCGACGTTCAGGCGGTGCACCAGCAGCGACTTGTCCAGTGGCAACTTGATGTCGCGCGACAGCAGGCGTGCGCAGATCAGGTTGTTCGGGCTCATGGCCACGATGCCCAGGGTCTTGCCGCCGGCCGCTTCCAGGATGGCCTGGTCGCCCGCCTGGAAGCCGTGCAGAGGGGTGGCGGCCACGTCGATTTCGTTGCTGTAGACCCACAGGTGGCCGTTGCGCAAACGACGATCGGCGTTGGCTTTGAGACGCAGGCTTGGCAGGGACATGACGTCGCTCCGGAAAAAAGAGCGGGAGTATACCTTGTTATGTAGGAAATGGCCGGACTGCCGGATGTGCGGGGAGGTGTCAGCCGAGGGTTGATAAGGGTTAGAATCCCCACCTAGCCCAGAGTGTGTACTTATGTCCCAAGAGCTTTCCGCCGAACAGATCCAGCAGGCCCTCCAAGGCATCAGCGTGCCGCCTCAGCCGCAAATCATGGTGGATTTGCAGATGGAGCAGTACATGCCCGACCCGGACCTGGAAGTGATCGCGCGGTTGATCTCCCAGGACCCGGGCCTGTCCGGCGCGCTGCTGAAGATCGTCAACTCGTCCTATTACGGCCTGAGCAACAAGATCGCCTCGATCCAGCGCGCGGTGAACCTGCTGGGCAGCCGTTCGATCATCAACCTGATCAACGCCCTGTCGATCAGGGGCGAGATGAGCGACGACACCATCGTCACCCTCAACCGCTTCTGGGACACCGCCCAGGACGTGGCCATGACCTGCCTCACCCTGGCCAAGCGCACCGGCGCCCAGGCGGTGGACGAGGCCTATGCCCTGGGGCTGTTCCACGACTGCGGCGTGCCGCTGATGCTCAAGCGTTTCCCCAACTACATGACGGTGCTCGAAGAGGCCTACGCCAACGCCGGCCCCGACTGCCGCGTGGTCGACACCGAAAACAATGCGTTCAACACCAACCATGCGGTGGTCGGCTACTACACCGCCAAGTCCTGGCGCCTGCCGGAGCATGTGACCGACGCCATCGCCAACCACCACAATGCCCTGGCGATCTTCAGCGATGAGACGTCGCGCAATCCGCAGCTGAAAAACCTGCTGGCGATCCTGAAGATGGCCGAGCACATCTGCTCGTCCTGCCGCGTGCTGGGCAACCAGTCGGTGGACCATGAGTGGAATGCCATCGGCCACCTGGTGCTGGACTATGTGGGCCTGTCGGACTACGACTTCGAAAGCCTGAAGTTGTCGATCCGCGAACTGGGCGCGCACTGATCCCCCCCTCACGAGGTACACATGCCCGAGTTACCAGAAGTCGAAACCACCCGGCGTGGGATTGCGCCGCACCTGGAAGGCCAGCGGGTCAGCCGCGTGGTGGTGCGTGAGCGGCGCCTGCGCTGGCCGATCCCGGAAGACCTGGATGTGCGCCTGTCCGGCCAGCGCATCGTGCTGGTGGAGCGGCGCGCCAAGTATCTGTTGATCAATGCCGAAGTGGGCACTTTGATCAGCCACCTGGGCATGTCGGGCAACTTGCGCCTGGTCGAGGTCGGCATGCCGGCGGCCAAGCATGAACATGTGGATATCGAGTTGGAATCCGGCCTGGCCCTGCGCTACACCGACCCTCGGCGTTTCGGCGCGATGCTCTGGAGCCAGGACCCGCACAACCATGAACTGCTGATTCGCCTGGGGCCGGAGCCGTTGACCGAGCTGTTTGACGGTGAGCGGTTGTTCCAGCTGTCCCGCGGCAAGTCGATGGCGGTGAAACCGTTCATCATGGACAACGCGGTGGTGGTGGGCGTAGGTAACATCTATGCGACTGAGGCGTTGTTTGCGGCGGGGATTGATCCACGTCGCGCGGCCGGCGGCATTTCACGCGGGCGTTATTTGAAGCTGGCAGTCGAGATCAAGCGCATTCTGGCGGCGGCAATCGAGCGTGGCGGCACCACGTTGCGGGACTTTATCGGTGGCGATGGGCAGCCGGGGTATTTCCAGCAGGAGTTGTTCGTCTACGGCCGCGGTGGCGAGGCGTGCAAGGTCTGCGGGACTGAGCTGCGCAATATGGTGCTGGGGCAGCGGGCGAGTGTGTTTTGCCCCAGGTGCCAGAGCTGATTGCTGTGTAGTGGTTGATATCGCTATCGGGGGCAAGCCCCCTCCCACACTTTGATTTGTGAATACGTTCAAAATGTGGGAGGGGGCTTGCCCCCGATGAGGTCTTTCCAGGCACTAAAGAAGCTCAAGCCTTACCGGTAATCTTCCGGTACTTCTCCATCAACTGCTCTTCCGTCTCCGGATGGGCTTCATCCAGCGGAATGCAATCCACCGGACACACCTGCTGGCACTGCGGCTCGTCGTAGTGACCGACGCACTGGGTGCACAGGTTAGGGTCGATCACGTAGATCTCTTCGCCCTGGGAGATGGCGGCGTTCGGGCACTCGGGTTCGCAGACGTCGCAATTGATGCAATCGTCGGTGATGATCAGGGACATGGAAACTCCTGCCAGGGCTGTCAGCCAAGGCATCTGAAAACTAATGCGCGCAATTGTGCCGCATTGGCGCCCGCAGTGCGAGCTGTGGTGAGCGGGGCAAGCCCGCCCACCACATTACTTCTTGAAGCGCAGCGTCAGCGCATCAGCCACGGCCGGATGCACGAACTTGGTGATATCCCCGCCCAAAGCGGCAATTTCACGGACCAACGTCGAGGAAATGAACGAATAACGTTCCGACGGCGTGAGGAACAGGCTTTCCACGTCCGGCGCCAGTTGGCGGTTCATGTTGGCCAGCTGGAATTCGTATTCGAAGTCCGACACCGCGCGCAGGCCACGCAGGAACACATTGGCGTTCTGCTCCTTGGCGAAATGCGCGAGCAACGTGGAAAAGCCCACCACTTCCACGTTGGGCAGGTGCTTGGTGACCTCACGCGCCAGCTCCACGCGCTGTTCCAGGGGAAACAGCGGGTTTTTCTTGGGGCTGGCCGCGACTGCGATGATCACATGGTCGAACAAACGAGAGGCGCGTTCGACCAGATCGCCATGGCCTTTGGTAATCGGGTCGAAGGTACCTGGGTACAACACTCGGTTCATCGCGTCGTCCTGGCGGAGTCCGTTGGGGAACCGGATGGTATCGCAGCCATCCCGGTCGGCCAAGTCAACTTATGCATAAGAAAGCCGTATAGACACCGTGAATAGCGTGTTTTTTCACGCTGTTTTCAGACGTTCGGCCAAGGCTGTCGCCAGTTGAGCGGTTAATCCGTACACCGATAATTGCGGGTTGGCCCCAATACTGGTGGGGAATAGCGAACCGTCGTGGATCGACAGGTTGCGCAATTGGTGATGGCGACCGAGGCTGTCAGCCACCGCATTTTTGGGATCTTCGCCCATGGCACAGCCGCCCATCACATGGGCGCTGCCCAGGGTTGTCCGGTGCAATTCCAGATTCAAACCCTCAATGACGCTGCGTGCCTCGGCCAAGGTGTTCACGAACCGTGCGTCATGGTGCATGGGCTTGACCGATTTGGCACCCGCCGCGAACTGGATTTCGGCCATGCTGTGGAAGGCCCGGCGCAGGCCGTCCCAGGCATAGGGTGAGACCTGATAGTCGAGCACCGGCGTACCGTCACCGCGTAAATCCACGCTGCCGCCCTGGCTGTCGGGGTGAAAGCCGTCACGCAACAGCGCGAGCATGGCGTGGGTATGGGGCAATTGGCCCATGTCCAGGGCGTTCTGCGTGCCATAGCCGCCGAACAAGGTGCTGGCCAATGCTGGATGCAAGGGCGGCGCTTCAAGCTTGTAGGACATTTTGCCGGTGGTGCCGTCCTGCCACTGGAAATGGTCGGAGTAGATCGACTGCGGCGCGCCGTAGAACGGGTTGATCACCTCGTCGAACAATGCGGCGGAGAAGTTCACCAAGTGCAAAAAGGTCCGCTTGCCCAGCCGCGAATGCGGGTCGGGGGCACCCGAGCGCATCAGCAGCGCCGGGCTATTGATGCCGCCGCCCGACAGCACGTAATGCTTGGCCTTCACTGTGATCTTGCGCCCGGTAGGCGCCACGCAGCGCGCGTCCATCGCTACGCATTCCAGGCTGCTGATGGTGTCGCCGCTGTATTTGAGCTGCTCGGCGCGGGCCAGGTACAGCAGCTCGCCGCCTTTTTCCAGGGTGGACGGGATGGTGGTCACCAGCATCGACTGCTTGGCGTTGACCGGGCAGCCCATGCCGCAATAACCCAGGTTGAAGCAGCCACGTACGTTGCGCGGGATCACATGCCAGCTGTAGCCGAGCTTTTCGCAGCCTTTGCGGATCACATCATTGTTGGCATTCGGGGGGATGGCCCATGGTGCGATGCCCAGGCGCTGCTCCATCTTTTCGAACCACGGTGCCATCTCTGCACTGCTGTGGCCTTTTACCGCGTACTCGCTGGCCCAATGGCTGAGGGTGGCGTCCGGGGTACGGAAGCTGGAGGTCCAGTTGATCAGCGTGGTACCGCCCACCGCGCGGCCTTGCAGGATGGTGATGGCGCCGTCCTTGCTCATGCGGCCGATGCCTTCCTGATACAGGCTGGCGTAGGCCTCGTCCTCCAGCAGCTTGAAGTCGCTGCTGGTCTTGAGCGGGCCTTCTTCGATCAACAGTACTTTGTAGCCGGCGGCGCTGAGGATCTCGGCAGTGGTGCCGCCACCGGCGCCGCTGCCGATGATGGCCACGTCGGCCTCCAGGGTCAGGTCGCGGTCGAGGGCGGCGCCATCGTGGGTTTTCCAGCCGCGGGCCAGGCCGTCGCGGAACAGATCGGGTACGGGCATCAGGGTCGTCTCTTGTTTTTATTGTGAGGGATGCAAATCAGATCTTCGGCGGGCCGGGGTAGCCGCAATGCGCCCAGGATTCGGGCCGGAAGTACCAGGCCATGATCACCAGCTTGAGCAGCGAGCCCTGGCCCATGCGCAGCAGGTTCAGGTAGCTGTTTTCCCAGCGGTGCAGGAAGTTGCGGATCTGCTCCGCGCTGGCGTTTTCCCAACTGCCCCAGATGCCGGTCAACGGGCCGCGCGTAATGCCCATGCCGAGCACATCGAACAGCTGCTGGGTGAGCTTGAACATCTCCGGCGACAGGTGTTGCAGGCTGTAGTCGAGTTTTTTCAACGTGTCTTCAATCCCGGCGACCACATCCTGAGCGCTGGCCACGCCTTCGAGCAGCACCGGGATCACCGCGCGCAGGAACGGCAGGTCACTGCTGCGCAACATGGCAAAGCCGCTGGCCGGGGTGCTGCTGGAGCAGCCGCTGAGGCTGGCGCCCAGCCCGGCCGTGGCCAGGAAAGCGCTGGCACACAGACCGATTTTCAAGACGCCGCGCCGCGACAGCGCGGGTGAATCAATGAGGCTAGGGTTCATTGTTATTGTTATCCCGTGGGTGGCGGTGTCAGCGGACAAACAGCTTCTGGATCAGTTTCTGGATCGATTTGCCGTAGGGCGGGTAGATCAATTTCGCCGCGTTCAGGCGCTGTTTCACCAGCACACCCTTGGCCTTGCTGAACGTCAGGAACCCTTCATGGCCGTGGTAGTGGCCCATGCCCGAGGGGCCGATGCCGCCAAAGGGCATGTCGTCCTGGGCCACGTGCAGGAGGGTGTCGTTCAGGCAGACACCGCCGGAATGGGTCTCGTGGAGGACCCGGTCCTGCTCGCGCTTGTTGTAGCCGAAGTAATACAGGGCCAGCGGGCGAGGGCGCTGGTTGATGTAGGCAAAGGCTTGGTCGATGCCGCGATAAGGCACGATCGGCAGCACCGGGCCGAAGATTTCGTCCTGCATCACGGTCATGTCATCGCTGACATTCAGCAGCAGGCTATGGGCCATGCGCCGTGCCTGGCCCTGGTCGTACAGCGGGATCAGGGTGGCGCCCTTGTCGGTGGCGTCCTTGACGTAGGCATTGAGCCGGGCCAATTGACGCTCATTGATGATGGCGGTGTAGTCCGGGTTGTCGGCCAGCGTCGGATAAAACCCGCGAACCGCCTTGCTGTAGGCCTCGACGAAACCCTCCACGCGGTCCTCCGGCACCAGCACGTAGTCCGGGGCCACGCAGGTTTGCCCGGCGTTCAAGGCTTTACCGAAGGCGATGCGTTCGGCGGCGTCCTTGAGCGGTACGTCGGCGGAGACAATGGCCGGCGACTTGCCGCCCAGTTCCAGGGTGACCGGCGTGAGGTGTTCGGCAGCGGCGCGCATCACGTGCTTGCCAATACTGGTCGCGCCGGTAAACAGCAGGTGATCGAAGCGCAGCTTGGAAAACGCCATGCCCACCTCGGCCTCTCCGAGCACCACGCACACCAGGTCCTCGGGGAAAATCCTCGCCAGTAACGCCTTGAGCAGTTCGCCGGTAGCGGGCGTGGATTCGCTGAGCTTGAGCATCACCCGGTTGCCTGCGGCCAACGCACCGACCAGTGGGCCGATGGCCAGGTACAGCGGGTAGTTCCACGGCACGATCACGCCGACCACGCCCAGGGGTTGGTAAATGACTTTGGCTGACGCAGGTTGGAAGGCCAGGCCTACAGCGCGGCGGGAAGGTTTCATCCAGCCTTTTAGGTGTTTGCTGGCGTAGTGAATGCCATGCAGGCTGGGCATCAGTTCGGCGAACAGGGTTTCGTCGGCGCTGCGCTGGCTGAAATCCTGGCTGATCGCATGGATCAGTGCCTGGCGCTCGTCACTGAGCACATCCCGCAAGGCCTTCAGCCACTGTTGGCGCTGTGCAGCTGGCGGCATCGGGTTGGCGGCGTAGGCGCGGCGTTGGGCGTCGAACAGGTCCTGGAGTTGATCCAGCGCCTGGGCATCTTGCAGGTAGGCAACGTTGGCAGACATGGCGCAGCACCGATTGTTATTGGTCTGCGTGGATTTTTAGAGTCATTGCTCTAAATTGTCAAATGACATTGCAGCAACATGCAGATTTATCCTGGCAAGGATAGGCCGTAAGATGCCCTATCACGTGTACAGAAGCTGATTCCCCTATGGCACCACGAGTAAAGACCAGCGAGCGTATTGTGCAAACCAGCCTGGAGCTTTTTAACCAGCAGGGCGAGCGCAGTATCAGCACCAACCATATCGCCGCCCATATGGAAATTTCGCCGGGCAACCTGTACTACCACTTCCCCAACAAGCAAGCGATCATCTCCGTGCTGTTTCGCGAATATGAAGCGTTGGTGGACAGTTTCCTGCGTCCGCCCCAGGGGCGTGCAATGGTCGTGGAGGACAAGCGCTTTTATCTCCAGGCCGTACTGGCCGGCATGTGGCGCTACCGTTTTCTGCACCGCGACCTTGAACACCTGCTGGAGAGCGACCCGGAGCTGGCCACCGGCTATCGGCGTTTTTCCCAGCGTTGCCTGATCCAGGGCGGCGCCATCTACCAGGGGTTTGTCGATGCAGGCATCCTGAACATGGACCCGGTGCAAACCGAAGCCCTGACCCTCAATGCCTGGATCATCCTCACCTCCTGGGTGCGTTTCCTGTGCACCACCAATGAAAACTCCGCCCACCTGAGTGCCGAAGCCATCAAGCGCGGTGTGTATCAGGTGCTGGTGCTGGAGGCGGGTTTCGTTACGCCCCAGGCGAAAGAAGCGGTGGATGCACTGTTCAAAGAGTTTTACGTGCCGTTGAACCAGGCACTGGAAGACGTGAAGTAGGACCTTTCCCGAATCTGTTCACAGGAGTCCATCATGCCGCTTGCCCAACTGATCAGCCCCCAGCAATTGGCCGAGCGCCAGACGTCGGCGGGGCTGGTGATCCTGGATTGCCGTTTTGCCCTGGAAGACCCGGATTACGGGCGTTGCAGCTACGCCGAAGGGCATATCGAGGGTGCGCAATATGCCGACCTGGAGCGCCATCTCAGCGGGCCGGTGATCAAAGGTGTGACCGGTCGTCACCCGTTACCGGCGGCGGGCACCTTCGCCGAGCAACTGCGGACATGGGGCATCCATGCTGACACCGATATCGTGCTGTATGACGACGGCCCTGGCGCCTATGCGGCTCGTGCCTGGTGGCTGCTGGCCTGGCTGGGCAAGCGTGACGGTGTGTTTATCCTGGACGGCGGCCTCAAGGCCTGGCATGCCGCGGGTTTCCCGTTGAGCCTGGACGCGCCGGTAACCGAGCGTGGGACTTTCGATGGCGCGCCGGACAATCACCTGCTGCTGGATGCCGAACACCTGCAAAAACGCCTGGGCCAACCCGGCCTGACCCTGATCGATGCCCGCGCCCAACCGCGCTTTCGCGGTGAAGTTGAGCCCATTGATCCGATTGCCGGGCATATCCCCGGTGCGCAATGTGCGGCGTTCAACGAAAACCTGGGCAGTGACGGGCGTTTCCTCCCGGCCGAGCAACTCAAGCAGCGCTTCGCCGCGCAGTTGCAGGGGCGCTCGCCGGAGGAACTGGTGGCGTATTGCGGTTCGGGCGTGACGGCCTGCCACAACCTGTTCGCCCTGAGCCTGGCGGGTTACCCGTTGGGCAAGTTGTATGCGGGGTCGTGGAGCGAGTGGATTACCGATCCGACGCGGAAAATCGCTACGGGTGACTGAGTTCCCGGCCGTGTAAACCCAATCCTAATATGAGAGGGGCTTATCCCTCCCACATGTTTAACCGTGTCGTGCCAATAACCATTGTGGGATGCGCCGCTCCAGGTAGTAGCCTGGGCGTTTCAGCGAGCCATCGACGAAGCCCACGTGCCCGCCCTTGGCCGTCAGCTCAAATTCGGTGCACGCCGACAGCTCACTGGCCTCGGGCAAGCTGTGGGCGAATACGAACGGGTCGTCGGCAGCCTGGATTATCAACGTCGGCGTGCGGATCGCGCCCAGGTAGTAGCGACTCGACGCGCGACGGTAATAGTCCTCGGCACTCAAGAACCCATGCAGCGGCGCGGTGACCCGGCCGTCGAAGTCCCAGAAGGTGCGCATCTTCTCCAGCGAGCCAAGCGCTTCCAGGGTTTTCAGCCCGTCCGCGCGGCCATCCTGTAAAAAACGGCGTTGTTTGACGCGGATATACGCGAGCATTTCACCCATGAAGTGCTTTTGATAAATCCGCGAGAAACCTATCCCGATCCGGTCTGCACACTGATCCAGGCGAAATGGCACCGACACCGCCGCTGCGCCTTGCAGCCCGGACGCCTCGCCGGTTTCCCCCAGGTGCTTGAGCAGCACATTGCCCCCCAGCGAATAACCCACCGCATACAGCGGCGCCAACGGCCGCTTGGCGCGCAGGTGCGCAATCGCGGCGGCGAGGTCTTCGCTGGCGCCTGAGTGATAGCTGCGCGCCAGCAGGTTGGGCTCGCCCGAACAGCCGCGCCAGTTCAAGGCCGCACTGGCCCAGCCTTGGGCGCCGAGGACTTTTTGCAGGCCGGCCACATAGGGGGAATTGGATGAGCCGGTCAGCCCGTGCAGCACCAGCACCAACGGCGCCTGCGCGTCATGGGGGCCATGCCAGTCGAGGTCGAGAAAGTCGCCGTCTTCCAGCCACAGGCGTTCGCGTTGGCGTTCGATATGGGTAGTCGGCCGCCACAGCGGCCCCCACAGGGTTTGCAGGTGAGGGTTGCCGAGGCCGAAGGCGGGGGTGAACTGGTCGGAGGACGGTGTCATGACACTCTCAGTTTTGAGCTGACTCACTGTCTGTGGTGAGCAGGCTTGCTCACCACAGATTTTAAGCGACGCTTTCGACCAATCGATGCCACAGCGCGTAATACACACGACCGGATTTCTGCTCCCGGTGCAGGCGCCAGGCGCCCGGCAAGCCCAGGGTAGACGGCGCGGTCTCGCTTTCAGTGTAGATCCACGCATCCGGTGCCAGCCATTGGCGCTCTTCGAGCAAGGCGCACACGGTCGGCAACAGGTTCTGGTTGAACGGTGGGTCGAGGAACACCACGTCGTAGGCACTGGGCGCCTGGGTTTCCAGGTAGCGCAGGGCGTCGGCGGTCTGCACCTGGCCATTGGTGCAGCGCAGGGTGCCCAGGTGTTCCTTGAGGCTGGACACCGCGACATTGCTGGCATCCAGCGCCTGGGCCTGGGCTGCGCCACGGGACAGCGCCTCCAGGAACAGCGCGCCACTGCCGGCGAATGGGTCCAGCACCTTGGCGCCGGCAATGTACGGCGCCAGCCAGTTGAACAGGGTTTCACGTACGCGATCCGGCGTCGGGCGCAGGCCCACGACGTCGGGGAAGCTCAGCTTGCGGCTGCCCCATTCGCCGCCAATGATGCGCAGTTGGCCCACACCGTTATGCACGTTGTGGACAGGTTTTTTCGGGCGAGATGAACTGGCCATTAATGCTCCGGAACCCCGAGCGGCTGCTCGGCAGGTTTATCAGTGGGGGGCGGTAGTGGCTTTTGCGCAGTCGTTGGGCCGGCGGTCACGATGACCATCTTGTCGGCGCTCAAGTGTTTGTTCAAGGCAGCCTTGACCTGCTCTACGGTCAGGGCCTGGGATTGTTTCATGAAATCTTCCAGATAGCTCAGCGGCAGGTTGTAGAAACCCATGGCGCCCAGCTGTCCGACGATATCGGCGTTGCTTGCGGTGGACAGCGGGAAGCTGCCGGCCAGCTCGCGCTTGGCGTCATCCAGTTCCTTTTGCGTCGGGCCGGTCTTGAGGTAGTCGGCGAGCACGTCTTCGACCAAGCGCAGGGTGCCGCCGCTCATTTCGGCGCGGGTCTGCAGGTTGATCATGAACGGGCCACGCACTTGCATCGGCGAGAAACCGGAATACACCCCATAGGTCAGGCCACGTTTCTCGCGCACTTCGCTCATCAAGCGGGTTCCGAAGCCGCCGCCGCCGAGAATCTGGTTGCCCAGGGACAGGGCTGCGTAGTCCGGGTCGGCGCGGTCGATGCCCAATTGGGCGAACAGCAGGTGAGTCTGTTTGGACGGGAACTCGATATGGCTCAGGCCGGCCTTGGGCTCGGTCGGCTGGGCGATCTTCGCCATGGCCGGGCCCTTGGGCAGCGCGGCCGACACTTTGGCGGTCATCGCTTCGGCTTCGGCGCGGGTCAAGTCGCCGACCACGGCAATCACCGCATTACCCGCCGCATAAGCCTTGGCGTGGAACGCCTGCAACTGCGCGAGGGTAATCTTCGGAACGCTTTGCGGCGTGCCTTCACTCGGGTGAGCATAGGGGTGATCGCCGTACAGGCGCTTGAACAGCTCCAGGCTCGCCAGCTTACCGGGATTCTGCTTCTGGTATTCAAAGCCGGCGAGGATCTGGTTCTTGATCCGCGCCAGGGAGTCGGCGGGGAAGGTCGGCTTGCCGATCACCTCGTCAAACAGCGCCAGGGCGGCGTCGCGTTTAGCGCTGTCGCTGAGGCTGCGCAGGGACACCAGCGCCATATCGCGATAAGCGCCATTGCCAAAGTCGGCGCCCAGGCCTTCAAAACCACTGGCAATCTGGCTCACATCCTTGCCCGGTACGCCTTCGTTGAGCATGGCGTTGGTCATCAGCGCCAGGCCCGGCACGTTGCCGTCCTGGCTGCTGCCGGCGGCGAACAGGATGCGCATGTCGAACATCGGCAACTCATGGGCTTCGACGAACAGCACCTTGGCGCCTTCGGCGGTGGTCCAGGTTTGCACGTCGAGCTTGCGGTTGGTCGGCGCCTTGCCGTCCAGTTCCGCCAGGGATTGCAGTTTGTTGGTCGATTGAGCCTTGTCCAATGCCTGGCTGGCGACGGAGTCACTCGGGCGCAGGAAGTACACGGCGCTCGCCGCGATCAACGTGACGACGATCAGGCCCGGCAGGATCAGGCGGCTGCTTTTGCGATCACTCATGAGCGGTCTCCTCAGGCAAAACATGGGCGACGCTCAGACGTTCGCGGGTGAAATAGGTGCGCGCGGCCTTCTGGATATCTTCCGGGGTCACGCTTTGCAGGTCGGCCAGTTCGGTGTCCATGAGTTTCCAGGACAGGCCCACGGTTTCCAGGGAGCCGATGGCCGTGGCCTGGCTGGTGATGGAATCGCGTTGGTACACCAGGCCGGCAATGACCTGGGCACGGATGCGTTCCAGTTCTTCGGCGGTCGGTGGCTTGGCCTTCAACTCTTCCAGCAGGCGCCACAGGCCGGCTTCGGCTTGGGCAACGGTCTTTTTCTTCTGCTGGTTCGGGGTGGCCGAGAGGGTGAACAGGCTGTCGCCCCGGGTGTAGGCGTCGTAGTTGGTGGACGCGGCGGATACCAGCTCTTCGCCACGCTCCAGTTGCTCGGAGATCCGTGCACTGTAGCCGCCGTCCAGCAGGGCCGAGATCAGGCGCAGGGCCTGGACCGAACGCTTGTCTTCGGCGGTGGCCAGGCCAGGTACGTTGAAGCCCAGGATCACGCTCGGCAATTGGGTCTGCACATGCATGGTCAGCAGGCGCTCGCCGGGCTCGGCCAGCTCCATCGGAACCTTGGCGGGCGGTACGTCACGCTTGGGGATCGGGCCGAAGTAGCGCTGGGCCAGGTTTTTTACCTCGTCCGGGGTGACGTCGCCGACCACCACCAACGTGGCGTTGTTCGGTACATACCAGGACTGGTACCAGTGGCGCAGCTCCTCGACCTTCATGCGGTCGAGGTCGGCCATCCAGCCGATGGTCGGGGTGTGATAGCCGCTGGCCGGGAAGGCCATCGCCTTGAAGCGCTCGAAGGCCTTGGACATCGGGTTGTCGTCGGTGCGCAGGCGGCGTTCTTCCTTGATTACCTCGATTTCGCGGCTGAACTCGTCGGCCGGCAGGCGCAGGCTGGCCATGCGGTCGGCTTCCAGCTCAAAGGCAACGCCCAGGCGGTCACGGGCCAGCACCTGGTAGTAGGCGGTGTAGTCATCGCTGGTGAAGGCGTTTTCTTCGGCGCCCAGGTCACGCAGGATCAGCGAGGCTTCGCCGGGGCCGACCTTGGCGCTGCCCTTGAACATCATGTGCTCCAGAGCGTGGGACAAACCGGTCTGGCCCGGGGTTTCGTAGCTCGAACCGACCTTGTACCAGACCTGGGAAACCACCACCGGCGCGCGATGGTCTTCGCGCACGACCACCTTGAGGCCGTTATCCAGGGTGAATTCATGGGTGGGTTGTGGGTCGGCAGCCAAGGCTGAAAGGGGCAGACAAACTGTGCTGAACAGCAGGCCTGCGGCGTGGCGGGCTAGAGCATTCATTCGTTTTTAAACCTGTTGGGCTGCCCGCTTGGTCTTAGCGTCGGCGGGCGAGGAGGTGCTAGGATACTGATCCGACCTAGGGACGGCCACTATGGCTGTCTTGTTAAGGCCCTATTTAGGCCTTACAAAATGTTGCGCATGAACGAGCTGGCTAAAAAACAGTCTGTTACGCATCGAATTTTATTTACCGATGTGCCCCTTGGCGCGTCGCTACCTTGAGATAGCCGTCTCCATGTTTGGTTCCAACGACGACAAGAAGACCCCAGCTGCGGCTGGCGAGAAGAAAGGCCTGTTCGGATGGCTGCGCAAAAAGCCGCAGGAAACCGTCGCTGAACAGCCACAGGTTCAAGCTGAGCCGATCCCCGAGCCTATAGTAGAAGCCGAGCCCGTTGCCGAAGCGCCGGCGCCGGTGGTGTTGCCGATGGCTGAGCCGGTGTTGCAGCCGGTGGCCGAGGTGGAGCCTGAGCCCGAACACAAGCCGTGGCCTGAGCTGCCGGTGCCCGAAGAGCCTGTGGCGCTGGTTGAAGATGTGCAGGCCGAGCATGTGGTGCCGCCGATTCCGGTGACCGTTGAGCCACAGCCGGTCGTTGTCGAAGCTCCCGCCCCCGTGCCCGCGCTCGTCGAGCCAGTGGTTGCCGCTCCCGCCGTCGTCGAAGCGCCCGTCGCCTCCACCGAAACCAGCAAGACCGGCTTCTTCGCCCGCCTCAAGCAAGGCCTGAGCAAGACCAGCGCCAGCATCGGCGAAGGCATGGCCAGCCTGTTCCTCGGCAAGAAAGTCATCGACGATGAGCTGCTGGAAGACATCGAAACCCGCCTGCTGACCGCCGACGTGGGCGTCGAAGCCACCGCCGTGATCATCCAGAGCTTGACCCAGAAGGTCGCGCGCAAGCAGTTGACCGATGCCGACGCCCTCTACAAATCCTTGCAGGCCGAACTGGCTGCGATGCTCAAGCCCGTTGAGGCGCCGCTGGTGATCACCCCGAACAAGCCGTTCGTGATCCTGGTCGTGGGTGTCAACGGCGCCGGCAAGACCACCACCATCGGCAAACTGGCCAAGAAGCTGCAGTCGGAAGGCAAGAAAGTCATGCTCGCCGCCGGCGACACCTTCCGCGCCGCTGCCGTCGAGCAATTGCAGGTCTGGGGTGAGCGCAACAAGATCCCGGTCATCGCCCAGCACACCGGTGCCGATTCCGCCTCGGTGATCTTCGACGCCGTGCAAGCCGCCAAGGCCCGTAACATCGACGTGCTGATCGCGGATACCGCCGGTCGCCTGCACACCAAAGACAACCTGATGGAAGAGCTGAAGAAAGTCCGCCGCGTGATCGGCAAGCTCGACGCAGACGCCCCGCACGAAGTGCTGCTGGTGCTGGACGCCGGTACCGGGCAGAACGCCATCAGCCAGGCCAAGCAATTCAACCAGACGGTCCAGCTGACCGGCCTGGCCTTGACTAAGCTCGACGGCACGGCCAAAGGTGGCGTGATCTTCGCCCTGGCCAAGCAGTTCGGGTTGCCGATTCGTTATATCGGCGTCGGTGAAGGCATCGACGACCTGCGCACCTTTGAAGCCGAACCCTTTGTCCAGGCACTGTTTGCCGAGCGGGAGCGTTCATGATTCGATTCGAACAGGTCGGTAAACGCTATGCCAACGGGCATGTGGGCTTGCATGAGCTGAGCTTTCGAGTGCGCCGCGGCGAGTTCTTGTTTGTCACCGGTCACTCGGGGGCCGGCAAAAGTACGCTGTTGCGCCTGCTGCTGGCCATGGAACGCCCGACCACGGGCAAGTTGCTGCTGGCGGGCCAGGACCTGGCTACCATCAGCAATGCGCAGATCCCGTTCCTGCGCCGCCAGATCGGCGTGGTGTTCCAGAACCACCAGTTGCTGTTCGATCGCACGGTGTTCAACAACATTGCCCTGCCGTTGCAGATTCTTGGGCTGTCCAAGGCCGAAATCGTCAAGCGCGTGGATTCGGCCCTGGAGCGCGTGGCGCTGTCGGACAAGACCGACCTCTACCCCGGCGACCTGTCCACCGGCCAGCAACAGCGCGTCGGCATTGCCCGCGCCATCGTCCACCGCCCGGCCTTGCTGCTGGCGGACGAACCCACCGGTAACCTCGACCCGCGCCTGGCGGCCGAGATCATGGGCGTATTCGAGGATATCAACCGTCTGGGCACCAGCGTACTGATCGCCAGCCATGACCTGGCGCTGATCGCCCGCATGCGCCATCGCATGCTGACCCTGCAACGCGGTCGCCTGATCGGTGACGGGGAGGCTGGCGTATGAGTGCAACACGTAGCCCCAAGGTTTCCGAGCGCGTGGCGCCGAAACCGGCCGACCCGCAGCCGAAAAAGAAAAAACACGACGACGATGACGGCCCGGACTTCAGCACCCTGCTGCGCGCCTGGATCGAAAGCCATCGCGCCAGCCTGCTGGACAGCCTGCGTCGCCTGGGCAAGCAGCCGATCGGCAGCTTTTTTACCTGCCTGGTGATGGCCGTGGCCCTGAGCCTGCCGATGGGCTTGTCGTTGCTGCTTAGTAATGTCGAGCGCCTGGGCGGTTCCTGGCAGCGTGCGGCACAGATTTCCCTGTACCTGAACCTGGATGCCAGCACCAAGGAAGGCGAAGCACTACGGGACGATATCAAGAACATGCCGGGCGTCGCGGACGCCGAGTACGTCAGCCGCGACCAGGCACTCGAGGAGTTCCAGCAGCAGTCCGGCCTGGGCGAGGCGTTGAAAGAGCTGCCGCAGAACCCGTTGCCGGGCGTGGTGCTGGTGACGCCGAATGAAGTCGACAAGACGGGCCTTGAAGCCCTGCGACAAAAACTCGCAGAGATGCCGAAGGTGCAACAGGCGCAACTTGATCTAGTCTGGGTGGAGCGCCTGGCGGCGATCCTCAAGCTGGGCGACCGCTTTGTGTTCGGCCTGACGGTGTTGTTGGTGTCTGCATTACTTTTGGTGATAGGTAATACCATTCGTCTTCATATTGAAAACCGTCGCACCGAGATAGAAGTGATTAAACTGGTCGGCGGCACGGACAGCTATGTGCGTCGGCCTTTTCTGTACATGGGCGCGCTTTATGGCCTGGGTGCGGGGATTTTGTCCTGGGGCGTGCTGGCGTTCGGCCTGAACTGGCTGAACGACGCGGTTGTCGGGCTTGCCGGCTTGTACGGCAGCGATTTTGCCCTGGCCGGGGTGCCGGTTGCCGATGGTCTGTCGCTCTTGCTTGGCGCGGTATTGTTGGGTTATATCGGTGCCTGGATTGCGGTCGCACGGCATTTACGCGAGCTGGCACCGAAGTAGTTAATGTCAGGGTAATGTGGTTTCGTTTGTATTGACCGTATCAGTGGTTTAGGGAACTTGTCCTACGGTTCCCGGTCAATTTTCGCAGTGCTGAACTGCACGAGTTATGTGAGTCGGAGGTTTTTTCGTATGACCACTTCTTTGCAACCTGCTTATGCCTTGGTCCCGGGTGCGAACCTGGAAGCCTATGTGCACACGGTCAACAGCATTCCATTGCTGACGCCCGAGCAGGAGCGTGAACTGGCCGAGAGTCTCTACTATGAGCAGGATTTGGGGGCGGCTCGGCAGATGGTGCTCGCCCACCTGCGTTTTGTCGTACATATCGCCCGTAGCTATAGCGGCTACGGCCTGGCCCAGGCTGACCTGATCCAGGAAGGCAACGTCGGCCTGATGAAGGCTGTAAAGCGCTTCAACCCTGAGATGGGCGTGCGCCTGGTGTCGTTTGCCGTGCACTGGATCAAGGCGGAAATCCACGAGTTCATCCTGCGCAACTGGCGCATCGTGAAAGTCGCGACCACCAAGGCCCAACGCAAGCTGTTCTTCAACCTGCGCAGCCAGAAAAAACGCCTGGCGTGGCTGAACAACGAGGAAGTCCACCGCGTGGCCGAAAGCCTCGGCGTGGAGCCCCGTGAAGTGCGCGAGATGGAAAGCCGCCTGACCGGCCATGACATGGCCTTCGACCCGGCCGCCGAAGCGGACGACGACAGTGCTTTCCAATCGCCGGCCAACTACCTGGAAGACCACCGGTACGACCCGGCGCGTCAACTGGAAGACGCCGACTGGAGCGACAACTCCAACCACAACCTGCACGAAGCGCTGGAAGTGCTGGACGACCGCAGCCGTGACATCCTCTACCAGCGCTGGCTGGCGGAAGAAAAAGCCACGCTGCACGACCTGGCGCAGAAGTACAACGTGTCGGCCGAGCGCATTCGTCAGCTTGAGAAAAGCGCGATGAACAAGCTGAAGTTGTCGATCGCCGCCTGAACATGTGGGAGGGGATAAGCCCCTCCCACATTTGTTTGTGTCAGTCGGACCAAGGTGCTTTGCGGGAATTGTTCAGTTCCACCAGGTAACCCTCTCCGCCCAGCTGGCTCATCTGCTGGCGAATCCAGGCTGCCCGCCGCGCCACATACGCGGTCGGATGGCTGGCACTCCATACCCGTGGATTAGGCAACACCGCCGCCAGGTAGCTGGCCTGCTGCCGGGACAACCCCTTGGCACTCACCCCAAAGTGATGTCGCGCCGCCGCTTCCGCGCCAAACACGCCTTCATCCCATTCCACGCTGTTGAGGTACACCTCAAGAATCCGCTGCTTGGGCCAGAACACCTCGATCAGCCCGGTAAACCAGGCTTCCAGGCCTTTGCGCAAATAACTGCGACCCGCCCACAGGAACAGGTTTTTCGACACCTGCTGGCTCAGCGTGCTCGCGCCCCGGATCGAACCGCCGCGCTCGTTGTGCAGGAGCGCCGCCTGGATCGCGCCGAAATCAAAGCCCCAGTGCTGCGGGAAGCGCTGGTCTTCACCGGCCATCACCGCCACTTTCAGGTCGTCGGAGATCTCGTCCCACGGCACCCAGGTGCGTTGCAGGTCAATGGGTTCGCCGTCGAACCAGGATTCGACCTTGCGTTCCACCATCAGCGCGGTGAAGGGCGGCGGGACGACACGGAACAGCAGCACCAGCAGAACACTGCCAATGGCAAACCATTTCACGATGGTGAGAAAGCGTTTGAAGAGGACACGCAGCATAGAGATGGCTTGGCCGAACCCGTTGAGCGGGCCATTATACAGACCCTGTCCAATGAGTCTGACTGGAGTTCCTCATGCTGCGTAGCTTTCTGATGCTGGCTGCCTTTTTCGGCTTCACCGGTGTCGCCCTCGGTGCGTTCGCCGCCCATGGCCTGAAAAGCCGCCTCAGCGCCGAGTACCTGGCGATCTTTCACACCGGCGTGACTTATCAGTTGGTGCACACCCTGGCGCTGTTCGGCGTGGCGCTGCTGCGGGCGCATATTCCGGGGCGCCTGGTGACGTGGGCGGGCGTGTCCTTTGTCGTCGGTATCCTGCTGTTCTCCGGCAGCCTGTACGTGCTGACCACCACGGGGATCAGCAAACTCGGCATCATCACGCCCTTCGGCGGGTTGGCGTTCCTGCTGGGTTGGTTCTTCCTGGGCCTGGCGGCCTGGCGCATGCAACTGACCGCTTGACGCTTGGAGCTGACCTTCAGGTGCCAATCGAGCTAGAATGCTGGCCCCTAAAAACGATGGCGGCCCGTGGCATGCGCATTCAGTTGAACGGCGAATCCCTTGAACTGCCCGACGGTGAAACCGTTGCGGCCCTGCTGACCCGCCTGGACCTGACCGGGCGTCGCGTCGCAGTGGAACTCAACCTGGATATCGTCCCGCGTAGCCAGCACGCCGAGACCACGCTCACCGAGGGTGACCAGGTCGAGGTGGTCCATGCCATCGGCGGCGGCTAGTCCCGCGCTTTTATGTAGCCCCGGATTCTGCAGAACCTCACCCCATTTCGAGGATTTCCCATGAGCATCGTTCGTAGCGACAAGCCCTTCGTCCTGGCCGGTCGTACCTACCAGTCCCGTCTGCTGGTCGGCACCGGCAAGTACCGCGACATGGAAGAAACCCGCCAGGCCATCGAAGCCTCGGGCGCCGAGATCGTGACCTTCGCCGTGCGCCGCACCAACCTCGGCCAGATCGAAGGCGAGCCGAACCTGCTCGACGTGCTGTCGCCGGATCGCTACACCTTCCTGCCGAACACCGCCGGGTGCTACGACGCCATCGAAGCCGTGCGCACCTGCCGCCTGGCCCGTGAACTGCTCGACGGCCACAACCTGGTCAAGCTGGAAGTGCTGGCCGACCAGAAAACCCTGTTCCCCAACGTGATCGAAACCCTCAAGGCCGCAGAAACGCTGGTCAAGGAAGGTTTTGACGTGATGGTCTACACCAGCGATGACCCGATCATCGCCCGCCAACTGGCCGAAATCGGCTGTATCGCCGTGATGCCGCTGGCCGGCCTGATCGGTTCCGGGCTGGGTATCTGCAATCCGTACAACCTGCAGATCATCCTCGAAGAAGCCAAGATCCCGGTCTTGGTGGACGCCGGTGTCGGTACCGCCTCCGACGCCACCATCGCCATGGAACTGGGCTGTGACGCGGTGCTGATGAACTCGGCCATCGCCCACGCCCAGCAACCGGTGCTGATGGCCGAAGCCATGAAACACGCCATCGTCGCCGGCCGCCTGGCCTACCTCGCCGGGCGCATGCCAAAAAAACTCTACGCCAGCGCCTCTTCGCCGCTGGATGGTCTGATCAAGTAAGAGCCATTGATGACTGAATCAAACGAAACGCCGAACACTGTGGAAGAAGGCGACGAGTCCAAGCACCGCCGCATCAAGAGTTTTGTGATGCGCGCCGGCCGCATGACCGAGGGCCAGCAAAAGGGCCTGGAGCAAGGTACGCCGCTGTTCGTCCTGCCCCTGGCCGACGCGCCGGTGGACTATGACCAGGTGTTCGGCCGTTCGGCCCCGCGTTCCCTGGAAATCGGTTTCGGCATGGGTCACTCCCTGCTGGAAATGGCCGCAGCCTCGCCGGAACAGGATTTCATCGGTGTGGAAGTCCACCGCCCAGGTGTCGGTGCGCTGCTTAATGGCGTGCTGACTCAAGGCCTGACCAACCTGCGGGTCTATGACTGCGACGCGATCGAAGTGCTCAACCGCTGCATCGCCGACAACAGCCTCGACCGCCTGATGCTGTTTTTCCCGGACCCTTGGCACAAGAGCCGTCACCACAAGCGCCGCATCGTCCAGGCTTCCTTCGCGGAACTGGTGCGCAGCAAGCTGAAAGTCGGCGGTATCCTGCATATGGCTACCGACTGGGAACCCTATGCCGAATACATGCTGGAAGTGATGGACGTTGCCCCTGGCTACCGCAACCTGGCGCAAGACGGCAAATGCGTACCACGCCCGGCCGAACGCCCGATCACCAAGTTCGAGCGGCGTGGTGAGCGGCTGGGGCATGGGGTTTGGGATTTGAAGTTCGAGAAGCTGGCGTAACTCGCCACTGACTTGAAATGCAATTCAATGTGGGAGGGGGCTTGCCCCCGATAGCGGTGGATCAGTCACTTTGATGTCGACTGACCCTCAGCTATCGGGGATAAGCCCCCTCCCACAGTTGTTTTGTGTTGGATTTGAGGTCAGCGGCGATCGGCGACGACGCCAATCAACACCAGCACCACCACCAGCACCGGCGCCAGGCTGTAGTTATTGAACTGGCTCAAGCCACGCACAATCCACGGCGTCGCATAGATCAGCGCCGCACCACTGCCGATCATGCACAGCAGGGCCATCAACGGTACGCGCAACGCGCCGGCAACGCTGCCCAGGCGTGCTTCGACCCAGCCCTTGATGTCGGCGCCAAACAGCACCAGCAAACAGCCCACAAGGGCCAGGGAGATTTCCGATAGGTTGCTGCGGCTCCAGCGGGATACGGTGGCGAGCAGGTCGAGTACCAGATCCATTCGATTTCCTTAGAGCGATCAGCTCAAAAACTTCTGCAACAGGTCATTGAGAAAGAGTTGCCCGCGGTCGGTGGCCGCCAGGCGTGACGGTTCGACCTGCATTAAGCCACTTTGTTCTGCCTCGCGCCGCGCCTCGTCGAGGCTCGCCAGGTCGAGGCCGGTGCGTTCGGCGTAGAGCGTGGCGTCGACGCCCTCGGTGAGGCGCAGGGCGTTCATCAGGAACTCGAACGGCAACTCTTCGTTGGTCAGCTCCTTCGCCCCGGCCTGGAAGCTTTTGGCCGGGTTGAGGTAGTCCTTCGGCGCGCGGGTCTTCCAGGTGCGCACAATGCGCCCGTCCGGATGGCTGAGCTTGCCGTGGGCGCCGGCGCCGATGCCGATAAAGTCGCCGAAACTCCAGTAGTTGAGGTTATGTCGCGCCGGGCGCCCGGGCTGGGCGTAGGCCGACACTTCGTATTGTGCGTAACCGTGTTCGGCCAGCAGCGCCTGGCCGGCTTCCTGGATGTCCCACAGGGTATCGTCTTCCGGCAGCGCGGGCGGCTGGTTCCAGAACACGGTGTTGGGTTCCAGGGTCAACTGGTACCAGGACAGGTGTGTGGGTTTGAGCGCGATGGCCTGGCGCAGGTCGCTCAAGGCATCGTCCAGGGACTGGTCGGGCAAGCCGTGCATCAGGTCCAGGTTGAAGTTGTCGAACCCGGCCTGGCGCGCCATCCCTGCGGCGCGTACGGCTTCGTCGCCGTTATGGATGCGGCCCAGGGCCTCAAGCTTTGCCTGCTGGAAGCTCTGGATGCCGATGGACAGCCGGTTGATCCCCAGCGCGCGGTAGGCGACGAACTTCTCTTGCTCGAACGTGCCGGGGTTGGCTTCCAGGGTGATTTCGATGTCGCCGGCAAACCGGATGCGTGCTTCCACGCCTTTGAGCAATCGGCCCAGCGCCGCAGCGCTGAACAGGCTTGGCGTGCCGCCGCCGAAGAAGATAGAACTCAGTTCGCGCCCATACACCGCGTGCAGGTCCTGATCGAGGTCGGCCAGCAAGGCGTCCACATACTCTTCTTCCGGCAGCACCTTGCTGGCGGTGTGGGAGTTGAAGTCGCAATAAGGGCATTTGCGCACGCACCACGGGATGTGGATGTACAGCGCCAAGGGCGGCAGCACCGGTAGCGCCGCCCGAGGTGTTTGCGCGCCACCGTGGATCAGCGGCTGCGCGGAGGTGTTCCGGGTCATTTCAAGCCCAGGCGCTGGCGCAGCAAATCCATTGCGCGGGCGCGGTGGCTGATCTGGTTCTTGTCGGCCGGGCTCAATTCGGCGCTGGAGACATTGCGCTCCGGCACCCAGAACAACGGGTCATAGCCAAAACCGTGCTCACCGCTGGCAGCGTGCAGGATGCGCCCGTGCCACAGGCCTTCGCAGAGGATCGGCAGCGGGTCATCGGCATGCCGCACCAAGGCCAGCACACAGACGAACTGCGCGCCGCGCATCGCGTCCGGCACGTCCTTGAGTGCGTCCAGCAGCTTGGCGTTGTTGGCCGCGTCGCCCTTGCCATCGGCATAACGCGCCGAGTAGATACCCGGCGCGCCGCCGAGGAAGTCCACCGCCAGGCCAGAGTCGTCCGCCAGCGCCGGGAGGCCCGAGATCCGTGCGGCATTGCGCGCCTTGAGGATGGCGTTCTCGACGAACGACAGGCCGGTCTCTTCCGGCTCCACCTGGCTGAACTCGCCGATCGAGCGCAGCTGCACGGATTCGCCGAGCATGGCCTGGAGTTCTTTGAGCTTGCCGGCGTTATGGCTGGCCAATACGAGTTGAGTAAGGTTCATCATTCCGCCGGAAACAGTTCCTGGTTGAATTGGAAGCTATGGGCTTTGCCGCCGGTTTCCACATTGATGGTAAACGTCTTGTATTCCCGCTGCGTCACGGAGTACGGCGCGAGGTAATTGATCCCGCCTTTCTCGTCGATTTGCTTGAACGTCAGGATCTCGCTCTTGCCGCCCAGGTCCTTGATGGTGCCTGTCACCTGCGCTGCCACCGGGGTTACGCCCTTGATCACGGTCACATTGATCAAGCCCTTCTCCTTGCTGCGCACCACGCCGACTTTCTGGGCGGTTTCCGGCTGCAGGAAGCTGGAGGTGAAGGTGTTGTAATGAACGGTGATATCACCGAAGTCTTTCTTGCGATTAGCGTCGATAGTGTCCGCCGCCATGGCGCTGGCGCCCAGGCATGCAGTCAGTAGAAAAATAGCCAAGCGACTCATGATCGTCCCTCTTGAAAATGATTAGACGGCAATCTTGTGATCCGTCAGGCCAGGGCTGCTGACCCGGTAGATACCAATTTCGCCCAACAGATTGGGCCATAGCTTGCTTGCCCAGCCGTGACGATGCTGTTGATCGACGGCCAGGCGGTTGATCACCTTGGCTTCACGCTCGCCACACAGGGCTTCGAAGTCTTCGAAGGTGCAGAAGTGGATGTTCGGCGTGTTGTACCAGGTGTACGGCAGGAAATCCGAGACTGGCATGCGGCCCTTGGTCGCCAGGTACCAGCGGCAGCGCCAGTGCCCGAAGTTGGGGAAGGTGATGATGCACTGGCGGCCCACGCGCAGCATTTCGTCGAGGATGCGGTCCGGGTAGTGCACCGCTTGCAGGGCCTGGGTCATCACCACGATATCGAAGCTGTTGCTGGCGAAGTTGCCCAGGCCCTTGTCCAGGTCCTGCTCGATCACGTTGATGCCCTTGGCCACGCACTGGGCGATGTTGTCCGGGTCGTTTTCCAGGCCGTAGCCGGTGACTTGCTTGTTGTCGCGCAGCCAGCTCAGCAGTTCGCCATCGCCGCAGCCCAGGTCGAGCACGCGGCTGCCGGCGGGGATCCAGTCTTGGATGATGTCCAGGTCGGCTCTCATGGCGTTCTCACAAAGTAATGCGGTTCATGTAGTTGCTGAAAGCCTGGAGGTAGCGCGGGATCGGAATCAGGAAGGCGTCATGGCCTTGCGGTGCATCGATCTCCAGGTAGCAGACGTCTTTCTTGGCGGCCATCAGCGCATCCACCAGCTCTCGGGAGCGGGCCGGCGAGAAGCGCCAGTCGGTGGTGAACGACATGACGCAGAACTTCGCCGTGGCGCCCTCGAAGGTTTTCGCCAGGTCGTCGTCGTGGTTGGCTGCCGGGTCGAAGTAGTCCAGGGCCTTGGTCATCAGCAGGTAGGTGTTGGCGTCGAAACGCCCGGAGAACTCCTCGCCCTGATAACGCAGGTAGCTTTCCACCTGGAACTCTACGCTGTGGAAGTCGTAGTTGAGCTTTTCGCTCTTGAGGCCACGGCCGAATTTCTCGCCCATGGAGTCATCGGACAGGTAGGTGATGTGCCCGACCATTCGCGCCAGCATCAAGCCGCGCTTGGGGATCACACCGGCTTCCTGGAACGAACCGCCGTGGAACTCGGGGTCGGTGAGGATGGCCTGGCGTGCTACTTCGTTGAAGGCGATGTTCTGCGCCGACAATTTGGGTGCCGAGGCGATGGCCAGGCAATGGCGCACGCGATCCGGATACGTGATGGTCCATTGCAGGGCCTGCATGCCGCCCAGGCTGCCGCCGATCACGGCGGCCCATTGTCGGATACCCAGCAGGTCGGCGAGGCGCGCCTGGCTGTGCACCCAGTCTTCCACGGTGAGTACCGGGAAGTCGGCGCCGAACGGCCTGCCGGTTTCCGGGTTGAGGCTGCTGGGGCCGGTGGAACCGTTGCAGCCGCCGAGGTTGTTCAGGCTGACGACAAAGAACTTGTTGGTGTCGATGGGCTTGCCGGGGCCGATGCAACTGTCCCACCAGCCAGGCTTGCGCTCGTCAACGCTGTGGAAGCCAGCGGCGTGATGATGGCCGGAGAGGGCGTGGCAGATCAGCACGGCGTTGCTCGCCGTGGCGTTCAGTTGGCCGTAGGTTTCATAAATCAGGTCATAGGCAGGCAGCGAACGACCACAGGCCAGGGCCAGTGGTTCGCTGAAGTGCGCCACTTGGGGCACGACCAGTCCAACAGAATCGGGGGGGAAGGCAGTTGGCATCGACCCTGCTCTCGTTTAAATGAGGCGTAAGTCTAAAGACCGATGCACCCAGCGGCAAGCAAAGGCCAAATGTGGGAGGGGCAAGTCGAATCGTCGCCCCGCCCCTCCTGCATTTGCTCTGCCTGTCAGATCAGTCCGAACAGTTCCTTCGGCATGTTCGCGAAGTCAGCCAGGTACGGGATGCCCCAGCCTTGTATCAGCTGGATCGCGATAAACGCGAAGATCGGCGAAATATCCAGGCCGCCCAGGTTGGGCACCCAGCGGCGGAACGGCGCGAGCACCGGCTCGGTGATCTGAGACACCAGCTCGGCACCTGGGCTGCGGCTACCCGGCGCGACCCAGGACAGGATCACGCTGATGATCATCGACCAGAAGATGATCTTCAAAAACAACGAGAAGATCCCGATCAGTGCCCACGGCAACAGCAGCACGGTGTAAGGCAGGTAGCCCTTGAGCATCAGGACCAGCGCGAACAGCAGGATCTGCAGCAGCAATGCCAGCACCAGTGACGACATGTCCAGGCCGAACATGCTCGGGACCACCCGGCGCAGGGGCTTGAGCAGCGGTTGGGTGGCCTTCACCACGAATTGGCACAGCGGGTTGTAGAAGTTCGCCCGCACCAGTTGCAGGATAAAACGCATCAGCACGATCAGCAGGTACAGGCTGCCCAAGGTCTGGATGATGAAGATGACGGCGTCATTGAGTCCAAGCATCATTTATTCCTTCGTAGGGGGACGACTATTTGCCCAGCTGCTCGGCCATTTCAGCCGAACGATGTGCTGCGGCACCCAGTGCTTTTTCCACCAGGGCTTCAAAGCCCCCGGCCTGGAACGATTCGATGGCAGCCTGCGTCGTGCCGCCGGGGGAAGTGACGCGGCGGCGCAACTCGGCAGCGTCCACCTCACTGGAGACAGCCATTTTCGCGGCGCCCAGGGCGGTTTGCTCGGCCAGTTGCTCGGCGACTTGCTGCGGCAGGCCCAGTTTCACGCCGGCGGCGGTCATGGCCTCGATCAGCAGGAAGAAGTAAGCCGGGCCGCTGCCCGACACGGCGGTGACTGCGTCCAGTTGCTGCTCCTGTTCCAGCCACAGGGCGATGCCCACGGCGGACAGCAGTTCCTGGGCCTGGTCACGTTGCTCGGCGGTCACCTCGTGGGTGGCGTACAGACCGCTCACACCCTGGCGCAGCAGCGCCGGGGTGTTGGGCATGCAACGCACGATCGGTTGCGCGCCGAGCCAGTTGTTCATGCTGGCGCAGGTGATGCCGGCGGCGATCGACACCACCAGTTGGTGCGGCTGCAGGCTTGGGCGCAGGCTTTCGCACACGGCCTTCATGGCCTGTGGCTTGACCGCCAGCACGATCACATCGACACCTTGGATGGCTTCGGCGTTATCGGCGAAGGTTTCGATACCGTGCTCGGCGCTGACGCGGGCACGGGTCTCGGCGCCCGGATCGCTGGCGCGGATCTGCGCCGCTTCCAGGCCCTTGGCCCGCAGGCCGCCGATCAGGCTGGCCGCCATGTTGCCGGCGCCGATAAAGGCAATACGCGTGTTGCTCATGACAGGTCCTTACTTAGATGGATGTCAGCCATTTCATGGCTGGCCGTAGTCGCGGGCGCCAAACAGGGCGGTACCGATCCGCACCCAGGTGGCGCCCTGGGCGATGGCCGACTCAAGGTCGTGGCTCATGCCCATGGAAAGTGTGTCGAGCGGCAGGTTCAGGCTGTTTTGCAGGTCGCGCACGCTGGAAAACGCGGCGTCTTGTTCGGCCCGATCGTCCGTCGGCTCGGGAATCGCCATCAGGCCCCGCAGCTTCAAGCGCGGCAGGGCGCTGATGGCGTTGGCCAGCGCCGGCAGGTCGGCGGAGGTGCAGCCGGACTTGCTGGCCTCGCCACTGACATTGACCTGGATGCAGATATTCAGCGGTGGCAGGTCGGCCGGGCGTTGCTCGGACAGGCGTTGTGCAATTTTGAGACGGTCCACGGAATGCACCCAGGCGAAATTCTCGGCGATGGCGCGAGTCTTGTTCGATTGAATGGGGCCGATGAAGTGCCAACTCAAGGGCAGGTCGGTTAATTCGGCCTGCTTGCCCAGGGCTTCCTGCAGGTAGTTTTCGCCAAAATCACGCACCCCGGCGGCATAGGCTTCACGCACGGCTTGGGCAGGTTTGGTCTTGCTCACGGCCAGCAGGTGGATGCTGTTTGCGTCACGTTGCACGGCGTCGGCTGCGGCGCGGATGCGCTGGCTAACCTGGCCGATGTTGTCTGCTATCGTCGACATTCAAGATGCGCCCGTGGATATGGAGTCCGCGGCATTCTACTGGAAATGGAAAGCCCTATGGATATCACTGAATTACTGGAGGCCGGCGTGCGTCGCGGCGCTTCCGACCTGCATCTGTCGGCCGGTATGGCGCCCATGCTGCGTATTGACGGTGAGGTCTGGCCGTTGGATTGGCCGGTGCTTTCACCCCCGCAAGTAGCGGATTTATTGAGCCCGTTGCTCAACCGCTACCAACAAAAGGATTTCGAAACATCTCTTGAAACGGATTTTGCCTTCGAGTTGCCGGGCGTGGCGCGGTTCCGGGCGAACGTATTCCAGCAGGATCGCGGCATGGGCGCGGTGTTTCGCACCATCCCGGCCGAGGTCCAGAGCCTGGAAAACCTCGGCCTGGGGGAAGTGTTCCAGCGTATCGCCCAGCTTGCGCGCGGCCTGGTGCTGGTGACGGGCCCCACCGGCTCCGGCAAGTCCACTACCCTGGCGGCGATGATCGATTACCTCAACCAGCATCGGCGCCAGCACATCCTCACGCTGGAAGACCCCATCGAGTTTATCCACACGCCGAAAATCGCCCTGATCAACCAGCGCCAGGTGCATCGCGACACCCACAGTTTCTCGCTGGCCTTGCGTTCGGCGCTGCGCGAAGACCCTGATGTGATCCTGGTGGGCGAACTGCGCGACCTGGAAACCATCCGCCTGGCCCTGACGGCGGCTGAGACCGGGCATCTGGTATTTGGCACCCTGCACACCACCTCGGCGGCGAAGACCGTGGACAGGCTGGTGGACGTGTTCCCGGCGGGGGAAAAGGCCATGGTCCGCTCGATGCTGTCGGAGTCGTTGCAGGCGGTAGTGTCCCAGGTGCTGGTCAAGAAGGTTGGCGGCGGGCGGGTGGCGGCCCATGAAATCATGCTGGGTACGCCAGCCATTCGAAATTTGATCCGCGAGGACAAGGTGGCGCAGATGGTCTCGGCGATTCAGACCGGCGGTGCGCTGGGTATGAAAACGCTGGATATGAGCTTGAAGGCGTTGGTCACGGAAGGCGTGATCAGCCGGGAAGAGGCGCGGGAGAAGGCGAGGGTGCCTGGGGATATCTGAGGGGTTGTGAACGACACACATCAAATGTGGGAGGGGGCTTGCCCCGATAGCGGTGGATCAGTCAGCTTATCTGTACCTGGCCCACTGCTATCGGGAGCAAGCCCCCTCCCACATGTACTACTGCATTCCAGCTTCAGATCAGCGTTGTACTACCCGCAAGGTGTTCTGCTCTTTCGGCAGAACCCGCTTGGCAATCACGTAGTTCTTGTCCCAGAACGGCTTTTTCAGCGTGTCGATGCTGACCGACTTGCCACGACGCGGTGCGTGGATGAAGCGGTCGTTGCCCAGGTAGATGGCTACGTGGTTCACCTGGCGGCTCTTCAGTTTGAAGAACAACAGGTCACCCGGTTTCAGGTCCTTGCGCTCAACCTTCTGCCCATGACCGGCGGCCATGGCGTTGGAGGTGCGCGGCAGATCCACGGCCGCTACGTCGTTAAACGCATATTTCACCAGGCCGCTGCAGTCAAACCCTTTACTTGGGCTGCTGCCGCCCCAACGATAAGGAGTACCGAGCACGTTTACGGCGCGGCTGAGGACGGTGCTGCTTTGCCTGGTGTTGACTGCCATCAGGCCTGGAACTGCTTTACCGTGGGCCTTGCTCAGTTGAGTCGGGCGGCTGACGGTTGGCTTTGCCGATTTGGCAGTGCTGGGCGCGCTGTGGACTTTAGGGGTGAAACCGTTGACGTTCGGAAGTCGTTGCTCACGATTGGTGGCGTGGGCGGCCAGTGGCATTAATAGGCAAATGGTTAGCCATGTCTTTAAAAATGGTCGCATCAGGCGTGGCTCTTATGGGTTTGCGCGCAACTTTATAACAGCTTTTTGTGTCGTTCTCAGGCCGTTTGTCGACTGAACCTTGGGGTCAAACTCAGGAAAAACGCGACGATTCGCCGCGATTGTCCTACACAAGTCAGGTGGCATAAGGCTTTCAGGGGAGGGAAGATACCATTTGCCGTACGTCGGGCGCCTGTAAAAAAGTCACAAAGAAAGTGAAAAAATTTATCTATCGAAGCAAAAGAGGTACGCCATGAACACCTATCAACAGGTTGGTCCGCAGCAAGACACCCACAGCAAGGTGATCGGTTACCTGCTCTGGATTTTCGGGTTTACCGGGGCCCATCGTTTCTATTACGGCAAACCGGTCACTGGAACGATCTGGTTTTTCACCCTCGGCTTGCTGGGGATCGGCTGGCTGATCGACCTGTTCCTGATTCCGGCCATGGACCGTGAAGCGGACCTGCGTTTTACCGCTGGGCCAATCGAATACAACGTGGCGTGGATTCTGTTGGCGTTCCTGGGGGTGTTCGGCGTGCACCGCATGTACCAGGGCAAATGGATCACCGGCCTGATCTACCTGCTGACCGGCGGCTTATTCCTGGTGGGGGTGCTGTATGACTTCTGGACCTTGAATACCCAGGTTTCGATCCGCAATGCCGAGCGCAACGGCGGCCGGTAGATCATAAATAACCTGTAGAAGCGAGCAAGCTCGCTCCTACAGTTTTTAATGGCTCAAGCCTGGTAGCTGATGCGCCCATCCACCAAGGTGTAGCGCACGCTCGCCGGCAGGCTATGGCCGATGAACGGGCAGTTCTCACCCTTGGACAGCCAGTGCTCGCCCGCAACCGTGGAGCCGGCCGGGTCAAACAGCACCAGATCCGCCGCCGACCCCACCGCCAGCTTGCCCGCCGGCAGGCGCAAGGCCTCGGCCGGGCCTGCGCTCAGGCGCGCCAGCAGTGTCGGCAGGTCCAGCAAACCGTCTTCCACCAACGTCATCGCCAGCGGCAGCAACAGCTCCACGCTGCTGATGCCCGGCTCCGTCGCGCCGAACGGCGCCAGCTTGGCATCGCGCTCATGGGGCTGGTGGTGGCTGGAAATCGCCGAGATCACCCCCGATTTCACTGCCGCACGCAAACCGTCACGATCGGCCAGTGTGCGCAGCGGCGGTTGCACGTGGTAAAGGCTGGAGAAGTCAATCAGCGCCTCATCCGTCAGCAGCAACTGATACAACGCCACGTCTGCCGTCACCGGCAGGCCACGGGCCTGGGCCTGGGCGATCAGGGCCACGCCCCGGGCGCTGGTCAGTTGGCTGAAGTGCGCACGCACGCCGCTTTGTTCCACCAGCAGCAGGTCACGGGCCAGGGCTACGGTTTCAGCGGTTTCCGGAATACCCGGCAAGCCGAGGAAGCTGGCGACCGCACCTTCATGGGCCAGGCCGCCTTCGGCCAGGTCGCGGTCCTGGGAGTGGAAGATCACCGTCAAGTCGAAGGTGGCCGCGTATTCCAGGGCGCGGCACAGGGTGCGGGTGCTGCGGAAACTCTCCAGGCCGTTGCCGAACGCCACGCAA
The DNA here is from genome assembly GCF_900177315.1 of Pseudomonas sp. LAMO17WK12:I1. Lineage (NCBI taxonomy): Bacteria > Pseudomonadati > Pseudomonadota > Gammaproteobacteria > Pseudomonadales > Pseudomonadaceae > Pseudomonas > Pseudomonas sp. LAMO17WK12:I1. The sequence goes on along the minus strand of NZ_FWZV01000011.1, from coordinate 235,488 downwards.
CCGGCATCGCGCAGGGCGATCAGTTCGGCGAGTTGTTCGCCTTCCAGGCCTTTGCTCAGGGCGCCGATGGGGAACACTTTGCAATTGCCGGCTTCACGGGCACGGTCGAGGATCAGCTCGGTCACGGCCGACGTGTCGAGCACCGGCTTGGTGTGCGGTGGGCAGCACAGGCTGGTGACGCCACCGGCTGCGGCCGCTCGGGTCTCGCTGGTGATATTGCCTTTGCGGCTGAAGCCCGGCTCGCGCAGGGCGACGTTCAGGTCAACCAGGCCGGGCGCGGCCACCAGGCCTTTGGCGTCGATGGTCTCGCTGGGGCTGAAAGCACCGGGCGCGGCACCGATGGCGATGATCCGGCCGGCCTCCAGGTGCAGATCGGTAACGTGATCCAGGCCACTGGCCGGATCGATGACTCGGGCGCCGAGAATGCTGAGCTTCACTGGGCCTTCTCCTGCTCGAATTGACGTTGCGCGGTTTGTCCGCTCATGGCCATGGACAACACCGCCATGCGCACGGCGATGCCATACGTGACCTGGTTGAGAATCACCGACTGGCTGCCGTCGGCCACCGCCGACTCAATCTCCACGCCTCGGTTGATCGGCCCCGGGTGCATCACGATGGCGTCCGGCTTGGCGCCGGCCAGGCGTGCGGTGGTCAGGCCGAACAGACGGTAGAACTCGCCTTCGCTCGGCAGCAGGCCACCCGACATGCGTTCGCGTTGCAGGCGCAGCATGATCACCACGTCCACATCCTTGAGGCCTTCGGTCATGTCGGTGTAGACCTTCACGCCGTATTGCTCGATGCCGATGGGCAGCAGGGTTTTCGGTGCGATCACGCGGATGTCCGGGCAACCCAGGGTTTTCAGGGCCAGCATGTTCGAGCGTGCCACCCGCGAGTGCAGGATGTCGCCGACGATGGCCACCGAGAGGTTTTCAAAGCTGCCCTTGTGCCGGCGTATGGTGAGCATGTCGAGCATGCCCTGGGTCGGGTGGGCGTGACGGCCGTCGCCGCCGTTGATGATCGCCACCTGCGGGCACACGTGCTCGGCAATGAAGTGGGCGGCCCCGGAGTCGCCGTGGCGCACCACGAACATATCGGCGGCCATTGCTTCCAGGTTGCGCAGGGTGTCGAGCAGGGTCTCGCCCTTGCTCGCCGACGAGGTGGACACGTTCAGCGTGATCACGTCGGCCGACAGCCGTTGGGCCGCCAGTTCAAAGGTGGTCCGTGTACGGGTGGAGTTCTCGAAGAACACGTTGCAGATGGTCTTGCCGCGCAGCAGCGGGACTTTCTTCACCGCCCGGCCGCCAACCTCGAGGAACGAGTCGGCGGTGTCGAGGATTTCGGTGAGCAGTTCGCGGGGCAAACCGTCGAGGGACAAGAAGTGTTGCAACTGGCCCTGAGCATTGAGCTGCAGCGGGCGCTTGGCATCTAGAGGCGTCATCGCGGGGACTCTTTACAAGGCGGTTTAAAGGGCAAGGTCTTGCAGTTCGAGTTCGAGCGGCGTGGGACCGGACAATTTTACTCGCTGGCTGGCCTCAAGGGACAGCGTGGCGCCAACCACGTCCGGGCTGATGGGCAGTTCGCCTGCCTCCAGGTCCAGCAGGCAGACCAGGGTGATGCTGGCCGGGCGCCCGTAATCGAACAATTCATTCATGGCGGCGCGGATGGTACGGCCGCTCATCAGTACATCGTCGATCAGCACCAGGTGCTGGCCTTCAATCTCGAACGGCAGGGCGGACGGGCGCACTTGCGGGTGCAGGCCGTTCTGGCTGAAGTCGTCGCGGTAGAAGGACACGTCCAGGGTACCCAAGGGTGAGTCGCTGCCCAGTTCGTCCAGCAACGCCTGGGCGACCCACACACCACCGGTGCGAATGCCGATAAAGCGCGGTTCGCTGATGCCACGGTGTTCCAGGTGCGTCTTGAGGCTAACCGCCATCTGGCGGATCAGTTCGGCGGGGTTTGGCAGGCTCATGGTGGCTCCTTCAAGGCCTTGCGCGGCGGGGGCGACGACAAGGTCCGGGCTCAAACGTAGGAAGACGCGGCAAGCCGCGTCAGTCAGGATTCAAATAAAGCAGTGTTTTCGTCCAGCCAGCCCTGTAACAGCAAGGCGGCGGCGATGGCGTCCACCGGGTTGTCGCGGTAGCTGCCTTTCTGGCCGCCACGGTCACGGCGCTCGCCCTTGGCTTCAAAGGTGGTCAGGCGTTCATCGTGGGTATAGAAGGGCAGGTTGTAGCGGCCATTAAGACGGCGGGCGAACTTTTCGGCGCGCAGGCACATGTCGCTGGGGGTGCCGTCCATGTTCAGGGGCAGGCCGACCACTACGGCATCGGGCTTCCACTCTTTGATCAGGGCTTCGACCTGGTTCCAGTCCGGTATGCCGTTCTGGGCCTTGAGGGTGCACAGCTCGCGGGCCTGGCCGGTGATGACCTGGCCGACCGCTACGCCGATCTGCTTGGTGCCGTAGTCAAAGCCGAGGATCAGACGCAAGGCCATCAGGCGTGCCCCGCCTGGCTGGTCAGCAGGCTGAGGTTGACCCGCAGCTTGGCCGCGGCGGCTTCCAGGCGCAATTCGCTTGCGGTGTTGAACAGGATGTCGGCATCGAACGGGCAGGTCAGCCAGGCATTGCTGGCCAGTTCGGCTTCCAACTGCCCGGCTTCCCAGCCGGCGTAACCCAGGGTGATCACACTTTGCTCAGGGCCCACGCCGTCGGCGATGGCGAACAACACGTCCTGGGAGGTGGACAGCGAGACTCCGTCCAGGTCAACCGTGGCCTGGAACTTCGGCCCGGTGGGGTGCAGCACAAAGCCGCGATCGGTCTGCACCGGCCCGCCGATGTAGATCGGCACGCCCTGGCAACGGGCCGGCGGGTCGACCTCCGGACGCAGTTGTTCAAGGATATCGGCCAGGTTCAGCGCCTGCGGGCGGTTCACCACCAACCCCATGGCACCATTGGCCGTGTGCTCGACGATGTAGGTCAAGGTCTGCGCAAAGTTCGGGTCGGCCATATGGGGCATGGCGATCAGGAATTGGTGCTTGAGGTAGGTCGGGCTGACATTTTTCATGTCCGCTAGTGTGGCGTTGGAGGGGCGAACTGACAAGCTGGACGTGACCCGAATACAGTGCTGTCGGCTTTTCTGTAGGACGGCGCGTTCAGTTGCTGGAAAGGCGATCACCCTTGGCAAACTTCCAGGTGCGGATGATTTCCAGGCGGTCCACATCGTTCAAGTCCCCGGTAAACGGGGCAAAGGGCGCGGCCAGGCGCACGATGCGTTGGGCCGCCTGGTCCAGCAGCGGCTGACCGGACGATTCCAGCACCTGCACTTCATATAAGGTGCCGTCGCGGTTGATCGACACCAAAAGACGCAAATTGCCGTAGATCTGCTGGCGCCGTGCCTCTTCCGGGTAGTTGAGGTTACCGATGCGCTCGACCTTCTTACGCCACTCGTCCTTATACCAGGCGCCCTTGTCGCGCATGGTCGAGGCGGCGTTCAGGCGGTAAATGCGTGGGCGCTTGGCGTACAGCTGTTGTTCATGGGCCAGTTCGGCTTCCAGGCTGGAGATTTCGTCGGACAGTGTCGAGCTGTCGAACGTCGGTGCCGGCTTCACGGGCTCGGGTTGCGGCTCGGTCTTGGTTTTCTCGCGCTGGACTGGGGCTTTTTGCGGCTTGGGTGCGACGGTGGTCACCGTGGGCTTGGGCGTGGCCTGTTTGACTTCAGGCTTGGGCGCCGGCGGCGGTGTGACCTTATTGACCTTGTTGTCCTGGAAGGGCGCCACTTCGGTGGTCTTGGGGATCGCCTTCTTGTCCAGGGTGCCACTGCCCTGCTGGTTGTCCTGGGCGAGAAAGTCGGCCTTCTCGGGCTTCTTTTCGCTCTTGAACGTGGCGAGGGTGATTTCCAGGGTCTTGGTGATCTGCTTGGGCTCGACCATGGTGAAACCCACGCCGAGGATCAAGGCCAGGTGAATCAATGCCGCGAGAAACAGGGTAAATCCGAGCCGATCAGCCGGGCGCACGCCGCTGTGGGAGAGTTCGGAGGGCAGATCGGACGGGAGTGTCATGACAAGAAAACCAACATCGCGCGTTTCACAGGTCGGGCATGATAGCGCAATGTTGGTATGTGTCCGGCTGTTCTATATCAGTTGGCCTGCAGCTTGCGTTCGATGGCGGCCATCAACATTTCGCCGATGTTCGTGCCAAATGCGTTATCGATCTCGCGAATGCAGGTCGGGCTGGTGACATTGATTTCGGTAAGATTTTCCCCAATTACGTCAAGGCCTACAAACAGCAAACCCTTTTCCCGCAGGGTCGGGCCAACCTGGCTGGCGATCCAGCGGTCCTTGTCGGACAACGGCCGCGCTTCGCCTCGACCTCCTGCTGCCAGGTTGCCACGGGTCTCGCCTGCCGCCGGAATACGCGCCAGGCAGTAATCCACCGGCTCGCCGTCGATCATCAGGATGCGTTTGTCGCCGTCCTTGATCGCCGGCAGGTAGGCCTGGCCCATGATCTGCTGGGTGCCCAGGGCGGTCAGGGTTTCGAGGATCACCGACAGGTTCGGGTCGCCGGCGCGGTGACGGAAGATCGAGGTGCCTCCCATGCCGTCCAGCGGCTTGAGGATCACATCACCGTGTTTGGCGGCAAATTCACGCAGCACGTCGGCACGACGGCTGACCACGGTGGGCGGCGTGCACTGCGGGAACAACGTGGCGAACAGCTTTTCATTGCAGTCGCGCAGGCTTTGCGGCTTGTTGACGATCAGCACGCCGGCACGCTCGGCCTGCTCCAGCAGGTAGGTGGAGTAGACGAACTCCATGTCGAACGGCGGGTCCTTGCGCATCAGGATCACGTCGAGGTCGCTCAGGGGGCTGTCGATTTCGTCCTGCAGTTCGAACCACTTCTCGGGGTTGGCAAACACCTGCAGCGGGCGCATGCGTGCACGGGCCTCGCCGTCGCCCTGGTAAAGGTCGCGCTGCTCCATATAGAACAGGCTCCAGCCGCGGGCCTGGGCGGCCAGGAGCATGGCCAGCGAGCTGTCCTTTTTATAGGAAATGCTGGCGATAGGGTCCATGACAATGCCGACGCGAACGCTCATGGGGGATTTCCTCTAGCAAAATTGGGGCGCATAAAAGTGGCGTCAGAGTGGCGCTGCGGCTGTTGTGGGTCAAGGAAAAACCACCGGGCGGGTGCCTCGATAGATTGCTCCCCGAGACTGTGCTAAAAAGACTGCCACGGCGCAGCAGCCCTTGAATTCCAAGGCCTGCGGCGCTCATCCTGTGCAACATCAGGCAGTACACACCGAAAACCGATTCGCTGTGGCGATGGTAGAGCAGATATGGAACAGCATTCCAACGCCTTGAGAGTGATGGTGATCGACGATTCGAAGACGATCCGCCGCACCGCCGAGACGCTGTTGAAGAACGTGGGCTGCGATGTCATCACGGCCATCGACGGTTTCGATGCCCTGGCCCGGATTGTGGATCATCACCCGCACATTATCTTTGTCGACATCATGATGCCGCGCCTGGATGGCTATCAGACCTGCGCCCTGGTGAAGAACAACCCGGTGTTCAAGTCGATCCCGGTGATCATGCTGTCCTCCAAGGACGGTCTGTTCGACAAGGCCAAGGGGCGCATCGTGGGTGTCGATCAGTTTTTGACCAAGCCTTTCAGCAAGGAAGAACTGCTGAGTGCGATCAAGGCCTATGTGCCCGGGTTCGCCGCAGTGGAACAAGCACACTGACGCCGCCTCACAAGGGCCGGCGCCGACCAATGTAGTGGGGAAAACCATGGCACGTGTTCTGATCGTCGACGATTCGCCGACCGAAATGTACAAACTGACCGGCATGCTGGAAAAGCACGGCCACCAGGTCCTCAAGGCCGAGAACGGCGCCGACGGCGTGGCCCTGGCCCGCCAGGAAAAGCCCGACGCCGTGCTGATGGACATCGTGATGCCGGGCCTCAATGGCTTCCAGGCCACCCGCCAGCTGTCCAAGGAGCCGGAAACCAACGGCATCCCGATCATCATCATCACCACCAAGGATCAGGAGACCGACAAGATCTGGGGCGCACGCCAGGGTGCCAAGGATTACCTGACCAAGCCTGTGGACGAGGAAACCCTGATCGCCACCCTGAACAAGGTGCTGGCCGGCTGACGGCACGCCATCATGACCGAGTCGCAAACCGCCTTCGAGTTGCTGCTGGACATCGACCGCCGCTGCCGCCTGCTGGCCGCCGACCTGCCATCCCAGGAAACCCGCCTGCAACGCTGGAGCGGGATTGGCTTTCGCCTGGGGCAGCATTGGTATGTCGCGCCCATGGGCGAAGTCGCCGAAGTCCTGCATGAGCCGCGTTGCACTTTAATGCCCGGGGTCAAGGCCTGGGTCAAGGGTGTTGCTAACCTGCGCGGGCGTTTGCTGCCGGTGATGGACCTCGGCGGCTTCCTTGGGCTTGAGCTGTCCAAGGCGCGCAAGCAACGGCGGGTGCTGGTGGTGGAATACAACGATCTGTTTGTCGGGCTGCTGGTAGACGAGGTGGTGGGGATGCAGCATTTTGCACAAGACGCCTTGCTGGTGAGCCCCAGCCCCGGCGCGCCATTTATCCAGGGCCAATTCGACGGCGAGCCGCTGTGGCAGGTCTTCAGCCCCTTCGCCCTGGCCCAGGCCCCTGGCTTCATGGATGTCGCCGCATGACCACCGCTACTACGCCCAAACCCCAGGCCGGCTCACGCAGCCGTTCACAGATCATCGTGCTGTTTATCGCGCTGATCGTATTCATCATGCTGCTGTTCGCCAACTTCGCTTACCTCAACACCCAGTCCACCTATGACAAGCAGTACATCGGCCACGCCGGTGAACTGCGCGTGCTGTCCCAACGCATTGCCAAGAACGCTACCGAAGCCGCCGCCGGCAAGGCCGCCGCATTCAAGCTGTTGGGCGATGCGCGCAACGACTTTGCCCGACGCTGGGGCTACCTGAAAAAAGGCGACCCGGAAACCGGCCTGCCCGCTGCGCCCAGTGCGGTCCGTGCCGAAATGCGCGCGGTGCAGACCGACTGGGAGGCGCTGCTGAAAAACACCGACGCGATCCTCGCCAGCGAACAGACCGTGCTGTCCCTGCACCAAGTGGCCGCGACCCTCGCCGAAACCGTACCGCAATTGCAGATGGAGTCGGAAAAGGTCGTCGACATCCTGCTGCAACGCGGCGCGCCGGCCAGCCAGGTGGCCTTGGCCCAGCGCCAGTCGCTGCTGGCCGAGCGTATCCTGGGCGCGGTCAACACGGTGCTGGCCGGTGACGAAACCGCCGTCCAGGCCGCCGACACCTTTGGCCGCGATGCCAATCGCTTCGGGCAGGTGCTCAATGGCATGCTCAACGGCAACCCCGGGCTGCGCATCACTCAGGTAGAAGACCGCGATGCCCGCGCGCGGCTGGCGGAAATCGCCGAGCTGTTCGAGTTTGTCTCCGGCTCCGTGGATGAAATTCTCGAAACCTCGCCCCAGCTGTTCCAGGTCCGCGCCTCGGCGAGCAATATTTTCAACCTGTCGCAAACCCTGCTCGATGAAGCCTCGCACCTGGCCACCGGTTTTGAAAACCTCGCCAGCGGACGCAGCTTCGACACCATCGGCGGCTATGTGCTGGGCCTGTTGGCGCTGGCCTCGATCATCCTGATCGGCCTGGTGATGGTGCGCGAAACCAACCGCCAACTGCACGAGACCGCCGAGAAGAACGAGCGCAACCAGAACGCGATCATGCGCCTGCTCGATGAAATCGAAGACCTGGCCGACGGCGACCTCACCGTGACCGCCTCGGTGACTGAAGACTTCACCGGCACCATCGCCGACTCCATCAACTATTCCGTGGACCAGCTGCGCGACCTGGTGGCCACCATCAATCTCACCGCCGGGCAAGTGGCGGGCGCCGTGCAAGAGACCCAGGCCACCGCCATGCACCTGGCCCAGGCCTCCGAGCATCAGGCCCAGCAGATCGCCGAAGCCTCCACCGCGATCAACCAGATGGCCCAGTCCATCGACCAGGTGTCGGCCAACGCGGCCGAGTCCTCGGCGGTGGCGGAACGTTCGGTGGAAATCGCCAACAAAGGCAACGAGGTGGTGCACAACACCATCCACGGCATGGACAACATCCGCGAACAGATCCAGGACACCGCCAAGCGCATCAAGCGCCTGGGCGAGTCGTCCCAGGAGATTGGCGACATCGTCAGCCTGATCGACGACATTGCCGACCAGACCAACATCCTCGCCCTCAACGCCGCGATCCAGGCGAGCATGGCCGGGGATGCCGGGCGCGGCTTTGCGGTGGTGGCCGATGAAGTGCAGCGGCTGGCCGAACGTTCGTCGGCGGCCACCCGGCAGATTGAAACCCTGGTGCGCGCGATCCAGGCCGACACCAACGAAGCCGTCATTTCCATGGAGCAGACCACCACCGAAGTGGTGCGCGGTGCACGGCTGGCCCAGGACGCCGGGGTGGCGCTGGAAGAGATCGAAGGCGTATCGAAAACCCTGGCCGCGCTGATCCAGAGCATCTCCAACGCGGCGCAGCAACAGACCTCATCGGCGGGGCAGATCTCCCTGACCATGAACGTGATCCAGCAGATCACCACGCAGACGTCATCGGGCTCCACCGCTACCGCCGAAAGCATCGGCAACTTGGCGAAGATGGCCAGCCAGTTGCGCAGGTCGGTGTCGGGTTTCACCTTGCCTGCGGCCAAACAGGTTGATGATTGAAATGCGATCCAAATGTGGGAGGGGCTTGCCCCCTCCCACACTAGATCTCCATTGGCTTTGAGATCCAGGCAACCCACGAATTCTAAGCGGAGCAGTTATGGTTGATCGGCACGACTACGTGGCCCTTGAATGGGTCAAGGGCGACATTGCCGAAACCCTGAAGCAGGCCCGTTCGGCGCTGGATGCATTTGTCGAGACCCACGACGATGGCGTGATCAGCCAGTGCCTGGACGCTATCCACCAGGTGCATGGTGCGCTGCAAATGGTCGAGTTCTACGGCGCGGCGCTGCTGGCCGAAGAGATCGAGGAACTGGCCCTGGCGCTCCAGGCCGGGCATGTCGGCCAGCGCGAGGAAAGTATCCGCCTGCTGCAACAGGCCTTGGGCCAACTGCCGTTGTACCTTGACCGGGTGCACAGCGCTCGCCGTGATTTACCGCTGGTGGTGCTGCCGCTGCTCAACGACCTGCGCAGTGCCCACGGCGAAAGCCTGCTGTCGGAAACCAGCTTGTTCAGCCCGCAACTGCTGTCGATTGCGCCGCTTGCCGAGGACGCCCTGGCCCAACGCGCGCCGGCCGACCTCCAGGCGCAACTGCGCCAGTGGCATCAACTGTTGCAGCAAGCCCTCGCCGGGCTGCTGCGTGAAGACCACGGGCCGAGCAACCTGGAAGACATGGCGCGGGTGTTCGCGCGCCTTGAGGCGCTGTGCCAGGGCGCGCCGCTGTTGCCGCTGTGGCAAGTGGCGTCGGCGCTGGTCGAGGGCATGCTCACCGGCGTGGTCGCCAACAGCCCGGCGCTGCGCAGCCTGCTCAAGGCCAGCGACAAGCAGCTCAAGCGCCTGCTGGCGCAGGGCATCGGCGGGATCAACCAGCCCGCACCGGATGAACTGCTCAAGAGCCTGTTGTTTTACGTCGCCAAAGTCACCCGGCCGACCCCACGCATGCAGAGTCTGAAAGAGCGCTACAGCCTGGATGAGGCCTTGCCCGACAGCGCAGTGGTGGACGCCGAACGCGCGCGCCTTGCCGGGCCGGATCGCAACGCCATGGGCTCGGTGCTCGGTGCGTTGTGCGAAGAATTGGTCCGGGTCAAAGAGCGCCTCGACCTGTTCGTGCGCAGCGACCGCCAGCACACGAGCGACCTCGACGCGCTGCTGGCTCCCCTGCGACAGATTGCCGATACCCTCGCGGTGCTGGGGTTTGGCCAGCCGCGCAAAGTCATCATCGACCAGCTGGCCGTGGTATTGAGCCTGGCCCAGGGGCATCGCGAGCCCAACGATGCGGTGTTGATGGACGTCGCCGGTGCGTTGCTCTATGTGGAAGCCACGCTGGCGGGAATGGTCGGCACCGTCGAGCCGGAAGGCCACGAAGAAAGCCGCCTGCCCACCACCGACCTGACCCAGATCCACCAGTTGGTCATCCGCGAATCCTGCCAGTGCCTGCAGCAAGCCAAGGAGCTGGTGATCGACTGTATCGAAGCCGATTGGGACCGCCAGCGCCTGGAATCCCTGCCGGAACTGCTGAGCCAGGTGCGCGGCGCGCTGGCGATGATCCCCTTGCCCCGCGCGGCCAGCCTGATGCGCGGTTGCACCGATTACGTCGACGAACAGTTGATGGTCAACGACAGCCCGCCGTCGGAGCTGCAACTGGGGCATTTCGCCGATGTGATCAGCAGCCTGGAGTATTACCTCGAACGCATGCTCCAAGACCCGGACGCCGCCGGTGAACGGGTGTTGGAACTGGCCACCCAAAGCCTGGCTGCGCTGGGCTACCTGCCCGCCGAAAAACCCTGGCGTCAGGCGCTGGCGGCACCCGATGGCGCGCTGTCGAGCGAGGTTGCGCCCAGCCAGTCCCAGTTCGACGCATTGGCCAACCCCACTTCGGGCCTCAATCCGCCAGCCTTGCAACGCCCCGGTAGCCTGCTGCCGCCGCCGGCCGATGAAGCGCCCATCGACGATGAACTGCGCGACGTCTTCCTCGAAGAAACCGAGGAAGTCCTTGAGGTGCTGCACCGTCACCTGCCCAACAGCGCGGACAAAACCGCCCAGGGCGAAATGCGCCGCGCCTTCCACACCCTGAAAGGCAGCGGCCGCATGGTGCGCGCCCTGGTGCTGGCGGAGCTGGCCTGGGCCGTGGAAAACCTGTTGAACCGTGTGCTCGAGCGCAGCGTGGCCCTCGGCCCCGAGATCCAACAGGTGCTGGATGACGCCGTGGCCCTGCTGCCGGCATTGATCGCCGACTTCGCGACGGGAGAGCAACACCAGCGCGATGAGGTCGACGCCCTGGCCGCCCGCGCCCACGCCTGGGCCAACGGCGCCCCAGCGTCGGTCGGCGAACCCCACGATCCGATGTTGCTGGAGATCTTCCGCAACGAAGCCCAGAGCCATCTGGACAGCCTCAACCACTTCCTGCAACAGGCCGCCGAGCATGTGCCGCTGCAAGTCAGCGATGAACTGCAACGCGCCCTGCACACCCTCAAGGGCAGCGCCTACATGGCCGGCGTGTTGCCGATCGCCGAGCTGGTGCGCCCACTGGATCACCTGACCCGCGAGTACAAAGCCCATCGCCTGCCGCTGGACCTGGACGAAGTCGAGTTGCTGCTGGAAGCCGAAGGCCTGTTCCAGCGTGGGTTGCGTCAACTGGACCGCGATCCCCTGGTGTCGATCAAGGGCGCGGATGACTTGATCCGCCGGACCCAGGCCCTGCTCGACCATCAACTGGCCGCGCTGCTCGACGCCCCCAACACGGGGTTGCGGATCAAGCGCGACCCGCAACTGATCGCCAACTTCCTGGCCCAGGGCATGGACATTCTGCTCGACGCCGAAAGCCTGCTGCGCCGCTGGCAGCAGCACCCCGGCGAACGCCAGGAACTCACCGCGCTGCTGGATGAATTGACCACGCTGGGGGAGGGCGCCCATGTCGCTGACCTGCACGCCATCGATGAACTCTGCGAAGCCTTGCTCGACCTCTACGGCGCCGTGGAAGAAAGCAGCCTGGCGGTCAGCGAGCGGTTTTTCCATGAGGCCGAGCAGGCCCATGAAGCGCTGATCAACATGCTCGATCAATTGGCCGCCGGCCAGGAAATCATCCCGGCACCGGCACGTGTACACGCCCTGCGCGAACTGTTGGACGATGCACTGGACCCTTCTGCCACCGGCCTGATCAAAAGCGACGGCAGCCGCGCCTTGAGCATCTCCGAACTGGGCGCCGCCACCGCGCAACTGCAGGATGAAACGTGGATCGACGATGAACTCGTGGAAATCTTCCTCGAAGAAGCCGTGGATATTCTCGACAGTGCGGGGCAGTCCCTGAAACGCTGGCTGCTGGAGCCGGACAGTGCCGCGCCGTTGTCGTCCCTGCAGCGCGACCTGCATACCCTCAAGGGCGGCGCGCGCATGGCCGACATCGGACCGGTGGCCGACCTGGCCCATGAACTGGAATGCCTGTACGAAGGCCTGGTGGATCGGCGCTACAGCTACTCCAGCGAGTTGTCGCAGGTGCTGATGGCCAGCCATGAGCGACTGGCCTTGCAACTGGAGGAACTGCAGCACCATCAACCCTTGAGCGACAGCGCCGAACTGGTCGCCCGGTTGCGCGCGCTACGCCAGGGCGGCATGCCGGCTGTACAGGCCGCCCCACCTGCGGAAACGCCGGGCACCGACCCCGAGTTGCTGGACATCTTCCTCGAAGAAGCCGCCGACATTCTCGACAGCTCCGGCAGCGCCTTGCTGCGCTGGCAGGCCGAGCCGAACAATCGCCAGGAAGTCGAAACCCTGCTGCGCGACCTGCACACCCTCAAGGGCGGCGCGCGCATGGTCGAGATCGGGCCGATCGGTGACCTGGCCCATGAGCTGGAATTTCTCTACGAAGGGCTGTCCGCCGGTTTGCTCGCGCCGTCCGCCGAACTGTTCGCGTTGCTGCAGGGCTGCCACGACCGCCTGGCGCAGATGATCGACGCCGTGGCGGATGGGCTGCCGGTGGGTTCGGTGGACAAGCTTATCGAACGTATCAAGAGCCTGGTGCACCCCAGCGATGAGCCCGTGACGCCCGTGGCGCTGCCCGCAGGCAAGGCCGAAGCGGTGGTTGATCCCGGCGCCGACATGGTGAAGATTTCCGCTGACCTGCTGGACGACCTGGTCAACCTGGCCGGCGAGACCTCGATCTTCCGTGGTCGTATCGAGCAGCAAGTCAACGACGCGCGCATTGCCCTGCATGAGGTGGAAACCACTATCGAACGCATGCGCGACCAACTGCGCCGCCTCGACACCGAAACCCAGGGGCGCATCCTCAGTCGTCAACAGGCCGAGGCCGAGCGCCTGGGCTATGAAGAATTCGACCCGCTGGAAATGGACCGTCATTCGCAGTTGCAGCAGCTGTCCCGGGCGCTGTCGGAATCGGCCTCCGACCTGCTCGACCTCAAGGACACCCTCGACCGCCGCAACGAGGACGCCCATGGCCTGTTGCAGCAACAGGCGCGCATCAACACCGAGTTGCAGGAAGGCCTGATGCGCACGCGCATGGTGCCCTTCGAGCGCATGCTGCCGCGCCTCAAACGCATCGTGCGCCAGGTGGCGGGCGAGTTGGGCAAGGACGTGGAGTTCATCGTCGGCAATGCCGAGGGTGAAATGGACCGCAATGTGCTGGAGCGCATGGCGGCACCGCTGGAACACATGCTGCGCAACGCCGTCGACCATGGCCTGGAGCCCCGCGATGCGCGGCTGTTGGCCGGCAAGCCGGAGAAGGGCCGCATCACCCTGGACCTGACCCACGAAGGCGGCGATATCGTTTTCGACATGCGCGACGACGGTGCCGGTGTGCCTCTGGACGCGGTGCGGCGCAAGGCGATCAAGCGCGGTTTGCTCGCCCCTCATCAAGAGATGAGCGACCGTGATGTGTTGCAGTTCATTCTGCAGCCGGGGTTCTCTACGGCGGAAAAGATCACGCAGATTTCCGGGCGTGGCGTGGGCATGGACGTGGTGCACGAAGAAGTGCGCCAGCTCGGCGGCTCGATGTTCATTGACTCGACACCGGGGGAGGGCGTGCACTTTCGCATCCGCCTGCCGTTTACGGTGTCGGTCAATCGGGCGTTGATGGTGCACTGCGCGGACGATCAATATGCGATCCCGCTCAACACCATCGAAGGTCTGGTGCGGGTGCTGCCCCATGAGCTGGCGGGGCACTACCAGCAGGATCCGCCGTGTTATGAATATGCCGGCCAACGCTACGAGCTGTTTTACCTGGGTGACCTGCTGCACACCGTCGGTCGCCCGAAATTACTGGGCCAGTATCAACCCGTGCCGGTGTTGCTGGTGCAGTGCAACGAGCGCCGTGTGGCGGTGCATGTGGACGCCATGGCCGGCACCCGGGAGATTGTGGTCAAGGGCCTGGGCCCGCAGTTTTCCGGGGTGCAGGGGTTATCCGGCGCGACCATCCTGGGGGATGGGCGCGTGGTGTTGATCATCGACCTGCTCGCGCACATCCGCGCCCGGCAACCGGCCTTGCCGGCCCAGGCGGTGGATGCTCCGTTGATCCTCAACGACCCGCTGAAAAAGCGCCCGCTGCTGGTGCTGGTGGTGGACGACTCGGTCACCGTGCGCAAAGTCACCAGCCGCCTGTTGGAGCGCAACGGCATGAACGTACTCACCGCCAAGGACGGCATCGACGCCCTTGCCGTGCTCGAGGAACATACCCCCGACCTGATGCTGCTCGACATCGAAATGCCGCGCATGGACGGCTTCGAAGTGGCCATCCAGGTGCGCAATGACCCCCGGCTGATGCGCCTGCCGATCATCATGATCACCTCCCGCACCGGCCAGAAACACCGCGACCGCGCCATGGCCATCGGCGTCAACGACTACCTGGGCAAGCCGTACCAGGAATCGGTGCTGCTCGAAAGCATCGCCTACTGGAGCAAATCCCGTGCTTGACCACCGCACCAGCCAACTCACCGGCCTGCTCCTGCCCCTGGCCGACCGCCACCTGATACTGCCCAACGTCGCCATCGCCGAATTGATCGACTTCCAGCGCGGCGAACCGGCCAGCGATGCGCCGCCGTGGTATTTGCGGCAAGTGACGTGGCGAGATCGACAAATCCCGTTGATCAGCTTTGAAGCGGCGTGCGGCGAGGCCGGCGTGACCGGCGAACGCTCGCGGATCGTGGTGTTGAATGCACTGGGCGGCCGACCGACGTTGAAGTTCATTGCGCTGGTGATCCAGGGGATTCCACGGTCGTACAAGCTCGATAGCGAATTGAGCTACGTGGACGTGCCGCTGTGCCCGCTGGAACTGGCGGCGGTGCAGGTGGGGGAACATGTGGCGAAGGTGCCGGATTTGATGGGGCTTGAAGCCTTATTGGTCGAGTCCGGACTGGCCTGAATCTAAGTCATGTGAGGATCCCCTGTGGGAGGGGGCTTGCCCCCGATGGCGGTGTGTCAGTCACTGCATCTGGTGGCTGACCCACTGCCATCGGGGGCAAGCCCCCTCCCACATTAAAGTGCCGGTGTTTGACGGATTGCGGGTGGTCTTAGGATTTTTCCTGCAAGATTTTGGGCTGTGCATGAACTTGTCGCGTGCAGCCCGCGCGCCTAGTCTTCGTCCCGTCATCGCAAAAAACGGTGACACGGACGTGCAAGTCCGACGAAACTGTTTAGGCGTACAAACGCCCTGCCAACCAACGGGCGTTTTTTGTGCTCGCTGCTTTATGGCGGCTGCGCGCAGGAGGTCTTCGGACCTGCTGGGTGTCCTAAACAGGCCCGGTCTTGCACACCTGCGCACGGTCGCCACCCTCATTCGCGTGCAAGCGAACGGTGGCGCTCCTTACTGACTGTTTAGGAGTTTCATCATGATCAAACCTACCCCTAATCTGCCTCTCTTCGCCGTAAACCCCCACCAAACCACCGAAACGCTGCTGGTCAACGCCAGCGAAACCCTGTCCTCCCTCAACGCACTCACCTGCAACCTGGCCTTCGACCTGGACACTTCCCAGCGCGCCATCATGCTCGGGATCCAGCAAATGGCCGAGTTGGGGCAGTTGTTGGTGGATCGGGCGCTGGAGCAGGTCAGCCCTTCTGCGGAAGAAGTCCCAGCCAGGGATTGATCATTCCCTTTTTGGGACCGCTATCTAACAGGCACTACTGAGCAAATGTGGGAGGGGGCTTGCCCCCGATGGCTGAGTGTCAGTTGATACATAACTTAGCTGACCCTCCGCTATCGGGGGCAAGCCCCCTCCCACATTTAGATCATCTTTTGGCTCGGCTCAGCGTTTACTGATGCTCCATTACTCCAACCGTAATGATCCGCCGCCCAGCTTGATTGATGGCCCCTTGAATCACTCCTAAGGTACAGCCCACGACAGCAAACCCGTGGAGCGACCATGACAACAACAATAACCCCCGACTCGCGCTGGACGCGGCGGCGCGACGAGAAGCAGCGGCGGCTTGGGCTGGTCAAAACAATCGCAGACGGGGCGGTTTTGCCCAGTGACAGGATTGTCGAAGCGCTTGAGGCCCTGATCCTCCCCGGCGACCGCGTGGTGCTGGAAGGCAACAACCAGAAGCAGGCCGACTTCCTCTCGCGCTCCCTGGCCAAGGCCGACCCGGCCAAGCTCCACGATTTGCACATGATCATGCCCAGCGTCGGGCGGTCCGAGCACCTGGACCTGTTTGAAAAGGGCATCGCGCGCAAGCTGGACTTTTCCTTCGCCGGCACCCAATCCCTGCGCATCAGCCAACTGCTCGAAGACGGCCTGCTGGAAATCGGTGCGATCCACACTTACATCGAACTCTATGCACGGCTGGTGGTGGACCTGATCCCCAACGT
Organism: Pseudomonas sp. LAMO17WK12:I1; assembly: GCF_900177315.1. Classification (NCBI taxonomy): domain Bacteria; kingdom Pseudomonadati; phylum Pseudomonadota; class Gammaproteobacteria; order Pseudomonadales; family Pseudomonadaceae; genus Pseudomonas; species Pseudomonas sp. LAMO17WK12:I1. The sequence continues at coordinate 218,948 of NZ_FWZV01000011.1, read as the reverse complement.
CGTACTGTCCGCCGGTTTCATGGCCGACCGTGCCGGCAATATCTACACCGGCGCCAGCACCGAAGATACTCCCGCGCTGATCGAACCCGCCGCGTTCAGCGATGGCATCGTGATCGTGCAGGTCAACCAGTTGGTGGATGACGTCAGCGACTTGCCCCGCGTCGACATCCCTGCCAGTTGGGTGGATTTCGTGGTGGTGGCCGACAAGCCGTTCTACATCGAGCCGCTGTTCACCCGCGACCCGCGCCATATCAAGCCGGTGCATGTGCTGATGGCGATGATGGCGATCCGCGGCATCTACGAAAAACACAATGTTCAGTCCCTCAACCATGGGATCGGCTTCAACACCGCCGCCATTGAATTGATCCTGCCCACCTACGGTGAATCCCTGGGCCTGAAGGGCAAGATCTGCCGTAACTGGACCCTCAACCCGCATCCCACGCTGATCCCTGCCATCGAAAGCGGCTGGGTGGAAAGCGTGCACTGCTTCGGCACCGAACTGGGCATGGAGAACTACATCGCCGCGCGCCCGGATGTGTTTTTCACCGGCCGCGACGGTTCGATGCGTTCCAACCGAATGTTCTGCCAGCTGGCCGGCCAATACGCGGTGGACCTGTTTATCGGTGCGACCCTGCAAGTCGACGGCGACGGTCATTCCAGCACCGTGACCCGTGGCCGCCTCGCCGGTTTCGGTGGGGCGCCGAACATGGGCCACGACCCGCGCGGTCGTCGTCACGGCACGCCGGCATGGCTGGACATGCGCCACGGCGACGCGCCGGAAGCGCTGCTGGAACGCGGCAAAAAGCTCGTGGTGCAGATGGTCGAGACCTTCCAGGAAGGGGGCAAGCCCACCTTCGTCGACACCCTCGACGCCGTGGAAGTGGCGCGCAAAAGCGGTATGCCCCTGGCGCCGATCATGATCTACGGTGACGACGTCACCCACCTGCTCACCGAAGAAGGCATCGCCTACCTGTACAAGGCGCGGTCCCTGGAAGAGCGCCAGGCGATGATCGCCGCCGTCGCCGGGGTGACCGCCATCGGCATGCGCCACAACCCCAAGGACACCGCGCGCATGCGCCGCGAGGGCCTGATCGCCTTGCCCGAAGATTTGGGCATCCGCCGTACCGACGCCACCCGCGAGTTGTTGGCCGCCAAGAGCGTGGCCGACCTGGTGGAGTGGTCCGGTGGCCTGTACAACCCGCCCGCCAAATTCAGGAGCTGGTAAATGCGCGCCCTTAAACTGCACGAACTCAGCCTCGCGGATCGCCTGGCGGATATGGCCGTCGATGCGCTGATCGATGAAGCCGACCTGTCACCCAAGCCCGCCTTGGTGGATCGCCGCGGCAACGGCGCCCACAGTGATCTGCACCTGGGGCTGATGCACGCTTCGGCGCTGTCGCTGTGGCCGATGTTCAAGGCGATGGCCGAGGCGGCGCTTGAATTCGGCGAGGTCGGCTTGCCGCTGCGCGAAGCGCTCGGCCGTATCGGGCGCGAAGGCGAACAGGCGATGCTCGTCACCACCCACGGCGTGAACACCCATCGCGGTGCGATCTGGGCCCTCGGCCTGCTGACCGCAGCGGCTGCCCTGGAACCGCGTGCCATAACGCTGAACGCCGCCAGACTGGCCCTGCTCAACGACCGTTACGCGCCGCAAACCCCGAGCCACGGCGCCCAGGTCGCCCAGCGTTATGGCGCACGCGGTGCCCGTGAAGAAGCGCAACTGGGCTTCCCCGCCGTGACCCAACGTGGTCTGCCGCAACTGCACAAAAGCCGCCAGCAAAATGCTGGTGAACAGAACGCGCGCCTGGACGCCTTGCTCGCGATCATGACCGAGCTGGCCGACACCTGCGTGCTCTATCGCGCCGGCGTGGAAGGCCTGCATGCCATGCAGCGCGGCGCCCAGGCCGTGCTGGACGCCGGCGGCAGCGCAAGCCTCGCCGGGCGCCGCCAATTGCATGAACTGGACCACCAACTGCTGGCCCTGAATGCCTCCCCCGGCGGCGCCGCCGACCTGTTGGCCGCCTGCCTGTTTATCGACCGCCTCGACGGAGCGTTGTGATGGAAACCTTATCCTTTGAATTCCCCGCCGGGCAGCCGCCAAAAGGCCGTGCGCTGGTGGGCTGCGTCGGCTCGGGCGACCTGGAAGTGCTGCTGGAGCCGGGCACGGCCGGCACGCTGACCATCCAGGTCCAGACCTCGGTAAATGGCGCCGAACAACGCTGGCAGCACCTGTTTGAACGCATCTTCCAGGAGCAGACGCCCCCGGCCCTGAACATTGATATTCACGATTTCGGCGCCACCCCCGGCGTGGTGCGCCTGCGCCTGGAGCAGGGTTTCGAGGAGATCGACCATGACTGACTTGCTGGCTAAACACAGCTTCGTGGAACTGGGGGCGCGGCAGCGGGCCAAGGCCTTGTTGGATGCCGGCACCTTTCGCGAACTGATCGACCCGTTCCAGCGGGTCATGTCGCCTTGGCTCAGCCGCCAAGGTGTGGTGCCCCAGGCCGATGACGGCGTGGTGATCGCCAAGGGCAGCCTCGGCGACTTGCCTGTGGTGATTGCGGCCATTGAAGGCAACTTCCAGGGCGGCAGCCTCGGTGAAGTGGGCGGCGCGAAAATCGCCGGCGCCCTGGAACTGGCGGCCGAAGACAACCGCAAGGGCATCCCGACCCGCGCCGTGCTGCTGCTGGAAACCGGCGGCGTGCGCTTGCAGGAAGCCAACCTCGGCCTGGCCGCGATTGCCGATATACACGCGGCGATTGTCGACCTGCGCCAGTACCAGCCGGTGATCGGCGTAGTGGCGGGCAGCGTTGGCTGTTTCGGCGGCATGTCCATTGCGGCCGGGTTGTGCAGCTACCTCGTCGTCACCCGTGAAGCGCGCCTGGGGCTGAACGGTCCGCAGGTGATCGAGCAGGAGGCCGGGCTGGAAGAGTACGACTCCCGCGACCGTCCTTTTATCTGGAGCCTCACGGGCGGCGAACAGCGTTTTAACAGTGGCCTGGCCGACCGTTACGTGGCCGATGATGTGGCGCAGATCCAGCAGACGGTCAGCGCGTTGCTGCAGCAGGGTGTGCCCGCACAACAGCGCAGTCGCCAGGCTGATGATTACCTCGCACGCTTGGCCGAGTTGGACGCCGTAGCGCAAATCGACCCGGCGACGGTGCGCGAGCTGTATCAGGGAGAACGCTCATGAGAGGCTTGCAGTGGTTCAACGCATTGAGCGCCGGCGCTCCAGTTGTAGACGATTTGCCGGCGTCGCTGAGGGTGGCCGACGGTGTATTGGGTGAGCAACAGGTGCGCTTTGTCGCCGTAGTGACCGACGCGCAAAACCGCTTCCCTCGGGCACGCAATGGCGAAGTCGGTTTGTTGGAGGGCTGGGGGTTGGCCAAGGCCGTCGATGAAGCCATCGCCCGGGGTGACAAGCGCCCGATCATCGCCATCGTCGACGTGCCCAGCCAGGCCTACGGCCGTCGTGAAGAAGCCCTCGGCATCCATCAGGCCCTGGCCGCTGCCGCCGACAGTTATGCCCGCGCGCGCCTGGCCGGGCACCCGGTGATTGCGCTGCTGGTGGGCAAGGCCATGTCCGGTGCGTTCCTCGCCCATGGCTACCAGGCCAACCGCCTGATTGCCCTGCGCGATCCCGGCGTGATGGTGCACGCCATGGGCAAGGCCTCGGCCGCGCGAGTGACCCTGCGCAGCGTCGAAGAGCTGGAAGCCCTGGCCGCCAGTGTGCCGCCCATGGCCTATGACATCGACAGCTATGCCAGCCTCGGCTTGCTGTGGGAGACCTTGTCGGTCTGCCAGATTGAACAGCCCACGGCGGACGATGTAGCGCGGGTCAGCGATTGCCTGGTGAATGCGATCAAGGACGTCGGCAGCGCCGATCTGCGCGGACGCCTCGGCGCGACCAATCGCGCAGCGTCCAGCCAGGTTCGCCAACTGCTGCGGGAACAATGGTGAACGCCCACGACTTGCTCTGGGGCATGACCCCGGCGCATGCGTCCACCGATGCACCGGCCTGGGTGCTGGAGGCGCTAGGCGCCGGCCACCCGGTGGTGGTGCGCCGCGCCATTGCCGCGCCGGGGCATGTGGCGGTCGGCGTGCGCGGGCGTTTGCGTGAGCAGCGGTTCGCCGCCGAGATGCCGCTGGCGGCGGTGCAGCGGCGCGTTGCACCGGAAGCCCTGCGCGACGTGGTTTCGCTACGGGACGTACCCGCACTGCAAGCGCTTGCTCAATTGCGTTCGGTGCTGGTGCACGAGGCATGGGGCGTCAGCGGTAGCGCCGGCTTTGAATTGGCCACCGGCATCGAAGCACTGCATGCCCAGAGTGATCTGGATTTGATCCTGCGCACGCCCAAGCGCCTTGAACGCGCCGATGCCGAGGACCTGCTGGCGAGCCTGGACACGGCGGTGTGCCCTGTGGACCTGCAACTGCAAACCCCGTTCGGCGCCGTGGCCTTGCGCGAATGGGCTGGCGGATCACGTCGCGTGCTGTTGAAAACCATCAGCGGCGCGCGCCTGGTCGACGATCCCTGGCAGGCCGTGGCATGAGCAGCCTCCTGGTGTTTCCGGGGCAGGGTGCCCAGCGACTCGGCATGCTCCAGTCGCTGCCCGAACCTGTGCTGGAAGAAGCCAGCGATGCCCTGGGCGAAGACGTGCGCCGGCTCGATTCAGCGCGAGCCCTGGCCAGTACCCGCGCCGTGCAACTGTGCCTGTTGATCGCCGGCGTCGCCCACGCCCGCCTGTTGGAGCGCACCCCGGATTACGTGGCGGGCCTGTCCATCGGCGCCTACCCGGCTGCGGTCATCGCCGGGGCCCTGGATTTTGCCGATGCGGTAAAGCTGGTCAGCCTGCGCGGCCAACTGATGCAAAACGCTTATCCACACGGCTACGGCATGACCGCGATCATCGGCGTGGAGTTATCCACCGTCGAAACACTCCTCGCCGACATCCACAGCCCTGAAACCCCGGTGTACCTGGCCAATATCAACGCCGATAACCAGAGCGTGATCGCCGGCAGCGACGAGGCCATGAAGCGTGTCGCCGCGCGCATCAAGGGCAACGGCATCGCCAAACGCCTGGCCGTCAGTGTGCCGTCCCATTGCGCGCTGCTGGCGCAGCCGGCCGAGGCCCTGGCCCAGGTATTTGTCCCGCTCAAGGCGCCGCGCATCACCTACCTGAGCAGCACCCGCGCGCGGCCGATCCACAACCCCGAACACCTTTGCGACGACCTGGCCTTCAACATGTGCCGCGTCGTTGACTGGCGCGGCACCGTACAAAGCGCCTACGAGCGCGGTGTGCGCCTGCAAATCGAACTGCCCCCGGGCGCCGTGCTCACCGGCCTGTCACGCCGCGTGTTCGAACAAGGCACCGTGATCGCCTGCGAAGGCGCACGCCTGGATACCTTGCAGGCCCTGCTGGAAGAGGAGGAGCGCCGCCACCGATAAAGCACCACCCAAGGCTGTCGAAGCACAAAAACAACAATTTCGATCGAGCACTTCGAGGACAACAACAATGATTATTTACGGTGTGGCATTGCTGGCGATCTGCACGCTGGCAGGTGTGATCATGGGCGACATGCTCGGCGTGTTGCTGGGCGTCAAATCCAACGTGGGCGGGGTGGGGATCGCCATGATCCTGCTGATCTGCGCCCGCCTGTGGATGCAAAAACGCGGCGGCATGACCAAGGAGTGCGAGATGGGCGTGGGCTTCTGGGGCGCCATGTACATTCCCGTGGTCGTAGCAATGGCCGCGCAGCAGAACGTCGTGACCGCCCTGCACGGGGGCCCGGTCGCGGTGCTGGCGGCGATTGGTTCGGTGGTGGTCTGTGGTTGTACCATCGCCTTGATCAGTCGTACGCACAAGGGCGAGCCCCTGCCCGCCGAAGAGCCGCTGATCGTGCCTGCGGGAGGTCGCTGATATGTGGGATCTCATCGAAAAAGGCCTGGAACATAACGGCCTGATCACTGCGTTTGCGTTTGTTGGCGTGGTGATGTGGATTTCCGTGGTGCTGTCCAAGCGCCTGACGTTCGGGCGCATCCACGGCTCGGCGATTGCCATCGTCATCGGCCTGGTCCTGGCCTGGGTCGGCGGCACCCTTACCGGCGGGCAAAAAGGCCTGGCTGACCTGGCGCTGTTCTCCGGCATCGGCCTGATGGGCGGCGCGATGCTGCGCGACTTCGCCATTGTTGCCACGGCGTTCGAGGTACAGGCCACCGAAGCGCGCAAGGCCGGGATGATCGGCGTGATTGCGCTGCTGCTGGGCACGATCCTGCCGTTTATCGTCGGCGCCAGCATGGCCTGGGTGTTTGGCTATCGCGACGCTATCAGCATGACCACCATCGGCGCGGGTGCCGTGACCTACATCGTCGGCCCGGTGACCGGTGCGGCGATTGGCGCGACTTCGGATGTGATGGCGCTGTCGATTGCGACCGGGTTGATCAAGGCGATCCTGGTGATGGTCGGTACCCCGGTGGCGGCGCGTTGGATGGGCTTGGACAACCCGCGTTCGGCGATGGTGTTTGGTGGCCTGGCCGGCACCGTGAGCGGCGTGACGGCAGGGCTGGCGGCGACGGATCGGCGCTTGGTGCCGTATGGCGCGTTGACGGCGACGTTCCATACCGGGCTTGGGTGTTTGCTGGGGCCTTCGTTGCTGTACTTCATTGTGCGTGGGTTGGTGGGCTGACCTTGGGGATTGCGGAGTGTCAGGCTGTTCCCTGCCGATTGGCATACATCCGACACTCCGCCAACAACGCCAGTAAATTCGGATCACGCTCCTTGGCCTTCAGGAACACCACGCCGATATGCTGCTGCAACCGATACCTGGGTTGCAGCGGTATCAGCTTCACGCGGTTCTCGTACACCGCCGCGATCCTTCCCGGCAGCAACGCATAACCCACCCCTGAACTGACCATGCTCAGCAGTGTGAAGATGTCATTGACCTGCATCGCCACCTTCGGCTCGAACCCCGCCTGCTTGAACACCCGGTTGCCATCCTGATGAGTGGCGAAGCCTTGGGTGAGGGTGATGAAGGTGGCGTCGCGCACGTCGGCCAGGTCGATTTCCTGGGCGCGGTCGAAGGGCGAGTCGGCCGGGGTGGCGAGGAAGATGTCGTCGCAGAACAGCTCGATCTGTTCGCAGTCGGGGTCGTTGGCGTGTTCGTCGAGGGAGATGAGGATTGCGTCGACTTCCATGTTCTTGAGCTTGTACAGCAGGTCGAAATTGGAGCCGAGGATCAGGTCGATATTGAGTTCGCTGCGCCTGATCTTCAGGCCCATGATCAATTGCGGCACGGTCCTGACGGTCAGTGAATACAGCGAGCCGAGCTTGAAGCGTTCGGCGGAGAAACCGGCGGCTTCGCGGGTCAGGCGTACGCTGTCGACCACATCGGCGATCAGTTTCTGTGCGCGTTCTTCCAGCACGTAGGCGCTTTCCAGCGGCGTGAGGTTGCGGCCCTCGTGTTTGAACAGCGGGCAGCGCAAGGCATTTTCCAGCGAGTGGATGGCGCGGTGCACGCTGACATTGCTGGTTTGCAGCTCGGCGGCGGCGCGGGCCAGGTTGCCGGTGCGCATGAATGCCAGGAAGATTTCCAGCTTCTTGAGGGTGAATTCTTCGTCGATCAGCATGGCCGTGGGCTCTTGTTCGAATGCGTCCGATTGTGCCCGCAAAACCCGGCGGCGTCCTCGGAACGTCACAAGTCGCTTGCACTCTTATGCGCAAGGCTGGACGCTTGCCAGCCAGTTCCAGCGGCTACAGGAGGTCAGTGACAGATGTATCACGGGGAACGATTCAACGCCTGGAGCCATTTGCTCGGTGCAGTCGCGGCGTGTATTGGCGCCGTGTGGATGTTGGTGGTGGCGAGCCTGGATGGCAGCCCCTGGAAGATCGTCAGCGTGGCGATTTATGGCTTTACGCTGATGGTGCTGTACAGCGCGTCGACCGTGTACCACAGCGTACAGGGGCGGCGAAAAGAGATCATGCAGAAGGTCGATCACTTTTCGATCTACCTGCTGATCGCCGGCAGCTACACGCCGTTTTGCCTGGTGACGTTGAGAGGCCCTTGGGGCTGGACGCTGTTCGGCATCGTGTGGGGGCTGGCGGTGATCGGCATCCTGCAGGAGATCAAGCCGCGCTCCGAGGCGCGCATCCTGTCCATCGTGATCTACGCGGTGATGGGCTGGATCGTGCTGGTGGCGGTCAAGCCACTGATCGCCGCGCTGGGCACCGCCGGGTTTATCTGGCTGGCGGCGGGCGGGGTGCTGTACACCGTCGGCATCATCTTCTTTGCCCTGGAGGATCGCCTGCGGCATTCCCATGGGATCTGGCATTTGTTTGTGATCGGCGGCAGCCTGCTGCATTTCGTGGCGATCATGCACTACGTGTTATAGGCGCTCCAGCAGCTCCCGAGCCCGGTTGCCGAAGATCTGTAGCAGATTGGCCAGCATATGCGGCGGCGGTTCATCGGCACGGGTCAGGGCGTAGAGGGTGATCGGCAGCGGCGGTGTAAGCGTGCGGATGCAGGTGGTCGCCGTCGATGCGCCGAGGGCGGTAAAGGGGTCGATGACCGTCAATCCGGCGCCGGACTCCACCATCGCCCGTGCCAGGGAATAGGTTTGCACCGATATCGTCACCCGAGGCGGCGGGTCGACGCTCTCCAGGTAGTTGTCGAGCCTCGCCGCCAGTGGGTCGGCGCTGGACAGGCCAATCAACGGTGCCCCCGCCAGGTCTGCCAGGGGCAGGGCTTGATGCAGCTCAGCGTCCGGCCAGTAGTTTTTCGACGCCAGGGCCACCAACACACCGTTGGCCAACACTTGTGTGGTCAACCCGGGATGGCCGGAGAAGCTGAGGGTCAGTGCCAGGTCGATCTCGCGCATCAACAGTTTTTGCACCAGCTCGCGGCTATGGTCGCTGGACAGTTCGCAGGCGATGTCCGGGTAGTCGCGCTTCCATTCCAGGATCGCCGGGGGCAGCAACGACAGTGCCAATGCCGGGATTGCACCAATCCGTACACTTTGCCCCGGGGCGCGGCGCAGGCTCTTGGCCAGGCGCCGCACGCCTTGCAGGCTCGCGGTGACTTTTTCGACTTCACTTTCCAGCGCCAGGGCTTCGGGCGTGGGCTGCAATTTGCCGCGTACCCGCAAAAACAGCGGGAAACCCAATTGTAACTCGGCATGTTGCAACACCTTGGTCACCGCTGGTTGGGAGACATGCAGCAACTGCGCGGCGGCGCTGATGGAGCCGGTCTGGCGGATGGCCTGGAAGATTTCGATATGACGCAAGCGCATGGCAGGTCCATAACCTTTGTTTATAGGTGCCCCATCTTTATTCATTGTCGGCGGCCTGTCACCTGCACCTACCCTGGGCTTTCTTGGATCAAGGGCTGGGGGTGTTGAATGGCCAGGCAGGTTTGCATCATTGGTGGAGGCGTTATCGGCCTGGCGAGTGCCTACGCGTTGGTACGTGCAGGTCATGAAGTGACGGTGATCGACGCGCGTGACACCGTGGGCAGCGAAACCAGCTTCGCCAATGGCGGGCAATTGTCCTACCGCTACGTCGCACCGCTGGCGGATGCGGGAGTGCCGCTACAGGCGATTGGCTGGTTGCTGCGCGGTGACTCGCCACTGAAGCTGCGCCCACGCCTGGATCCCCGACAATGGCGCTGGATGGCCGCGTTCATCGGCGCCTGCCGTGGCTCGGTGAACAAGCGCAACGCCGCGCACTTGCTGCGCCTGGCGAGCCTGAGCCAAAACACCTTACAGCAATGGCGCGTCGACGATCGCCTGGACACGTTCAATTGGCGGCGTAACGGCAAGCTGGTGACCTTTCGCAATGCCGATACCTTTGAGCGTGCGCGCAGCAAGGTCACCGACATCCTGCAACAACAGGTGCTGTCGGCGCTGGATTGTGCACGGCTGGAGCCGGCGCTGGCGCAGGTGGCGGGTGAGTTTGTCGGTGGTATCTATACGCCCAATGAAGAAGTGGCGGACTGTCATGCCTTCTGCCAACAACTGGCGGCACGCCTTGAAGCGTCGGGGCGCTGCACCTTTCTGCTGGGGCGCAAGGTCACCAGGATTCGCCATGCCGACGGCGCGGTGCAAGCCATCGAGCTGGGCGACGAAGTGATGCCGGTGGAACACCTGGTGCTGGCGGCCGGCCATCGCAGCGCCGAGTTGGCATTGCCCGGCGTGTCACTGCCACTGTATCCACTCAAGGGCTATAGCCTCAGCGTGCCGATTGGCGCACAGCATCAGGCGCCGAATGTGAGCATCACCGACTACGACCGCAAGATGGTCTACGCGCGTATCGGCGAACAGCTGCGGGTGGCGGCCATGGTGGATATCGTCGGCTTTGACGCCAGCCTTGAGCCCAAGCGCCTGGCGCTGATGAAACGCCAGGCGGTCGAGACATTTCCTACGGCTGGCGACTATGCCAATGCTGTGGAATGGGCCGGTATGCGTCCCGCCACCCCGACCGGTGTGCCGCTGATTGGCCCCAGCGTGTATCGCAACCTGTGGCTGAACCTGGGCCACGGCGCCCTCGGCTTTACCCTGGCGTGCGGCAGCGGCCAATTGCTGGCCGAGCTGATCGGCCACCACCTACCTTCCATAGATATGCAGGGCCTGGCGCCCCGCGCCGCGTGAGGATTGACCCATGACCATCAACCGAATCAGCAGCAACGACCGACTTTCCGGCGCCGTTACGTTCAAGGATCTGGTATTCCTTTCGGGCCAGGTGCCCGGCGAAGGCCAGGATGTGGCGACGCAGACCCGCGAAGTGCTGGCCAGGATCGATGCGCTGCTGGCCCAGGCCGGCAGTGACAAGGATCATTTGCTCAATGCGACCATTTACTTGAAAGACATCGGCAGCGGTTTCGCGCCGATGAATGAGGTATGGGCCGCCTGGCTATCGCCCGGGATGGCGCCTACGCGCACCACCCTGCAGGCGGAGCTGGCGCGGCCGAGCGTGCTGGTGGAAATCAGCGTGATTGCGGTACGAAAATAACGTCAAAAACCAACGGAGAATAACAATGAAAAAAATCCTGTTGACCGGCTGCATCGGCCTTTTGCTGGGAGTACACGCCCATGCCAACCAGGCGCCGCTGGACGGTACGCTGGGCAAGATCGCCAGCACCCAGTCCATCACCCTGGGCTATCGCGATGCGTCGGTGCCGTTTTCCTACGTGGGGGATCACAGCGGTAAGCCGATGGGCTATTCGGTGGACCTGGCCAGCAAGATCGTCGAGCGTATCCAGCAGAAAACCGGGGTGGCTGACCTGAAGGTGAAGTACAACCTGGTGACCTCTCAAACGCGGATTCCGCTGGTGCAGAACGGCACCGTCGACCTGGAGTGCGGCTCCACCGGAGTCACGGCCGAGCGGCAGAAGCAGGTGGCATTTTCCTACGGGTTTATTTACGTGAAAGGCCAGTTGCTGACGGCTAAGGACAGCGGCATCAAGGGCTTCGCCGACCTGGCGGGCAAGAACGTGGTGACTACCGCCGGCACCACCAACGAGCGTTTTCTAAAGAGCTACAACGCCGAGCACAAGAGCAATATGTTCGTGATCAGCGCCAAGGACCACGGCGAGGCGTTCAAGATGCTCGAGACGGGCCGAGCGGCCGCGTTCTATATGGACGATGCATTGCTCTACGGCGAACGTGCCAAGGCCAAGGACCCACACAACTGGGTGGTGGTGGGCGAGGAGCAGTCGCGGGAGATCTACAGCTGCATGGTGCGCAAGGATGACCCGCAGTTTCTTGCGGTGGTCAACGAGACCCTCGGCGACCTTTACCGTTCGGGGGAGATCAACGGGATTTACCAGCGCTGGTTTGAACAGCCGATTCCGCCCAAGGGCTTGAACCTGGAATTCCCGATGACCAGTGAGTTGAAGGCGATCATTGCCAAGCCGATCAGCGATCCGGTGGACTGATCACCCCTCCCACATTTAGAAGTCGCCCCAGAGTTGTTGGGCAACCGCCAACGCGACGACGGGCGCAGTCTCGGTGCGCAACACGCGCGGGCCGAGGCGGGCGGCGTGGAAGCCAGCGCCTTGGGCGGTGTCGACTTCGTTGTCGGTCAGCCCGCCCTCCGGGCCGATCAGAAACGCCAGGCTCGCAGGTTTGGCATGGCTGACCAGCGGCTCGGCCACCGGGTGCAGCACCAGTTTCAGGTCCGCCTCGACCTGCTTCAACCAGTCCGCCAGCAGCAACGGCGGGTGAATCACCGGTACCGTCGAACGCCCGCACTGCTCGCACGCGCTGATCGCCACCTGGCGCCAGTGCAGCAGGCGTTTGTCGGCGCGTTCGTCCTTGAGGCGCACTTCGCAGCGGTCGCTGAAGATCGGCGTGATGGCATTGACGCCCAGCTCGGTGGCTTTCTGGATCGCCCAGTCCATGCGTTCGCCCCGGGACAGGCCCTGGCCGAGGTGGATGTGCAGCGGCGATTCGGCCTGGCCGGCGAAGCTTTCCGTCAGTTGCACGGTGACGCGTTTCTTCCCGACTTCCAGCAGGCTGCCCAGGAATTCCTGGCCGGAGCCGTCAAACAATTGCACGGCGTCACCTTCGCCCATGCGCAGCACGCGGCTGATGTAGTGCGCCTGGGCTTCGGGCAGTTCGTGATCGCCGAGGCTCAGCGGGGTGTCGGTGAAAAAGCGGGACAGTCTCATGTCGGTTCTCTGGAAAAAGGTGTAGGTGTGCCGGCAATCAACCCGGATCGCGGAAACCAGGGTGGAAATCCTTCGGCACCGCCACGCTGACTTTACTGTTGGTGGCGATATCGATGCCTTCGCTGGCGACTTCGGCGAGGAAGTCGATCTGCTCCGGTGTAATCACATAGGGCGGGAGGAAATACACCACGCTGCCCAACGGCCGCAACAACGCACCGCGTTCCAGGGCGTGTTCGAACACCTTGAGACCACGGCGCTCCTGCCACGGGTAAGCGGTCTTGGTGGCCTTGTCCTGGACCATCTCGATGGCCAGCACCATGCCGGTCTGGCGTACTTCCGAGACATGCGGATGGTCGACCAGATGAGCCGTTGCCGTGGCCATGCGCCGGGCCAGGGCCTTGTTGTTTTCGATGACGTTGTCTTCTTCGAAAATATCCAGGGTCGCCAGGGCCGCCGCACACGCCAGCGGGTTGCCGGTGTAGCTGTGGGAGTGCAGGAAGGCGCGCAGGGTCGGGTAGTCGTCGTAGAACGCGTCGTAGACGTCATCGGTGGTGACCACGGCGGCCAACGGCAGGTAGCCGCCGGTCAGGGCCTTGGACAAACACAGGAAGTCCGGGCGGATGCCGGCCTGTTCACAGGCGAACAGGGTCCCGGTGCGGCCGAAGCCCACGGCGATTTCATCGTGGATCAGGTGCACGCCATAGCGGTCGCAGGCCTCGCGCAGCAGCTTGAGGTACACCGGGTGGTACATGCGCATGCCGCCGGCGCCCTGGATCAGCGGCTCGACGATCACGGCGGCGACGGTGTCGTGGTGCTCGGCCAGGGTCTGTTCCATGGCCAGGAACATCGTGCGCGAGTGTTCTTCCCAGCTCATGCCCTCGGGGCGCAGGTAGCAATCCGGGCTCGGCACCTTGAGGGTGTCCAGCAGCAGCGCCTTGTAGGTCTCGGTAAACAGCGGCACGTCGCCCACCGACATCGCGGCGATGGTTTCGCCGTGGTAGCTGTTGGTCAGGGTGACGAAGCGTTTTTTGTTTGGCAGGCCACGGTTGAGCCAATAGTGAAAGCTCATCTTCAGCGCGACTTCAATGCACGACGAACCGTTATCGGCATAGAAGCAGCGGGTCAGGCCCTCGGGGGTCATCTTGATCAGGCGCTCGGACAGCTCGATCACCGGCTGGTGGCTGAAACCGGCGAGGATCACGTGTTCCAGCTGGTCGACCTGGTCCTTGATGCGCTGGTTGATGCGCGGGTTGGCGTGGCCGAAGACGTTGACCCACCAGGAGCTGACGGCGTCGAGGTAGCGCTTGCCTTCGAAGTCTTCCAGCCAGACGCCTTCACCGCGCTTGATCGGGATCAGCGGCAGTTGCTGGTGGTCTTTCATCTGGGTGCAGGGATGCCACAGCACCGCGAGGTCGCGTTGCATCCACTGGTTGTTCAAGCCCATCGGTGATCTCCTCGAAGCGGTCCTGCGAGCGGCGCAGGTAAAACAATCGCGCAAGCCTATGCAATGGGCGGCGGTGTCACAACCCATAACGCATGAATTGGCAGTAAACACAGGACGGACTGTCACGTTTCTTCTGGATAGTCCTTAATCCTTGGTTAATTTACTGTTCATACCCTCAAGATCATATTTCTCGATATTTCAAAGCGAAATTTTCCGCTTTAATTCGATAGGTAAATCGCTAGTCTTGGGCGCAGCTCTTACGGGATTAAGTACATGCAGCTACGTAACTCACCGGCCCGTTATGGCTGGGTCAGTATGGTTTTGCACTGGGGCGTGGCCCTGGTGGTGTTCGGCCTGTTCGCCCTGGGCTTGTGGATGGTGGGTCTGGACTACTACAGCGCCTGGCGCAAGGACGCACCGGACCTGCACAAGAGCATCGGCATCACGCTGTTCGCCATCATGCTGGTGCGTATTGTCTGGCGCCTGATCAGCCCGCCGCCTCCGCCGCTGGCCAGTTACAGCCGCTTGACCCGTATCGGTGCCGCGTTTGGCCACGCGTTCCTTTATCTCGGGCTGTTTGCCGTGATGATCGCCGGTTACCTGATTTCCACCGCAGACGGTGTCGGTATCCCGGTGTTTGGCCTGTTCGAAATTCCTGCCGTGGTTTCCGGTCTACCGGACCAGGCAGACACAGCCGGCGTGGTGCACCTGTACCTCGCCTGGGTGTTGGTAGTCTTCGCCGGCCTGCACGGCGTGGCTGCGTTGAAACACCACTTTATCGATCGTGATGCGACCCTCACGCGAATGCTGGGGCGCAAAGCCTGATGTTCAACCTCGACTCACAAGGAATAGAAAGCATGTTGAAAAAGACCCTCGCCGCTCTGGCAATCGGTACAGCGCTGCTGTCTGCAGGTCAGGTGATGGCTGCCGACTACAAGATCGACAAGGAAGGCCAGCACGCCTTCATCGACTGGAAAATCAGCCACCTGGGCTACAGCTACATCCACGGTACCTTCAAGGACTGGGATGGTACGTTCAGCTGGGATGCCGCCAAGCCTGAAGCCAGCAAAATCGCGGTCGACGTGAAAACCGCCAGCCTGTGGTCCAACCACGCCGAACGTGACAAGCACATCGCCAGCAAGGACTTCCTGGATGTCGGCAAGTTCGCCGATGCCAAGTTCGTCTCCACTGCGGTTAAATCCACCGGCGAGAAAACCGCTGATGTGACCGGCGACCTGACCTTCCACGGCGTGACCAAGCCTGTGACCTTCAAGGCCACGTTCAACGGTGAAGGCAAGGATCCATGGGGCGGCGAACGTGCCGGCTTCAACGCCAAGACCACGCTGAACCTGAACGACTTCGGCATCAAGGGCCCTGGCCCGACTTCCCAGACTGTCGACCTGGACATCTCGCTGGAAGGCGTCAAGCAGAAGTAATTTCTGTCCGCACACAAAAAACCGGATCTCAGGATCCGGTTTTTTTTGGCCTGTATTTCCTGTAGTGAGCGAGCTTGCTCGCGCTGGGGCGCGAAGCGGCCCTAATCAGATACACCATGATTCTTCTGGCAGAACACGGTGACAGGTGTTGGGGCTGCTGCGCAGCCCAGCGCGAGCAAGCTCGCTCACCACAACCAGTTCGCTCATCCCAGGGAACGTGTGGGGAGGAGATAAAAAATGCCCCGCATCTTTCGATGCGAGGCATTTTTCATGGCGCTTTGAAACTCAGCGGTTGCGGGTCAGCAATGCTGGTTTTTCACCACGCGGACGGCCTGGCAGTTGATCCAACTGCTCGGGTGTCGGGAAGCGGTCGGCTTTCGACTCCTTGTGGATGATCTTCGGCGCCGGGCCACCGCGCGGGTTCTGCACGGCTGGCTCGGACAAACGTGGCTGGTCGTCACGGGCCGGGCGGCGGTTGTTGCTGCGCGAATCTTCGCGACGCGCCTGGCCGTCACGCGGTGCACCGTTACGCGGGCCGCTGCGCTTGGCCGGTGGAGTGCCGGTCGTGCCGCCGCTGCTGTTGCGCGGGCCGTTCTGACGACCGCCCTGGGGCTGGCCGCCACGTGGAGCGCCGGCGCCTGCGCCCTGTGCCGGAGCACCTGGACGACGGCCGCGGCCCTGGGCCGGTTTGGCCTGGGGCACGTAGTCCACGCGGTTACCGAAGTTATCCACGTCGTCGTCGAGGAATTCGTCCGGGGCGCGGTCGGCTGCGGCGCGTGGGGGCTGGCTCGGCTGGCGCTGTTCGCGGGCCGGGGTGCCTTCACGGGGCTTCTGCTCACGGGCCGGGCGTTCGCCACGGCCGTTGGTTGGCGCTTTTTCCTTGCCGCCCTTGTCCTTGCCCTTGTCGCGACGACCACCGCCACCACCGCCGCCGTTCGGGCCATCGCCCTTCGGACCGCGTGGGTTACGTGGGTTGCGCACGTCCGGACGTTCGCGCACTTCAGGCTTTTCGGCCTCAACGGCGCTGGCATCGAAGCCCATCAGGTCGCCATCGGCGATTTTCTGCTTGGTCATGCGTTCGATGCTTTTCAGCAGTTTCTCTTCGTCCGGGGCAACCAGGGAAATGGCTTCACCCGAACGACCGGCACGGCCGGTACGGCCGATACGGTGCACGTAGTCTTCGTCGACGTTTGGCAGCTCGAAGTTGACCACGTGTGGCAACTGGTCGATGTCCAGGCCACGGGCGGCGATATCGGTGGCCACCAGGATGCGCACTTCACCGGCCTTGAAGTCGGCCAGCGCCTTGGTGCGTGCGTTCTGGCTCTTGTTGCCGTGGATGGCGACGGCGGTGAGGCCGTGCTTGTCCAGGTACTCGGCCAGGCGGTTCGCGCCGTGCTTGGTGCGGGTGAACACCAGTACCTGTTCCCACGCGCCGGCGGTGATCAGGTGGGCCAGCAGCGCACGCTTGTGGCTGGCGGCCAGGCGGAATACGCGTTGCTCGATACGCTCGACCGTGGTGTTCGGCGGCGTGACCTCGATGCGCTCCGGGTTGTGCAGCAGCTTGCCGGCCAGGGCGGTGATGTCGTTGGAGAACGTTGCCGAGAACAGCAGGTTCTGACGTTTGGCCGGCAGGCGGGCGAGGACCTTCTTCACGTCATGGACAAAGCCCATGTCGAGCATGCGGTCGGCTTCGTCCAGCACGAGGATTTCCACGTGGGACAAATCGACGCTGCCTTGGCCGCACAGGTCGAGCAAACGACCGGGGCACGCCACCAGCACGTCAACACCACGGGACATGGCCTGAACCTGTGGGTTCATGCCGACGCCGCCGAAGATGCAGGCGCTGACGAACTTCAGGTCGCGGGCATACAGCTTGAAGCTGTCGTGCACCTGGGCGGCGAGTTCGCGGGTAGGGGTCAGGACCAGTACGCGCGGTTGGCGCGGGCCGTGACGCTGGGATTTGTCCGGATGACCGTTGGGGAACAACCGCTCCAGAATCGGGAGGGCGAAGCCGCCGGTTTTACCCGTACCTGTCTGAGCCGCAACCATCAGGTCGCGACCTTGCAACACGGCGGGAATAGCCCGCTGTTGCACCGGAGTAGGCTCGGTATAGCCCGCTGCCTCGATGGCGCGGACTAAAGCCTCGGAGAGACCGAGGGAAGCAAAGGACATGAGTAATCCTGTTTTAGTTAGGGCTTGGCCCAGAGGGATAATCTTGCCGGGCGTGAATGGCGCTTAGGGGAGCGCAATCCCGTCCGGTCCTGCTGCGTCTGGCGGGCACTCCACCGGCTCGCGCGGGCTGAAAGCTGCGCAGTAGCGGGGTTGGGTGCCTTTTTCAGGACCTCAGCGGCCGGGCGTAAGCCTGGCGGAAAGGCCGGAGTATAACAGAGCAATCACTGTGCGCCGCTTTCCTGCTGCTCAACGGTGTGTCCGGACGCGGTTATGGCGTGGATTCCACCATATTTGGCGCTTAAAGCGGCGTAGGCCGGTTCCTGTTTGAAGCGCTTGAGCTCGGCGGCAAAGCGTTGTACCAGCAGGTCCATCCCCGCGCCACGGCGTACGGCGAGGTATTGCTGCTGGCGGCTGACCACAATGGGCGCCTGGCTGACCTTGCCTTCCAGGCCCAGGGCCTTGATCACATGCTGGCCGACCCGGCGGTCGGTGATCAGCAGGTCGATGCGTCCCAGCAGCAATTTACCGAAGTTGGCCTCGTGGCTGGGGGCCGGCTCGCGGCTGAACCGGGTGGAGTCGCTGAATGGCGCGCCGTACAGGTAGCCTGGCGAGGTGCCGACAGTGAGGCCGTCCAACTCGTCGAGGCCTTGGACCGGATGAGGGCGTTCGTTGGCGTAGAACATCACGAATTCCACTTCCGACAACGGTTCGCTGGGGTACAGCAGCAGGGCGTCGCGTTCGTGGCTGTGGAAAATATCCAGTGCGCCATCGGCATGACCCTGATCGAGCATGGCCAGACAGCGCTTCCAGGGCAGGAACTGCCATTGCACCTCGACCCCCAGGCGCTGGAACACGATCACCGTGGTTTCGTAGTCCAGCCCGTGCATGGCGCCGTGCTCTTCGTACACATAAGGCGCCCAGGGCTCGGTGACAATGCGCAATTTCTCGCCATAAGCGGCGAGGCTCAAGCAAGTAAAAAGCGCAACGGTCAACAGCTTCAGAGTGACGGGCATGCCCCGAGGTTACGACGCCCGTGCGCTAAAGAGAAGCGCTGGCACACGCATCTGCGGGCGACGCTATTTTGTGGGTGAGGTCATCAGGTGCTCATAGATGGCTGCACGTCGCTCGCCCAGAATCAGGCGCACCACTGGGTTGGCGAACCAATGTTCGAGCTGGTGCGCATCGACCGGGCTTTTTTGCCGCTCTTCCTGATTCTGCAAAGCCTTGTCCCACCAAACCGGGCCACAGGCCTGGTCGAATTCATTTTCGTGCTCGTAGCAGCCGTAGAGAATTTCGCGGATGAACTGCTGCTTGCGTTTGGGCAAGGCCAGGGTGATCAGCTTGTACATCAAGCGTTGCAATCGCGGCGGGCGGGGCAGGTGGGCAGACACATTGCGGGTGTCGGCCAGGGCCTGGGCGCAGATGGGGTCCGCGGCGTGCTTGGTGACCCACGCCTTGACCTTGGCCCGGAACAACTGCTTGCGGCTCCAGTAGTGGTGGATCAGGTCGGGGCACTGGCGCACATTGAGCGTACGGTACGCGGCCACCGACAGGCAGAACTCTTCCAGGGTGTAGGCACCGTGGGCCATCGGGAACAGCTCGTCCATCAACTCGATCGAGCGATCAAGGATGTGCGCATCTTGCCGGGTCAGGCCCATGACGCCGGAGTTGAGCAGCCACATGTCGTCGTCGGCCAGGCCTTTGTCTGCAAGGTGCCTGGCCAGGGCTTCATACAGTACGCTTTCGCGGTTGTCGCCGTACTTGGCGTGGAAGGCATTGCACAGCACGGTGCCGGGCGCGACACGTTCGAACAGCGCCATGGGCGAGTCGTGAAAAAAGGTATCGGTGTCGATCAACAGCGCCCGTTCCGCTGTTTCCAGCACCTGGCGCAACAGCACGTGCTTGGTGCGGAAATGGTAGCCGTGGGGCTCGCTCCAGCGTCTGCGCGTGGCGTCGTCCAGGGTGTGAACCTGTACCGGCAAGCCGCGATAGGGGGCCGGATTGTCGCTGAACACCTGGATGTCCAATGGCATGCCCTGGGGACCGCCCAGGTGGGCCAGGGCGCTGGCGATGCTGAATACGGCTTCCTGATGATAGGTCTCGGCGCCGAATACCAGGTACACCAGCTGCGGGCGGGGAGTCGGGGACGCTGTATTCATGTACTGCAGGCTTCCTTTCCGGGGATATATAGACGAAAAAAACCCCCGTAATAACGAGGGCCGGGTACAGCGATTAAACCGGCCTAACGTGGCAGTTTAAGGTTGTTCCAGATCGCGAGGCTGGGTTCAGCCTGGTTCAGGGTATAGAAGTGCAGGCCTGGTGCGCCACCTTGCAACAATTCTTCACACATATTGCTGATCACCTGTTCGCCGAACGCCTGGATGCTCTTGACGTCGTCGCCATAGGCTTCCAGTTGCTTGCGCACCCAACGTGGGATCTCAGCACCGCAGGCGTCGGAGAAGCGCGCCAGCTTGCTGTAGTTGGTGATCGGCATGATGCCCGGCACGATCGGGATGTTCACGCCCATGGCGCGTACACGCTCGACGAAGTAGAAGTAGCTGTCGGCGTTGAAGAAGTACTGGGTGATCGCGCTGTCGGCGCCGGCGTTGGCTTTGCGTACGAAATTCTGCAGATCGTCTTCGAAATGGCGCGCCTGGGGGTGCATCTCCGGGTAAGCGGCCACTTCGATATGGAAGTGATCGCCGCTTTCTTCACGAATGAAGCTCACCAGGTCATTGGCGTAGCGCAGCTCACCGCTGGCCATGCCCATACCGGACGGCAAGTCGCCACGCAGGGCAACGATGCGCTTGATTCCGGCGGCCTTGTATTGAGTGAGCAGGCTGCGCAGGTCGGCCTTGCTGTCGCCCACGCAGGACAAATGCGGAGCGGCGGGAATGTTGACTTCGCTTTCAAGCTGCAACACGGTGTTGATCGTACGATCGCGGGTCGAGCCGCCGGCGCCGTAGGTGCAGGAGAAGAAATCGGGGTGGTAAGTGGCCAACTGCTTGGCAGTCGCCATTAGTTTTTCATGCCCAGCATCGGTCTTGGTGGGGAAGAACTCGAAGCTGTAGCGACGGTCTTGGGACATGGTCATACCCTTGGGAACTCGAAAGCCTGTAAGGCGAACCCGCCCCTGAAGGGGCGGGCAGCCAAGCCGATCAGTAGCGGTAAGCGTGCGGCTTGAACGGACCTTCGACGGTCACGCCGATGTAGTCGGCCTGGGTCTTGGTCAGCTGAGTCACCACGCCGCCGAAGCCGCGGACCATTTCCAGGGCCACTTCTTCGTCGAGTTTCTTCGGCAGTACTTCCACGGTCAGGCGCTCGGCTTTCTGGGCTGGCGACAGGTCGGCGTATTTCTGGCCGAACAGGAAGATCTGGGCCAGTACCTGGTTGGCGAACGAGCCGTCCATGATGCGGCTTGGGTGGCCGGTGGCGTTGCCCAGGTTAACCAGGCGGCCTTCAGCCAGCAGGATCAGGTAGTCGTCGTTCTGTGGGTCGAAATCGCCAGCGCCGGTACGGTGAACCTTGTGTACCTGCGGCTTCACTTCTTCCCATGCCCAGTTCTTGCGCATGAAAGCGGTGTCGATCTCGTTGTCGAAGTGACCGATGTTGCACACCACGGCGCGCTTCTTCAGGGCCTTGAGCATGTTGGCATCGCAGACGTTGACGTTACCGGTGGTGGTCACGATCAGGTCGATCTTGCCCAGCAGGGCCTTGTCGATGCTGGCTTCGGTGCCGTCATTGACGCCATCGATGAACGGCGAAACCACTTCGAAACCGTCCATGCAGGCTTGCATGGCGCAGATCGGGTCGACTTCGGAGACTTTAACGATCATGCCTTCCTGGCGCAGGGACTGGGACGAACCCTTGCCCACGTCACCGTAGCCGATCACCAGGGCTTGCTTGCCCGACAGCAGGTGGTCGGTGCCGCGCTTGATGGCATCGTTCAGGCTGTGACGGCAGCCGTACTTGTTGTCGTTCTTGCTCTTGGTCACCGAGTCGTTGACGTTGATGGCCGGGATTTTGAGCTCGCCCTTGGCCAGCATGTCCAGCAGGCGGTGTACGCCGGTGGTGGTTTCTTCGGTCACGCCGTGGACGCGGTCGAGGATCTGCGGGTACTTCTTGTGCAGCAGCTCGGTCAGGTCGCCGCCGTCGTCGAGGATCATGTTGGCATCCCAAGGCGCGCCATCTTTAAGGATGGTTTGCTCCAGGCACCACTCGTACTCTTCTTCGGTCTCGCCTTTCCAGGCGAATACCGGGATACCGGCAGCGGCGATGGCGGCAGCGGCCTGGTCTTGCGTCGAGAAGATGTTGCAGGACGACCAACGCACTTCGGCACCCAGGGCAACCAGGGTTTCGATCAGCACGGCAGTCTGGATGGTCATGTGGATGCAGCCGAGGATCTTCGCGCCCTTGAGCGGTTGCTCGGCGGCATACTTGCGACGCAGGCCCATCAGGGCTGGCATTTCGGATTCGGCGATAAAGGTTTCGCGACGGCCCCAGGCAGCGAGGGACATGTCGGCGACTTTGTAGTCGTTGAAATCTGCAGGCGTAATTACAGCGCTCATGAAGAGCCTCCATTCGTAGTGTGCGAATGGGCGCCGTTGTGCGTTTAGTATCAGGCCAGGGCAACCAGGCCGGACAACGCCCCATCCGAGCCTGACAGGTTGAACCTGCTGCAGCGCCCCTCGGACAGGTGGCGGGAGAAACGGTATCAACTGAAGATGACCGTTTTGAAGCGGGGGCGATTATAGCCGTGTACGCGGCACTTCCCAAGCCTTTCTGTCGGCCATATGAAGATCGCACATGGGGTTGATAGGCAATGGCGCATAGAGCTTGGGGGCAGGCTCTGCCATGATGTTGCCCATCATTCGGCAAGACGCTTTGGAGTGACCATGAACTTCCACACCCGCAAATGGGTAAAACCTGAAGACCTCAACCCCAACGGCACCCTGTTCGGCGGTAGCCTGCTGCGTTGGATCGACGAAGAAGCAGCCATCTACGCCATCGTCCAACTGGGCAACCAGCGTGTTGTGACCAAGTACATCTCCGAAATCAACTTTGTCAGCGCCTCGCGCCAGGGCGACATCATCGAACTCGGGATCACTGCTACCGAGTTTGGCCGCACCTCCATCACCCTCACCTGTGAAGTGCGTAACAAGATCACCCGCAAAAGCATCCTGACTGTAGAGAAGATGGTCTTCGTCAACCTCGGCGAAGACGGTTTGCCGGCACCGCATGGTCGTACCGAGATCAAGTACGTCAAGGATCAGTTCCAGGACGACGGCATCAGCGAGTAAACCTGCGCCGGGCCAGTGAACGCTCTTGATCAACCATAGGTCGTACCTGAACATCGCCCCCCGTTCAGGTATCACCATGGCCACGCAAGAAGACGGCAAGACCCCCAACCTGTCCCAGGAAGAGCAGCAGGACGTCGACAAGAACCAGCCGCCCCGCGCGGCGGTGCTGCATGAAATTATCCGCACCCAGGGCGATCAGGAGCTGGAGCGAAGCGTCGCCGCCTTGTGGTGGTCGGCACTTGCGGCCGGCCTGACCATGGGCCTGTCATTGATGGCCATGGGGCTGCTCAATTCACGCCTTCCGGACGGAGAGGCCTTCAAGGTGATCGCCAGCTTCGGCTACTGCGCAGGCTTTCTCGCGGTGATCCTGGCGCGCCAGCAACTGTTCACTGAAAACACCCTGACCGCCGTGCTGCCGGTGATGAGCAAGCCGACCCTGGCTAATGCCGGACGCCTGTTGCGGTTGTGGTCGGTGGTGCTGGTGGGCAACCTCTGCGGCACGCTGCTGGTGGCCTACGTGATGCTGCACCTGCCGATCTTCGACACCAAGACCGACCTGGCCTTCCTCGAAATCGGGCGCAAGATCATGGAAAACGACGCCGGCCAGATGTTTGCCAAGGGCATCGTCTCCGGTTGGATGATCGCGACCATGGTGTGGATGATCCCGTCGATGGAAAGCGCCAAGATGTGGATCATCATTCTGATCACCTACCTGATGGCCCTGGGGGATTTCACCCATATCGTGGTGGGTTCGGCGGAAGTGTCATACCTGGTGTTTGCCGGCGAGTTGCCGTGGAAGGATTTCTGGCTGGTATTTGCTGGCCCAACCCTGGCCGGCAATATCATCGGTGGCAGCTTTATCTTTGCGTTGATCAGTCATGCGCAGATTCGCAGCGAGAGTAGCTTGCCGGGCAAGCACGCTGCGGACCCGAGGCATCCGCAGCGGATCAACAAGGATCAGTGAACGTCAGGTGCGGCCTGGGGTTCGCCCTGGGTCACGCGCTTGACCAGCTTGCCGATGCTCAGCCCCTGCAACAGGATCGACGACAGCACCACGATGTAGGTGATGCTCAGCAGCAGATCGCGCTCCGGGCCCAGTGGCAGGGCCAGCGCCAGTGCCACCGAGACCCCGCCGCGCAGGCCGCCCCAGGTCAGGATACGGATGGTGCCGCGCGGCACTGTGCGCCAGCGGCGCAGCAACAGGATCGCCGGGGCCACGGTCAGCAGGCGCGACAGCAGGATCGCCACCGCCAGCAAACTGGCCGCGAACACGTGCAGCCAGTTGAACGGCAACAGCAGCAGCTCCATGCCGATCAGCGCGAACAGCAGCGCGTTAAGCATGTCGTCCAGCAGTTCCCAGAAGCCGTCCAGGTAGCGCCGGGTCATGTCGTTCATCGCCAGCTTGCGCCCCAGGTTGCCGATGATCAGCCCGGCCACCACCATCGCGATCGGTGCGGAGACGTGCAGTTCGGTGGCCATCGCCGAGCCGCCGATGACCAGGGCGAGGGTCAGCATCACTTCGATCTGGTGCTGTTCGATGCTCTTGATCATCAGGTACACCAGGTAGCCGATGAGCCCGCCGAAGACCACGCCGCCAATTGCCTCATGGGCGAACAGCAAGGCCGTGGCGCCCACGGTAGGCGTCTCGCCCAACTGCGCGATGCCCAGCAATACGGTAAACACCACCACTGCCGTGCCGTCGTTGAACAGGCTCTCGCCCACAATCGTGGTCTTCAGCGGTTTCGACGCATTGGCGGTTCGCAGCACGCCCAGTACCGCAATGGGGTCGGTGGGCGAGATCAGTGCGCCGAACAACAGGCAGTAAAGGAAGCTCACGTGCCAGCCAAACAGGGCGAAGATGTAATACGCCAGGCTGCCGATCACCACGGTGGCGATCAATACGCCGAAGGTGGCCAGCAGGCCGATGGGCCAGCGGTAGCTGCGCAGGTCGTTCAAGTTGACGTGCAAGGCGCCGGCGAACAGCAGGAACGACAGCATCCAGTTCATCAGCAGGTCGCCGAAGTCGATCTGGCCGATCAATTGCTGGATGCGCTCCTCAAGGCCTGGGTAGCCGAGCACGCTCAGGCCTTGCAGGATCAGGGAGAACAGCAGGGCCGTGACCATCACGCCGATGGTGGGCGGCAGGCCGATAAAGCGGAAGTTCACATAGGTGAGCAGGGTTGTGAGGCAAATAAAGGCGGCGACAAGTTCAAGCATCCGGGGTCCTTGGAAGGTGGGGGTGGGTTGTTAATGGGGGATGGACCGCAGTGGCGGCGTGAGGTTGCAACGTCTTGGGTGAAAGTGCGGTAGAACCTTTCGGTGTCGCGCGGCTCATAGCGGTTAGGTGCGATATCGGGTTTTTAGTGCTAGAACTCTAATCGCTGCATAAAACGACAAAAGGACTGAGTGATGACGGCTGCTTTCTGGTGTGTGTTGATCGCGATTTTCCTGCCTTACCTGTGCACGGGCGTGGCCAAGTTCAGTGGCGGCAAGTTCGGGCCGCGGCAGAACCACGACCCGCGTGCTTTCCTGGATACCCTTGAAGGGGTTGCCAAGCGCGCCCACAGTGCGCAGCTCAACAGCTTTGAAGTCACCCCCGCCTTTGCCGCCGCGGTGATTATCGCCCACCTGGCCGGCACGGCCGCACTGGTGACCATCAATGTGCTGGCGGTGCTGTTTATCACCAGCCGCCTGCTGTACATCATTTGCTACCTGGCCGACTGGGCGATACTGCGCTCGCTGGTGTGGGCGGTGGGCATGGCGTTGATTGCGAGCTTCTTCTTCGTGTCGATCTGACTTGTGACGCAGATCCAGTTGTGGGGGGCACCCCTCCCACATTTGAACTAGAGCGTCTCCGGCACCTGCGGCAACGCCGCGCCCTTGGGCCACAGCATCCAGATCTGCCCTTGCTGCTTCATATTTCCCGCCAGCTCTCCGGCAGCGTCACCCGTGCCCCAGAACAAATCCGCGCGCACTTCTCCGGTGATTGCACCGCCGGTGTCCTGCGCGGCGACCGGGCGTGCCAATGGCGAGCCGTCGGGCTTGGTAGTCGACAGCCACAACAGGCTGCCCAACGGAATCACCTTGCGATCCACCGCTACGCTGTAGCCGGCGGTCAACGGCACATTCAGCGAACCGCGCGGGCCTTCATTACTGTCGGGGCGAGCGCTGAAGAATACGTAGCTGGGATTGCTGGCCAGCAGTTCCGGGATGCGCTCCGGGTGCGCCTTGGCCCAAGCGCTGATGGCGCCCATGGTCACGTCTTCTTTCTTCAGTTCGCCTTGCTCCACCAGCCAACGGCCGATAGGGCGATAGGGGTAGCCGTTCTGGTCGCCGTAACCGACGCGTAGCTGGCGACCGCCCTTGAGTTGAATGCGCCCCGAGCCCTGGATCTGCAGGAATTGCAGGTCCATCGGGTTGGTCAGCCAGGCAATCGGCTTGGCGGTGGAGCCCTGGCCGTTGATGGCGCTGGCATCGTCATAGGGCTTGAGCACGCGCCCTTCGAGGCGGCCGCGCAGGCGCTTGCCCTTGAGTTCCGGGTAGATGCTTTCCAGATTGACGATGATCAGGTCATCCGGTACGCCATACACGGGAACATGGGCGGCGGCGGTCTTGGTCAGGCTGCCGGGGTAGACCGGCTCGTAGTAGCCGGTGATCAAGCCGTTGGGGGTGTTGTCGGCCGAACGCAGGCCGAACACGTCCAGGCGCTCCTTGAGAAAACCGCGCACCGCCACGGCATCGGCTGGCACGGGACCCGCTGCTGCGCAGGTGGCCCCCCATATAGGGTCGGCCTTGAGGCGTTGGCAGGCGCTGCGCCAGGATTCGAAGCCGGCCAGCAGGTCGCTGTCGGACACGGCGGGCAACGCCTCCCAGGGAGCGCTTACATAGGTGGCGACGGCGTGGGGCTTGGCAGCTTCTTCTTTAGCCGTGTCTTTACCGCTGTCCTTGCCCGCGTCACAGCCTGCCAGCAGTGCAATCATCGGCAGAGCCCATGCCAGACGGCGGCTCAAGTGTTTCAATGTGAGATTCATACAAACGGTTCCTGAAGCGATTGCCCGCGCCTTAGCGCCTGTGGACAACCCTTATTATTAATAGGGCTATTGGTCTTTACGGGCAGGGCGAGGATACTGGCCGCCGTTTCCCGTGACCCTGAGCCGCCATGACTTTTAAAAAAATGACGCTTGTGCTGTTGGCCTGCCTGGCACTGTCCGCCTGCGGCGGCGTCGATCCGAATTCGCCCCTGGGCCAGCGCAAGGCGATCTTCAAGCAAATGCTCAAGACCGCTGAAGACCTGGGCGGCATGTTGCGCGGGCGCATTGCGTTCGATGGCGCGAAATTCGCCGAGGGCGCGGTCAAGCTCGATGCGCTGTCCCATGAACCGTGGAAACACTTTCCGAGTGTGCGCGAAGAGGATCACACCAGCGCCAAGGACGATGTGTGGCAAAAACAGGCACAGTTCCAGCAACTGGCCCGCGACCTGGAAGCGGCCACCGGTGAATTGGTGATCGCCAGCCAGGTGCAGCCCTACAGGGCCAGCAACCTTACGCCTGCCGTGCAGAAAGTCGAAGATGCCTGCAGTGCCTGCCATAAACAATTTCGCGACCACTGACCGGTTTTACTGGTCGAGTTCTTCCACGGCGTCCTGCAGTTCCTTGCGTGACTCGGCGAGTTTGTCCTTACGCTTGTTGATCTTGTCCGCGTCGCCTTTTTTCATCGCCTTGTCGAGGTCGGCCTGACGGCGGCTGACCTCGTGCTTGGCGTCGAGTACCTTGTTTTCGCGCTCCTTCCTCAAGGCGGCATCCGTGCAGTTGGCGGTGACTTCGCTCAGGGCTTTTTCCAGGCCGGCTTGCTGGTCGCTGTTGCCGTGGGCCTTGGCCTGTTCGAGCTGGGTGCTGATGGCCTGGCGCTTGGCGGCACAGCCGGTGAGTGGAGTGGCTTCTTCGGCGGCGAGCAGTGGCGTGGCCATGAAGCTTGCGACGGTCAACAGGGCAAAAGGGGCGAGGAATTTCATGTGGAGCTCCGGGGTCGCAAATAGCAGGGTGAATTCTGCTGTGATTTAAAGGTGGCTGGGTCTGGTTCAAAACCCGTCTATTCCGGCCACACGTAATGTTTCAGCCAATGTCTGTACGTGTGGGTCGCGAAAAAAAGCGCTCAGTTGCGCTGCGCGACCCGGGCCGATGCCATCGATGGCCAGCCAGGCCTGGGTGTCTCTGGCGACCAGCGTCTGCCAGTTGCCCTCCAGGTTGCCGCGTGCCGCAGGCGGTACACCCAAGGCCTTGAGCCATTGTGCGAAGGGGCGTTGCCGAGCGCTGTGAAGGCTGTCGAGCAGCCGCGTGCGGCTGCGCTCACCGAAGCCATCAATGTTAGCAAGCTCTGCCGCATCCAGGGTTAACCAATCGAGAAAGCCTGCGATTAGACCGGCCTGGATCAATATGTTCCACGTCTCGTGGCCTATGTGTGGCAATGCCAGGCCCTGGTTGCCGCTCAGCCAGGTAAGGCGTGCGAGCAGCTGTTCTTCGCAGCCGGGGTCCAGCTGCCAGCAACTCAAGGCGTGAAAGTCCCGAGGGTCGGGCATTGGCAGCTCGACCCTGGTGGTATTGCGCAGGATCACCTGGTCCAGCCGAGGGATCACTTGGCCAGCCAGGCTGATGGACACCTGGTCGCCCGGGCGAATATCCAGGGCCTGCCAGCGCTTCAAGGAGCCGGCGCTGACCCGGCTGATCCGGCGGTCGTCCAGGCGCACCGGCTCCAGTTCCAGAATGGGGGTGATGCGTCCGGTGCGGCCGATCTTGAATTGCACCTGGCGTACCAGGGCCAGGGCCTGGGAGGCGGGGTACTTCCAGGCGACCGCCCAATAAGGCGCACTGGCCTGCCAGCGTTCAGCGGGTGCGCGCTGCGCCTGGTGCAGCACCACGCCGTCACTGGCAAAGGGCAGGGGGTGGTTGTACCAATAGGTGCGCCAATGTGCTGCTTCGATGATGTCCTGGACCGGCTGGCTATAGCGCTGGCTGTCGGTGAACCCCCAGCGTGCCAGGGTGGCGAGGCGTTCGGTAAAGTCTGCGGGGCCATTCGGCCAGGCCCAGACAAACAGGCCGATGCCGGCGGCGTCGGTGTCGCTCAACTGCCGACGGTTCATCATCCCGGCCACCTTGCTGCGCGCGTTGAGCCCGCCGCGTGCCGATTGCACATGCTCGTCGAGGCGCCAATAAAGTTCGCCTTGCAGCACCAGGTCGATGGGTTCCGGCAGTTGCTGGACAATGCCGGGGATCTTGCGCGCGGAGGCCGACCAGTCCTGGCCCAGCTTGCCATCGCCACGGCTGATCAGCTGTTTCAACCGCCCCTGGCGGTACACCAGGGTCACCGCAACGCCGTCCACCTTGGGTTGGATCCATACATCCCGGCGCGTGCCCAGCCAGGCGCCCACGGCTTGCTCATCCAGGCGCTTTTCCAGGCCGGTATGGGCGACCGGGTGCGGCAAGGTGCCCCGTGAACTGGCCAGCGGATCATCAGGCGCGGTGGGGTTGGGGACGCACTGGCGCCAGTGGGCCAGGCGCTGGCGAGCCTGGTCGTAGAGTTCATCACTGACGGGGGATTGGCCGAGGCGGTGGTAACTGTCGTCCCACAGGCGGATTTGTTCGGCCAGGGTGTCGACCTGGGCCCGGGCATCATCAGGGCAGTTTTCAGCCCAGGCCGAAAAGGGTAGAGCGCTGAGTAGCAGAACAATCAGTAAACGCATCATGAGCATCCTTGCTCGGAAGGGGCGCCCAGCCTAAATGATCCGTTCACCTACAAAAAAGCCCCGACGCTGCGGGGCTTTTTACCGGGTGTTTCGGCTTACTTGAACAGGCCGCCCAGCGCTTTCACGGCATCAGGCTTATCAGCCTTGGCTTCCTGGGTTTGCTGCTTGGCGTCGGCTTTGGCCTGGGCTTCGGAGAGTTTGTCACAACCTTTGTTGATCTGGTCCTGCGCTGCTTTGAAGGCCTTCACTTTCAAGCTGTCTTTGCTGGCTTCGGCCGCATCGATCTTGGTTTGCAGGTCTGCGGATTGCTTTTGGCAGTCGCCGGAATTGCCGACACCCAGCTGGGAGCCCAGGGCGCCACTCAGTGCGCTCAGGTCGGCGGCGTGGGCCGGCAGGGCGAACAGGCTGAGCAGAAGGGCGGCAGGGGCGAGCGTGGAGATGCGCATGAAAAACCTCAATGTTCGATTGCCTGCGCACTTATGAATCCCGGGCGGGTGCAGGGCAATATCCAAAATAAGGTGAAGGCCCGAGAGGGCGCGGATTCTAGAGGGCCATTATTGTGCCTGCAAGCTTTGGATCCAAAAAATGTGAAGGCGCTCCCGCAGGCAATAAAAAGCCCCGCCGGGCAAACCCGGCGAGGCTTTATGTACCGTGTGCGATTACAGGCCGGCGGCAGTGCGCAGGTCGTTGGCGCGGTCGGTTTTTTCCCAGGTAAAGGTGGTGAAGGTGTCGTCGCCGACGGTCTTCTGCGCAGGGGTACGACCGAAGTGGCCGTAGGCTGCGGTTTCCTGGTACATCGGGTGCAGCAGGTCGAGCATGGTGGTGATCGCGTAAGGGCGCAGGTCGAAGATCTCGCGCACCAGCTTGACGATCTTGTCATCGCTGATCTTGCCGGTGCCGAAGGTATTCAGCGAGATCGACGTAGGCTGAGCCACGCCGATGGCGTAGGACACCTGAATCTCGCAACGCTCGGCGAGGCCGGCAGCAACGATGTTCTTGGCCACGTAGCGACCGGCGTAGGCAGCGGAGCGGTCAACCTTGGATGGATCCTTGCCGGAGAACGCGCCACCGCCGTGACGGGCCATGCCGCCGTAGCTGTCGACGATGATCTTGCGACCGGTCAGGCCGCAGTCACCGACCGGGCCGCCAATGATGAACTGGCCGGTCGGGTTGATGTGGAACTGGGTGTCCTTGCTCAGCAGTTCGGCCGGCAGCACGTGCTTGACGATCAGCTCCATCACGCCTTCGCGCAGGTCGGCGTAGGAAACGTCCGGGTTGTGCTGGGTCGACAGTACGACGGCGTCAATGCCGACCACCTTGCCGCCTTCGTAGCGGCAGGTCACCTGGGACTTGGCGTCCGGGCGCAGCCAAGGCAGCACGCCGGATTTACGCGCTTCGGCCTGGCGTTGCACGAGCTGGTGCGAGAAGGTGATCGGGGCCGGCATCAGCACATCGGTTTCGTTGCTGGCGTAGCCGAACATCAGGCCCTGGTCGCCGGCGCCCTGGTCTTCCGGCTTGGCACGGTCGACGCCCTGGTTGATGTCGGGCGACTGCTTGCCGATGATGTTCATCACGCCGCAGGTCGCGCCGTCGAAACCGACGTCGGAGCTGTTGTAGCCGATGTTGGTGATCACGTCACGAACGATCTGCTCCAGGTCAACCCAGGCGGTAGTGGTCACTTCGCCGGCGATGATCGCTACACCGGTTTTCACCAGGGTCTCGCACGCCACACGGGCGAACTTGTCTTCAGCGATGATGGCGTCCAGCACCGCATCAGAAATCTGGTCGGCGATTTTGTCCGGATGCCCTTCAGACACGGACTCGGAGGTGAAAAGGGAGTATTCGCTCATCTCGATGTTTTCCTGATATTTACCGATGGTGAGTGTCGCCAGTCGGTCGCTGAAAGTGGCGGACCTGGATCTGGAAACCATTACGTAAACCTACATAGAGGCTTTCCCCGGGAACGAGTCCCGCAGCGGTGGCCCAACGGGCCAGATCGTCCTGTTCAAAACCCAACCAGAGATCACCGCAGGCCTCCCTGGCCCAATTCTGGTTGTGGCTGCATAAATCCGTAACCAACAGGCTACCGCCGGGGTGCAGCAACCCAGCCATTTGCTTTAAAGCGTCGGCGGGGGCGGCGAAATGGTGCAAGACCATGTTCAGCACCACGCAGTCGGCCTTGATCGTTGTGCTGCTCAGGGCGTCAGCCAACTGCAGGCTGACATTGCCCAATGCCTCGCGCTCACAGAGCTGGCGTGCCAGTTCGAGCATCGCCGGGCTGTTGTCCAGCGCCGTGACCTGCCGAAAGCGGCGGGCCAGTTCCGGCAGGAAGCCGCCATCTCCAGGCCCGACTTCCAGCGCCGTCGCTTCTTCACTGAAGCTCAGCTTGTCCAGCAGCGCCAGTACGCTGTCGCGGTATTGGGCCAGGCCTGCGATCAAGTCCTGCTGGGCGCGAAATTTTTCGGCAACCCGTGCAAAAAAGTCCTGGCTCGCGGCGGCACGTTGCCCATGGACCTGGCCGATGCGTGACTGCACGTCATGGGGCAGGCTCAGGCTGTCCACTTCCTCAAGCAGGGCCGCGTGCAACTTGCCGCCGAGCAGGTCGGCGTGGGGCAGGGCGCGGCGGTAGAAAATCGCATTGCCTTCGCGGCGGGTGGCGACCAGGTCGGCCTGGGCCAGCACCTTCAGATGGTGGCTCATGCCCGACTGGCCGATGGCGAAGATCTGTGCCAGTTCCAGCACGCCGAATGAATCGTTGGTCAGTGCGCGCAATACGTTCAGACGCAATGGGTCGCCAGCGGCCTTGCACAAGGCTGCCAGCTCTTCGCCGTCGTCAGGACGCAGGGTGGGCACGGGTAGGTTCATAAGGCCAGCAGTCTAGTGACGGGTGAGTATCCCCGCAAGGCCAATATCAAAAAGTTTTGATATTGGTCGATAAGTGGCGGTTATAAGCAGCCGCTATAACCTTTAGACGAAGCGGTTAAAGGTTTCTGCAAGCGATTGCCGCCCAAAGCACAGGAAAAACACCTGCAAGTGACTATCTGTCATTGCCCGCAGGCGGTGGCTGAGGGAAAATGCCGATCCTTTTTTCCGTTTCTTTTAATCATTCACTCTTCAAAATCCTCAGGAGAACAGCGATGCCCAGCCGTCGTGAGCGTGCCAACGCCATTCGTGCCCTCAGCATGGATGCCGTGCAAAAAGCCAACAGCGGCCATCCCGGTGCCCCGATGGGCATGGCGGATATCGCCGAGGTACTTTGGCGTGATTACCTGAAGCACAACCCGAGCAACCCGTCGTTCGCCGACCGTGACCGCTTCGTGCTGTCCAACGGCCACGGCTCGATGCTGATCTACTCGCTGCTGCACCTGACCGGCTACGACGTCACCATCGATGACCTCAAGAGCTTCCGCCAGTTGCACAGCCGCACCCCGGGTCACCCTGAATTCGGCTACACCCCAGGCGTCGAGACCACCACCGGTCCCCTGGGCCAAGGCCTGGCCAACGCCGTAGGCTTCGCGCTGGCTGAAAAAGTCCTGGGCGCGCAGTTCAACCGCCCTGGCCACGACATCGTCGATCACCACACCTATGTGTTCCTGGGTGATGGCTGCATGATGGAAGGCATTTCCCACGAAGTCGCGTCCCTGGCCGGTACCCTGGGCCTGGGCAAGCTGATCGCCTTCTACGATGACAACGGTATCTCCATCGACGGCGAAGTCGAAGGCTGGTTCACCGATGACACCCCCAAGCGTTTCGAAGCCTACAACTGGCAGGTAATCCGCAATGTCGACGGCCACGATCCGGAAGAGATCAAGACTGCCATCGACACCGCCCGCAAGAGCGCGCAGCCGACCCTGATCTGCTGCAAGACCACCATCGGCTTCGGCTCGCCGAACAAGCAAGGCAAGGAAGACTGCCACGGCGCCCCATTGGGTGACGCTGAGATCGCCCTGACCCGCGAAGCGCTGAAGTGGAACCACGGCCCGTTCGAAATCCCGGCCGACATCTACGCCGAATGGGATGCCAAGGAAAAAGGCCTGGCCACCGAAGCCGAGTGGGATCAGCGTTTCGCTGCCTACTCCGCCGAATTCCCTGAGCTGGCCAATGAACTGGTGCGTCGCCTGGCCGGTGACCTGCCTGCCGACTTCGCGGAAAAAGCCTCGGCCTACATTGCCGAAGTCGCGGCCAAGGGCGAGACCATCGCCAGCCGTAAAGCCAGCCAGAACACCCTGAACGCCTTTGGCCCGCTGCTGCCTGAGTTCCTCGGTGGTTCGGCCGACCTGGCCGGTTCCAACCTGACCCTGTGGAAAGGCTGCAAAGGTGTCTCGGCCGAAGACGCCAGCGGCAACTACATGTACTACGGCGTGCGCGAATTCGGCATGAGCGCCATCATGAACGGCGTGTCCCTGCACGGCGGCCTGGTGCCTTACGGCGCGACCTTCCTGATGTTCATGGAGTACGCGCGCAATGCCGTACGTATGGCTGCGCTGATGAAGAAGCGCGTGATCCATGTGTACACCCATGACTCCATCGGCCTCGGCGAAGACGGCCCGACGCACCAGCCGGTCGAACAACTGACCAGCCTGCGTACCACGCCGAACCTGGATTGCTGGCGCCCAGCCGACGCGGTGGAATCCGCGGTGGCCTGGAAGCACGCGATCGAGCGCAAGGACGGCCCTTCGGCGCTGATCTTCTCCCGTCAGAACCTGCAACACCAGGTGCGTACCGACGCGCAGATCGCCGACATCAGCCGTGGCGGCTACGTGCTCAAGGACTGCATCGGCGAGCCGGAGCTGATTTTGATCTCCACCGGTTCCGAAGTGGGCCTGACCGTTCAGGCGTACGACAAGCTGACTGCCCAAGGCCGTAACGTGCGCGTTGTGTCCATGCCGTGCACCAGCGTGTTCGAGGCCCAGGACGCCGGCTACAAGCAATCGGTGCTGCCGTTGCAGGTCAGCGCGCGTATCGCCATCGAAGCGGCGCACGCCGACTACTGGTACAAGTACGTGGGCCTGGAAGGCCGCGTGATCGGCATGACCACCTACGGTGAGTCGGCGCCGGCGCCAGCGTTGTTCGAAGAGTTCGGTTTCACCCTGGAAAACATCCTGGGTCAGGCTGAAGAGCTGCTGGAAGACTAAGTCAGTCTGCGTTGTCTGTACTGGCGCTATCGCGGGCAAGCCCGCTCCCACATTTGGATCGCGGTCTGATGTGGGAGCGGGCTTGCCCGCGATAGCGTCAGAACATTCAACACCGAACTAACCTTGATCGAGAACCCCATGCCCCAACCGCGTCCCTACAAAGTTGCACTCAACGGCTACGGCCGCATTGGTCGTTGCGTCTTGCGTGCTCTGTTCGAGCGAGGGGCGGCAGCCGGGTTTGAAATTGTCGCGATCAACGACCTGGCCGACATGGCCAGCATCGAATACCTGACACGCTTTGACTCCACCCACGGCCGCTTTCCCGGCGAAGTGCGGGTCGAAGGCGACTGTCTGCATATCAACGGCGACTGCGTGAAAGTGTTGCGCAGCGCCACACCCGAGGGCATCGACTGGGCGGCGCTGGGCGTCGACCTGGTGTTGGAATGCTCCGGTGCCTATCACACCCGTGCCGATGGCCAGCGTTTCCTCGACGCCGGCGCACCGCGTGTGCTGTTTTCCCAGCCGATGGCCAGCGAGGCGGATGTCGATGCCACCATCGTCTACGGCATCAACCAGGATTGCCTGACCGGCAGTGAGCTGCTGGTGTCCAACGCCTCCTGCACCACCAACTGCAGCGTGCCGCTGTTGCGCCTGCTGGATCAGGCGATCGGCCTGGACTACGTGTCGATCACCACCATCCACTCGGCGATGAACGACCAGCCGGTGATCGACGCCTATCACCATGAAGACCTGCGCCGCACGCGCTCGGCGTTCCAATCGGTAATTCCGGTATCCACCGGTCTGGCGCGCGGCATCGAACGCCTGCTGCCGGAACTTGCCGGGCGAATCCAGGCCAAAGCCGTACGGGTGCCGACGGTGAACGTGTCCTGCCTGGACATCACCATGCAAACCGTCAGCGACACGGATGCGACGGAGGTCAACCGGATCCTGCGCGACGCCGCCACCAGCGGCCCGCTCAAAGGCTTGCTGGCCTACACCGAGTTGCCCCACGCCAGTTGTGATTTCAACCATGACCCGCATTCGGCGATTGTCGATGCCAGCCAGACCCGCGTTTCCGGCCCGAGGCTGGTGAACATCCTGGCCTGGTTCGACAACGAATGGGGCTTTGCCAACCGAATGCTGGATGTTGCGGAACATTATCTGCATATCGCCTCTAAACAACCTCAACAGTAATTCAGGAACTGCCACCCATGACCGTGTTGAAGATGACCGACCTCGATCTGCAAGGTAAGCGCGTACTGATTCGCGAAGACCTCAACGTCCCCGTCAAGGACGGTGTTGTCACCAGCGATGCGCGAATCCTGGCCTCGCTGCCGACCATCAAGCTGGCCCTGGAAAAAGGCGCGGCCGTGATGGTCTGCTCCCACCTGGGTCGCCCGACCGAAGGTGAGTTCTCCGCCGAAAACAGCCTCAAGCCGGTAGCCGACTACCTGAGCAAGGCCCTGGGCCGTGATGTGCCGCTGGTGGCTGACTACCTGGGCGGTGTCGACGTTAAGCCTGGCGACATCGTGCTGTTCGAAAACGTGCGCTTCAACAAAGGCGAGAAAAAGAACAGCGACGAACTGGCCCAGCAATACGCCGCCCTGTGCGACGTGTTCGTGATGGACGCGTTCGGCACCGCCCACCGTGCCGAGGGTTCGACCCACGGCGTGGCCAAGTTCGCCAAGGTGGCGGCTGCCGGCCCATTGCTGGCGGCTGAACTGGAGGCATTGGGCAAGGCCCTGGGCGCTCCGGCCCAACCGATGGCTGCCATCGTTGCCGGCTCCAAGGTGTCCACCAAGTTGGACGTGCTCAACAGCCTGAGCCAGATCTGCAACCAGTTGATCGTTGGCGGTGGCATTGCCAATACCTTCCTGGCGGCAGCAGGCCACCCGGTGGGCAAATCCCTGTACGAGCCGGACCTGCTCGACACCGCCCGTGCCATCGCCGCCAAGGTCAGCGTGCCGTTGCCGGTGGACGTGGTGGTTGCCAAGGAGTTCGCTGAAACCGCCGAAGCCACCGTCAAGCTCATCGCCGACGTGGCCGCCGACGACATGATCCTGGACATCGGCCCGCAAACTGCAGCCAATTTTGCAGAACTGCTGAAAGCCTCCCAGACCATCCTGTGGAACGGTCCGGTCGGCGTGTTCGAGTTCGACCAGTTCGGCAACGGCACCAAAGTGCTGGCCAAGGCCATCGCAGACAGCTCGGCATTCTCCATCGCCGGCGGCGGCGACACCCTGGCGGCCATCGATAAATATGGCGTTGCCGACCAGATCTCCTACATTTCTACCGGTGGCGGCGCATTCCTCGAATTCGTCGAAGGCAAAGTCCTGCCCGCCGTTGAAGTGCTGGAAACCCGAGCCAAAGGCTAAGGCTCGTGATCCGGAAAAGGAGTGTTCCCATGATCAAGTCGTTGGCAATGGTGATCGCAGCGGGCCTGTTGGCCGGCTGCGGCAGCACGCCAAGCGCAGCGCCGGCGGCAGGCAAACCTGCCACGGAGCAGAAAAAAAGCTGCTATCAGGCTGACTGGCAAGCCGAGACCATGCCGGTAATCAACAAGCGCATCGGCAACGAACGGCTGGAGAAATACGACTCCGCGCCCAACGGTCAGGAACAGGGTTGCCCTTGACGGGTCTGATCAACTAACCGACGGCATCGGCGGCCTTTGGCCCCGCTGCGAGGATTGGCAATGAAAGGCGTTTTCGCCCTGGCAGCCCTGGCCCTATTGGCCGGTTGCAGCAGCATGAACATGTTCAACAAGGCAGAGCCGGAAGGTAAGTGGACCACCTGGACCTGCGACAGCAAGGCCGAGGTCAACTGGCGCTTCGCCAACCAGGCCCGCAGTGAGGTGGATGTACGCCTCGGCGGTTCCGACCAGGTTTATCGCCTCAAACAGGATGTGGCGGCTTCGGGCGTGCTGTACAGCAACGACCAGTTGGCGTTTCACACAAAAGGTGAGGAAGGCCTGGTTTACTGGGTTGCCACTGACGATTTGATCGGGCGGGGCTGCAAGGCCCAATAAGATTTCAACTTTGATGAGATCCAAATGTGGGAGGGGGCTTGCCCCCGATAGCGGTTTGTCAGCACCCCCATGTGCTGACTGAGGCACTGTCATCGGGGGCAAGCCCCCCTTCCACATCAGCAATAACGATTCAGCACGCCAGGCATGCAAAGCCTGACCTGCAATAACTTGAATAGCAGCCGCCGCTACGGCAGGCTTGCACGATTAACGACCCTCGACCGGGAGAGACAACACAATGGCACTTATCAGCATGCGTCAAATGCTGGACCACGCAGCCGAGTTCGGCTACGGCGTCCCAGCCTTTAACGTCAACAACCTTGAGCAGATGCGCGCCATCATGGAAGCCGCTGACAAGACCGACTCCCCAGTGATCGTCCAGGCTTCGGCCGGTGCGCGCAAATACGCCGGTGCCCCGTTCCTGCGTCACCTGATCCTCGCCGCGATCGAAGAATTCCCGCACATCCCGGTGTGCATGCACCAGGACCACGGCACCAGCCCTGACGTGTGCCAGCGTTCCATCCAACTGGGCTTCAGCTCGGTGATGATGGACGGCTCCCTCGGCGAAGACGGCAAGACCCCGACCGACTACGAGTACAACGTACGCGTAACCCAACAAACCGTGGCCATGGCCCACGCCTGCGGCGTTTCGGTTGAAGGCGAACTGGGTTGCCTGGGCTCCCTGGAAACCGGCATGGCCGGTGAAGAAGACGGCATCGGCGCCGAAGGCGTGCTGGATCACAGCCAGATGCTGACTGACCCGGAAGAAGCCGCCGACTTCGTCAAGAAGACCCAAGTGGACGCCCTGGCGATCGCCATCGGCACCAGCCACGGCGCCTACAAGTTCACCAAGCCACCGACCGGCGACGTACTGGCCATCGACCGCATCAAGGAAATCCACAAGCGCATCCCTAACACCCACCTGGTGATGCACGGTTCTTCCTCGGTCCCGCAGGAATGGCTGGCGATCATCAACCAGTACGGCGGCGACATCAAAGAAACCTACGGCGTACCGGTTGAAGAAATCGTCGAAGGCATCAAGTACGGCGTGCGCAAGGTCAACATCGACACCGACCTGCGCCTGGCGTCCACCGGCGCGATGCGCCGCCTGATGGCCACCAACCCGAGCGAGTTCGACCCGCGCAAGTTCTTCGGCGCGACTGTGACCGCGATGCGTGATGTGTGTATCGCTCGTTACGAAGCCTTCGGCACTGCGGGCAACGCTTCGAAGATCAAGCCGATCTCGTTGGAAGCGATGTACCAGCGTTATCTGAAAGGTGAGTTGAACGCTAAGGTGAATTGAGCCTCAGGCGTTAAAAAAGAAGCCCGCAGCGATGCGGGCTTTTTTTTGGCAGGAAATCAGTCTTGCGCCTATCGGGCATTGCCTGCTCGAATCGAGGCCGATCCGTTCACTCGTGATCAATATCCAACTTGGCAAACGTCACCTTCGCGCCTTCCTTGCTGTCCCCGCTGTTGTCCTGCACATATGCGCCCGCCTTGAAGTACAAGGGCTTGGCGGCCCATGCCGCACCAATGCGCTCGTTCCACTCACTGTCAGCGGCGTACACGCTGAGCAGGCCGGCCTTGTTGAGGTTGATCACGTAGGTGAAGCTTTTCTCCAGCGGCACATTGGACGCGACGATGATCACGCGGCTTTCATCTTCGTCCGGGCGCATGCGCACCTTGGCGACGATGTTGCCGGTCTGGGTCTTTTCCTTGAACTGGTATTCGAGCTTGATCAGCGGTTTCTGGCTGTCGTAGGCGTGGATCTGGCCGATGACGATCTTGCCGCTGGAGGGCACCTGGTTGACCGCCAGGGTGGCGCGCAGGAAGTTGTCGGCTTCGGGGTAGGTCCAGTTGCGCAGGCGGCCGTCGGCGTAGGTTTCGCGCAGTTCGCTGCGCGGGTACACGGCGTTTTCGGTGCGGGTGCCGGTGACGGGGGTCCAGAATTGCACGTTGCTGCCTTCGGCCTGGAAGTATTGGTCGTTGAAGCCGCTGAGTAGCTTTGGCGTGTCGATGGTCGCGGGGGGCGAGCCGACCGGAATGCTCAGGTTCCAAGTGGAGAGGTCGATCATGGCATTGGCCTTTTACAGGGGGTGAAGGCTTTGGCCCGGGGGCCTGACAGGTTCTTTATAGGCGGTGGTCAGCCAGTTGTTAAACACTTGCTGGCAATTTATTGGCGCCAAGGGAATGCCAAAAAGCCATGTTTCCCATGAACCGTGGGCTGTAGAGGTTGACCGTTAGTCGGCTGACTGAACTTTGGCGCAATGATGGCGTCCACGTCACTTCTGATTTTCAGGATCCGGGGCTAGAGTGAGGCCTCAATGTTTGTCCGGGTTTTCTCTCAGAAGTGACCGGAGTAGACCCAAGGAAGAGACCTAGCATGGAATGCGCTCCACCTCATGGCGATGGCAGTTCGGTTCTTCTGGTGGTCGATGACTACCCGGAAAATCTGATCAGCATGCGTGCGCTTCTGCAACGTGATGATTGGGTGGTGATCACCGCCGCGTCCGGGGTGGAAGCCCTCGAGTTGCTGCTGCAGCATGAGGTCGACCTGGTGCTGCTGGATGTGATGATGCCCGGCATGGACGGTTTCGAAGTCGCTCGCTTGATGCGCGGCAGCCAGCGCACGCGCATGACCCCGATCATTTTCCTGAGTGCCAACGCCCAATCCCCCGCCGCCGTGCTGGAAGGCTACGCCAGCGGCGCCATCGACTACCTGTTCAAGCCCTTCGACCCGCACATCCTCAAGCCCAAGGTCCAGGCGTTGCTGGAGCACCAGCGCAACCGCCGGGCCTTGCAGCGCCTGAGCCATGACCTGGAGTCCGCCCGGGCGTTCAATGCCTCGGTATTGGACAATGCCGCCGAGGGCATCCTGGTGGTGAGTGAAGAGGGCGTGATCGAATACGCCAACCCGGCGATTTCGCGCCTGCTCAATGCCACGATCCAGGAACTGCAAGGCCAGGACTTCCTGAGTTTCCTGCAAAAGCCCCATGTGCCCACATGGCCAGATTCGCAAATGTACGCCGACTACCGCCGCGGTGAAACCTGGCGCCTGCACGATGCGCTCCTGCGCACCAGCCGTGGCCAGCAAGTGCCGGTGGCGTTGTCCTGCGCGCCGCTGCCCGCAGAACAGAAGGCCATGGTGGTGACGGTGCTGGATATGTCCGAAGTGCGCCACCTGCACCAGCAGCTGGAATTCCAGGCCGTGACCGACCCGCTGACCGGGCTGTTGAACCGGCGCGGTTTCTACCAGGCGGTGGAAAACACCTTATCCCGCAGTGAGCGGACAGAGCAGTCCCTGGTGTTGCTGTACCTGGACCTTGACGGTTTCAAGCGGGTCAACGATTCCCTGGGCCATGATGCCGGCGACCGTGTATTGCGCTGGGTCTCGGAGCAATTGCAGGGTTGTCTGCGCTCCTACGACATTATCGGCCGCATGGGCGGCGATGAATTCACGGCGTTGCTGGAGCTGGAGTTTCCGGAGCAGGCGGCAAAGATCTCGGAAAAGCTGATCGAGCGAGTGTCGGTGTGCCAGCAGGTCGACGGTTTGGATGTGATGCTCGGCGTCAGCATCGGCATTGCCACCTTCCCGGATTGCGGCTCGGATTTGAGTGGTTTGCTGCGCGCGGCCGACATCGCCATGTACGAAGCCAAGCGCGCCGGCCGCCAGCAATATCGTTATTACGACCAGGAAATGAACGGTCGCGCCCGCTCGCGGTTGATGCTTGAAGACAGCGTGCGCACGGCGATTCAAAACAAGGATTTCACCCTGGTCTATCAGCCCCAGGTTTCGCTGGTGGATGGGCGTTTGCGCGGCGTTGAGGTGTTGTTGCGCTGGCGGCACCCCAGCGTCGGCGATGTGCCGCCGGGGCTGTTTTTACCCTTGCTGGAAGAGGCGCGGCTGATCAGTCAACTGAGCGCGTGGATCTATCAGCAGATCGCCGCCCAGCGCCAGGCGTGGCAAGCCGCGTTCGACGATGAATTGGTGCTGAGCGTGAGCCTGAGCAGCAGCCAGTTCAATATGCCTAACCTGGTGAACCAACTGCAGCAGATGCTGGAGCGCTATGGGCTGGAGGGGTACCAGTTGGAGGTGGAAATCAGCGAGGACTGCCTGATGAGTAACCTGGAAGAGGCCGCCAAGCAGCTCAAGTTGCTGCGCCGTATCGGGGTGCGTATCGCCCTGGATGACTTCGGTTCGGGGCAATGTTCCCTGGCGCATTTGCGCGACCTGGCCTTCGATACGCTCAAGCTTGATCCGCAATTGGTTGCGCGGCTGCCGGGCTCGGTGCGGGACGCGGCGATGGCGCGCAGTATTATCGAGCTGTGCAGGCATTTTGAGGTGGTCGTGGTGGCCGAGGGCGTGGAAACCCAGGAGCAGGCCCAGTGGCTCAAGGCCCAGGGTTGCCCGTTTATCCAGGGGCCGTGGGCGGCGCAGCCCCTGATGGCTGAAGAAGTGGTCGACTGGTCACGCGCCCGCGTGCGCTGAATTCGCTACACTGGCGCCCATCCGAATCCTGTTGCAGACCCCAATGACCGCGCTGAAATACCTCCAGGCCTACCCCGCTGCCCTCCAGGAGCAAGTGCGCCAACTGATCGCCAAGGACCAGTTGGGCGCCTACCTGGAACAGCGTTACCCCGACCGCCATGGGGTGCAGAGCGACAAAGCCCTGTACGCCTATGCCCAGGCCTTGAAGCAGGAACACCTGCGCAACGCGCCGGCCATCGACAAAGTGCTGTTCGATAACCGCCTGGACCTGACCCACCGCGCCCTGGGCCTGCACACCACGATTTCGCGGGTGCAGGGCGGCAACCTCAAATCCAAGAAAGAGATCCGCATTGCCTCGCTGTTCAAAGAGGCCGCGCCGCAATTCCTGCGCATGATCGTGGTTCACGAGCTGGCGCACTTCAAGGAATCGGACCACAACAAAGCGTTCTACAAACTCTGCGACTACATGATGCCCGGCTACCACCAGGTGGAATTCGACCTGCGGGTGTACCTCACGTATCGCGACCTGCAGGGCAAACCCTGACCGCACAAGGCGACCAACCATGGATGTGAGCAAGACCAAAAGCAGCTTCTACCGCCGGCTGTACGTGGCGTACCTGATCGACAGTGGGCTGGCCAGCAGCGTCCC
This sequence comes from Pseudomonas sp. LAMO17WK12:I1, assembly GCF_900177315.1. Classification (NCBI taxonomy): domain Bacteria; kingdom Pseudomonadati; phylum Pseudomonadota; class Gammaproteobacteria; order Pseudomonadales; family Pseudomonadaceae; genus Pseudomonas; species Pseudomonas sp. LAMO17WK12:I1. Next base: position 175,902 of record NZ_FWZV01000011.1, on the reverse strand, counting down.
GGCGCTGACCGAGGTCACCGGCATGCCTCGGCGCACCGCGCAGGACACGATTGCGGCGCTGGCGGACCTGGATATTGTGTGTGAGTTCGAGCAGGAGGATGGGGCCCGCAACCATGCCGGGCATTATCGGATTCGCGATTGGGGCGCGATTGATCGGGGGTGGATCGAGGTGAATCTCAGCCAGATCAAGCGGGTTTTGGATTACCCCTGAGTTCAGCGGTGGCGGGGCCGACGCTATCGGGAGCAAGCCTCAAGTACGCCGCATCCCGATATGCGGAATGTCATCCTCCAGGTATTCCTCACCCGCCACCACAAACCCATACCGCCCGTAATACCCCTGCAGATGGGCCTGGGCTGACAGGAAGATCGGCGTCTCAGGCCAGATATCGTCAATCTGCCTGAGGGTTTCTTCCATCATCTGGTGCCCCAGCCCGGTGCCCCGTGCAACCGGCGCCACGATCACGCGGCCGATCACCACGTCGCCGCCCTGGGACTCCGGATCCAGCAGCCGCAGGTAGGCCACCAGCTCGTCGTCTTTCCAGGCCATCAGGTGATGGGTATCGCCCGCCAGGTCTTGCCCGTCGATATCCTGGTAGACGCACTTCTGCTCGACAACAAAGACCTCGCCGCGCAAACGCAAAATGGCGTACAGCTGCTCCTTGCCAAGGTCGGTGTGATGTTTACAGACCCAATCGACTGTCATGGTGTGTTCTCGCTTGAATGTCTGTTCTGGATAGTAAGCGCAGCGGGCGACTCTGTCTAAATCGACTATTTTTGTGAATGAAATCAATTTGCCATCATTGAGTGCTCTCGACGTCCGTTTCTTTGTGTAATCTGAGCTAATGTTAGAACCTCAGGCCCTGCCTGAGCCAAGGCCACCGCCTGCCGCCAAGGATTTTGAGCATGCCGCGATTGTCTCGTGCCGTTGCTTTGATTGGAGTGTTGTTGCTGGCGACACCTGTGTTCGCACAGCGTCTGCGCCTGGTCGCGGATGCCTGGCCACCGTTTACCGATGCCACCTTGATCAACGGTGGCCTGGCCACCGATATAGTCACCACGGCCCTAGCCCGTGCGGGCTATGCCAGCGACTTCCAACAGGTGCCCTGGGCGCGGGCGCTGATGGGGGTGGGCGACGGGCGCTATGACGTGCTGGTCAACGCCTGGTACGACGAGGCCCGTACACAATTGGGGCAGTTTTCCGGCGAATACCTGCTCAATCGCGTACGTTTTATCAAGCGCCGTGACGATCCCATCGAGTTCCAGAACCTGGAGCAGTTGCACGACTATCCCATTGCCGTGGTGCGCGGTTATGCCTATTCAGCGGCGTTCGATGGGGATGGGCAGTTGCAGAAAGTGCCGGTGCATAACTTCGCCATGGCGGTGCGCATGCTGGCGGCGCAGCGGGTGCGGTTGACCGTGGAGGATGAGTATGTGGCGCGCTATTACTTGTCGCGCGAGTCGGTGCGGGTGCGCAATGCGGTGGAGTTTCTGCCCACGCCGCTGAGCGAAAACAGCCTGCATATCCTGGTCAGCCTGAAGAACCCTGAGCATGCGCAGATCGTTGCCGGTTTTGACCGCGAGATTGCCAGGATGAAGGCGGATGGCAGTTATGAGCGGTTGATGAAGGCCCATGGCATGTAGGGCCTGTGCGGGCCTCATCGGGGGCTTGCCCCGATAGCGGTCTAAGCCGCGCTGGTGTCCTTGATCAAATGCGCCGCCAGCGTGCGCAACGGTCCCAACTGTCTGCATATCAACGCCAACTGCGTCTGCACCAGCCGCTGCCCTTCATCAATCTCATCCGGCATCTGCTCCAGGTCCGCCGCCAGGGCCTCCTCGGCATCGCTCTGAATCGCAATCGGCTGCTTGTTCGCCAGCCCGGTGGCGATTTCGTCAATGCTCGCCGCCAGGCTATTGCCGGCGCCATCGATCAAGTGCGCGCGCACCTCGGCCGGCAGTTGGGTTTCGCGGTGTGCCCCGAGCCCCGACAGGTAGCTGAGCAAGGTGTGCGACAGCACCAGGAAGCGGAAGCCCACATCCGCTTCCTTACGGAAATGCCCAGGCTCCATCAGCATATTCGCCAGGGTGGTGGACAGCGCCGCATCGGCGTTGTGGGCATTGCGCCGGGCCAGGCGGTAGGCCAGGTCGTCGCTCTTGCCAGCGGCGTATTGCTGCATGATCTGGCGCAGGTAGATGCTGTTGCAGGTCAGGGTGTTGGCCAGCACTTTGTTCAGGCGCCGGCCTTGCCAGTCCGGGAGGAACAGGAACACCGCCAGGCCCGCGATCAGGCTGCCGAGCAGGGTATCGAACAGGCGTGGCAGGAACAGTCCGTAGCCATCGCCCACCTGGTTGAAGCAGAACAGCACCATCAGGGTGATCGCCGCCGTGGCCAGGGTGTAGCGGGTGGTGCGGTTGATAAAGAACACCAGGCCGGCGGCGATGGCGAACATTGATTGCACCAGCGGGCTTGGGAACAGGTCGAACAGCGCCCACGCCACGGTGAGGCCGATGGCGGTGCCGATGATTCGCTGGCCGAGCTTGCGCCGCGTGGCACCGTAGTTCGGTTGGCAAACGAACAGCGTGGTGAGGATGATCCAGTAGCCCTGGGAGGCGTGGATCGCATGCAGCATGCCGTAGCCGACGGTCAGCGCCAGGGACAGGCGCAGCGCATGGCGGAACAGCAGCGATGTCGGCGTGAGTTGGGTACGCAGGCGCGTCCACATTTCCTTCAGGTTGCGTGGGGCGCGGTCCAGCAGGTTGCTGTCGGTGGCATCGGCCAGGGCGTCGGGGTTGCTGGCGTCGCCGAGCAGGCGGTCAAGGGTGGACAGGTTGGCCGCCAGGGCGCGCAAGGAGCGCAGCAGGCCGCGCCAGGCCGGGTTGCTCTGGATGCGCAGGTGTTCCAGGGAGGCGTTCAGGTCGCTGAGGGCTTCGGCGAAGCTGTCGTCATAGATGAACGGCTGGCGCAGCTGGATCGACTCGGCCAGGGCCTGGCAGGCCTTGCCTTGCTGGCGCAGCAGGCGTTGGCAGCGGAACAGCACATCGCTGTGGAAAAACGCATCGGCCAGGGCGTTGTAAGGATAGTGGGACGAGCTGGCGCGTTCGTGGATGTCCTGGGCCAGGAAGTACAGCTTGAGGTAGCGACTGACCTTCGACCCCGGCCGGCCATTGCCGACGCGGTGCAGGATGATTTCCTTCGCCGCATTCAGCGCCGCCACCACCCGGCCGTTTTGCTGGGCGAGTTCCAGGCGGCGGGCTTCCACGTCCAGTTGGCGAATCGGTTCGAACAACGACGACTTGAGCTTCAGGTAGCGCCCCAGCTCACGGAACAACCGCGCCAGGCTCTGCTGCACCGGCTGGTTGGAAAACAGCGCCTGCCACAGCACCGATAACGCGCCGTACCAGGCGGCGCCGGCCACCAGCAGCAACGGCTCATGCCAGAAATCACTGACGGCGCCGCCGCGCTGGTCCACGCCGATCATGGTGTAGACCGACAGGATCAAGGTGGCCGAAGCAATCGCACCATAGCGTTCGCCCAAGGCGCCGAGCATGGTCAGGCAGAACGTGGCCAGGGCCAGGGAGATGGCGAAAATCCAGGGGTAGGGGAACAACAGCTCCACCGACAGCGCGGCAACGCTGAAACACACCAGCGTCACCGCCAGGGCGTTGAGGCGGCCTTGCCAACTGTCGTCGGTCTCGGCCAGGGCGCTGGCGATAATCCCCAGGAACAGCGGGATCAGCAGGGTCATTTCATCCTGATACCAGCACAGCGCCATGCTGCCGGTGAGGGCGATAAACACCCGGATGCTGTAGCTGAATTTATCCAGCGCCCACAGGCGCCGCATGGACTGCTTGAACGAGGTCGATGACATGAAGTCTGGAGTCTTCCGGGACGATGCCGCTAAATTGAGCCATCAGTGACGCCACGGCAAGGGTGGTGATCACATCTGGCAGCAAATTATTCCCAGGCATACCGCAAATCAAATGTGGGAAGGAGCCTGCCCCCTCCCACATTCATCAGGCGTACTGCGCTGCGGCGTAACCCGAGGCCCAGGCCCACTGGAAGTTAAACCCGCCCAGATGCCCGGTCACATCCAGCACTTCCCCAATAAAGTACAAACCCGGGCTTTTCAGCGATTCCATGGTCTTGGACGAGACTTCCCGCGTATCCACCCCGCCCAAGGTCACCTCGGCCGTGCGGTAGCCTTCGGTGCCCGCCGGCACCAGCTGCCAGCTCGAGAGTTTTTGCGCGATATCGGCCACTTCAGCGTGGGTGTACTGCTTCATCGGCTTGGACGCGAACCAGGTGTCCGCCAGCAGGTTGGCCATCTTCTTGGTGAAGATTTCACCCAGCAGGGTTTTCAGCTCGCTGTTGGGGCGCTCGACCTGCTGCTGTTGCAGCCAGGTGTGGGCGTCGTGGTCGGGCAGCAGGTTGATCTCCAGCGTGTCGCCGGACTCCCAGTAGGAGGAAATCTGCAGAATCGCCGGGCCGCTGAGGCCGCGATGGGTAAACAGGAGGTTCTCGCGAAAGCTCTGGCCGTTGCAGCTGACCAGGCAATCCACCGAGGTCCCGGACAGCTCGCCGCACAAGTCCTTGAGCTGGTCGGTGATGGTGAACGGCACCAGCCCGGCGCGGGTCGGCAACAGCTCATGGCCGAACTGCCTGGCGACTTGATAGCCAAAGCCGCTGGCGCCCAGGGTCGGGATCGACAGGCCGCCGGTGGCGATCACCAGGGATTCGCAGCGCAGTTCACCCAGGGTGGTCTGCAACTGGTAGCCGCTGTCGAGCTTGGCGATTTCTTCAATCGAAGTGTCCAGGTGCAGGCTCACGCCGGTCTGGATGCATTCGTCCAACAGCATGCCGAGGATGTCGCTGGATTTGTTATCGCAGAACAGCTGGCCGAGTTTCTTCTCGTGGTACGGCACGCCGTGCTTGGCCACCAGGCCGATGAAATCCCACTGGGTGTAACGGGCCAGGGCCGACTTGCAGAAGTGCGCGTTGTGCGAGAGGAAATTGGCCGGCTCGGTGTACATATTGGTGAAATTGCAGCGGCCACCGCCGGACATCAGGATCTTCTTGCCGGCCTTGTTCGCATGGTCGAGCAACATCACCTTGCGCCCACGCCCGGCGGCGGTCAGTGCGCACATCAAGCCTGCGGCGCCGGCGCCAATGATCACAACTTCGGTCGAGCGCACAGCAATGTCCTCATAAAAATACGGGTCTGGAATGCAATCAAAACTGGGGGAGGGGGGTTGCTGTGGTGAGGGGAGCTTGCTCCCGATTCAATGGGGCTGCTTCGCAGCCCAGCGCGGGGCAAGCCCGCTCACCACGGCAAGCCCCCTCCCACATTGGATCTCCATTGGTGCGGAGATCGTGTTACAGGATCCGAACGCGCAACGAGCGGCCTTTGATCTTGCCGTCGTTCAAGCGCTGCAACGCCTGCTTGGCGATGCCGCGTTCCACGGCCACGAAGGCCTGGAAGTCGAAGATCGCGATCTTGCCGACCTGGGCACCCGGGATGCCGGCTTCGCCCGTCAATGCGCCGAGGATGTCGCCCGGGCGCACCTTGTCTTTGCGTCCGGCGGCGATGCACAGGGTGCTCATCACCGGCAGCAGCGGACCACCGCTTTGCGGCTTGAGGTTGTCCAGTTGGTCCCAGTTCAGCGGCGACTTCTGCAGTTGCTCGATGGCTTGGGCGCGGTGTGCTTCGGACGGCGCCACCAGGCTGATGGCGATGCCGGTCTCACCGGCGCGACCGGTACGGCCCACGCGGTGGATGTGGATTTCCGAGTCGCGGGCCAGTTCGACGTTGATGACCATGTCCAGCGCGTCGATGTCCAGGCCGCGGGCGGCGACGTCGGTGGCCACCAGCACCGAGGTACTGCGGTTGGCGAACATCGCCAATACCTGGTCACGGTCGCGCTGTTCCAGGTCGCCATGCAGGCCGACGGCGGAAATGCCCTTGGCCGTCAGGTGGTCGACGGTTTCCTGCACTTGCTGCTTGGTGAAGCAGAACGCCACGCAGGAGGCCGGGCGGAAATGCGCCAGCACCTTGGTCACGGCGTCCATGCGCTCTTCCGGGGAGATCTCGTAGAAACGCTGCTCGATCTGGTCGTCGGAGTGGAACGCTTCGGCTTTCACTTGCTGCGGCGCGCGCATGAATTTCGAGGCCAGTTGCTTGATGCTCACCGGGTAGGTGGCCGAGAACAGCAGGGTCTGGCGGCGCGGCGGGGTCTTGCTGATGATGTCTTCGATGGCGTCGTAGAAGCCCATGTCGAGCATGCGGTCGGCTTCGTCGAGGATCAGGGTGTTCAAGCCGTCCAGCACCAGCGAACCCTTGCGCAGGTGTTGCTGGATACGGCCCGGGGTGCCGACGATCACGTGGGCGCCGTGCTCCAGGGAAGCGATCTGCGGGCCGAGGGACACGCCGCCGCACAGGGTCAGGACCTTGATGTTGTCTTCGGCGCGGGCCAGGCGGCGGATTTCCTTGGCGACCTGGTCGGCCAGCTCACGGGTCGGGCACATCACCAGGGCCTGGCAGCCGAAGTAGCGCGGGTTGATCGGGTTCAGCAGGCCAATGCCGAACGCCGCGGTCTTGCCGCTGCCGGTCTTGGCCTGGGCAATCAGGTCCAGCCCCTTGAGGATCACCGGCAAGCTTTGCGCCTGGATCTGCGTCATCTCGACATAACCCAGCGAGTCGAGGTTAGCCAGCATGGTGGCGGACAGGGGCAAAGTATTAAAAGCGGTGGCGATGGTAGTCACGGGACTGGCTCTGCAAAACAAAATGTCGCGCAGTGTACCAGCCCTGTGGGAATTTCCCCGCAAGTTCTAGACGAGACGCCGGTTAATGCTCGATATGCTGTTCCGGGCTGGCCGCCCGTTTGCCGTCTTGGGGCGACAGTTGCAGGAAGATCGCCGCCGCCAGCATTGCCATGATGCCCACGGTGAGGAAGGTCAGCTGGAACGCGCCGAGCACCGTGCTCACGCCGTCGTTGCCCGACTCGGCGGTAAACCCGCCGAGCAATGCACCGGCGCAGGCCACCCCCAGGCTCAGGGACAGTTGCGCCACCACCGACAGCAGACTGTTGCCGCTGCTGGCCTGGGCGTCATCGAGGTCGATGAGGGTGACGGTGTTCATCGCGGTAAATTGCAGCGAGTTGATCGCCCCCAGCACCGCCAGCATGGCCAGCAGCAGCGGGTAGGGCGTCTGTTCGCTGACCAGGCCCATGCTCGCCAGCATGATGCCCAGGGCCAGGGTGTTGCCGGTCAGCACCACGCGATAACCCAGACGCTCGATCAACGGACGCGCCACCGACTTGGCGAACATCGCCGCCGCCGCCAGGGGCAGCATGCTCATGCCGGCCTGGGACGGCGAGTACCCCAGGGCCACCTGCAGCAGCAACGGCACCAGGAACGGCAAGGCACCGCTGCCCAGGCGCGCGAACAGGTTGCCGAGGATGCCCACCGCGAAGGTGCGGGTCTTGAACAGCGCCGGTGAAAACAGCGGGTTATCGATATGCCCGGCGCGCAGCCAGTACGCCGCCAGGCACGCCAACCCGCCGAACAGCAGCAGCATCACCCGCAGGTGCGGCAGGTGCAGCTCGCCCAGGCCTTCCATGGCAATGGTGATCAGCACCATCGCCGCGCCGAACAACAGAAAGCCGAGGCCATCGAAGCGTGTGCGCTCGCTGCCGCGCAGGTCAGGGATGAATTTCCACACGGCGTAGCAACCGATCATGCCCACCGGCAGGTTGATCAGGAAGATCCAGTGCCAGGTCAGGTATTGCACCATCCAGCCGCCCATGGTCGGGCCGAGCAAGGGCCCGAGCAGACCGGGGATGGTGATGAAGCCCATGATCCGCACCAGTTCGGAGCGGGGGTAGGCACGTAGCACCACGAGCCGCCCGACCGGCAGCATCAGCGCACCGCCGAGGCCCTGGATGACCCGCGCGCCCACCAGCATGGTCAGGCTGCTGGACAGGGCGCACAGCAAGGAGCCGATGCTGAACAGCATGATCGCACCGAAGAAAATCTTCTTGGTGCCGAAGCGGTCGGCGATCCAGCCCGAGGCCGGGATCAGCAGGGCGACGGTGAGCATGTAGGCGATCACCACCCCTTGCATGCGCAGCGGGTTTTCCGCCAGGTCCCGGGCCATGGCCGGCAGTGCCGTGTTGAGAATCGTCCCATCCAGCGATTGCATGAAGAAGGCAATCGCGACCACCCAGGGGAGCCAGCGGGCGGTCTTGGCATCGAGAGGGGCACGATCTGGCATGGGGTACCTTTTTGTTAGCCGGCTATGTGTCGGCGATTATGCGCCATTCGTCGCTCCTTTTCCCACTGGCGGTTCATCTAAGTCCGACAAGTTCGCGTGCTCTCCCACCAGGAAATCCAACAACGCCCGGTGCACCGCCAAAGCCGCCTCGCGGGACTCCAGGTCGAGTAAATGCCCAGTGTGTTCGGCCACCGCAAAGCTGCTGTGGCCCACGTACTGTTTGAACAGTCGGGCCTCGGCGGCGGGGGTGTATTCGTCCAGCGCACCATTGAGAAAGTGCACCGGGGTTTCGATCTGCCGAAGCGCCGGCAGGTAGTTGCCATCACCCAATGCCAGCACCTGGTGGATATGAAAGCGCGCCTGACGGTACTCGGTGGTGGCCATGTTCGACAGGTGCCGATGGTTGTTGCGCTTGAGGCGTGGCGACAGGTATTTGCCGACGGTCTCGTTCAGCAGGTGGCCGACGGCGGATTTGTCATCGGCCTCGATCAGCACCCGCACGCGCTCCACATAGTCGAGCATGGCCTGGTTGAGGTTGGGCGCCAGGGCCATCACCACCGAGCTTTCGATCGACGGCGGGTTGTGCGCCAGGGTCAGCAGCGTGGAGATGCCGCCCCAGGAGGCCGAGACCAGGTGGTTGACCTGGAAGCGCTCGACCAGGGCGCGCAGGATTTGCACCTCGTCATCCTTGGTCACCAGATCCAGGTCGGTGTTGTGTTCGCGGGAATAGCCCGAGAAGGGCAGGTCGAACAACAACACATTGAAATGCTCGGCCAGGCATTTGCTGGTACGGGCGAATGAGCGTGTGGTGGACAGTGCGCCATTGACCATCAGGATGGTCTTCTTTTCCGAATCGTTTCCCAACTGCTCAACATGAACGTTGTAGTGCTTGAACAGCTTTTCTATGACAAAACTTCCATGGTTCATGTCAACGCTCCAGCTTGCCCTTCCCGGGCAAGGTCGTGCTCTCGTGGGTGAGGTGGCGGGGTGCCACTAACCGTTATAACGAGGTTTTCCGCAGGCGACAACAGGCTGCCCGTGCAGACTGGGAGGAAGAGAATCTACGGTAGGAAGGGCTGAAACCGGGATGTCTGAAATCAGCACAGGACAAGGTGGGAGAGGGCAAGCCCGCTCCCACAGGGGGGGGTATCTACAGGGTCAGGGTCAGGCGTTTAACCAGGGCACCCGGTAACAGGTTGGACGCGGTATTGCGCTGGCTATAAGTGCTGGCCGACAGCAGCAGTTCCCGCTCGGCGGTCAGCGCTTCCAGTTGCGAACCGAGCAACTGGTAGACGCTGTCATCAAAACGCATGGTGCTGACCGGCGCCTTGATCTCGCCGTCTTCCACCCAGAACGTGGCGAAGCGCGTCATGCCGGTCAGGCGTGCGGCGGGCAGGTCGGAGTAGTTCAGGTACCACAGGTTGCTGATGTAGAGCCCGGTGCCCAGTTGCTTGAGGATCTCGGCCTGGGCCAGGTTGCCCGCCGCGATCTGCAAGGCGCTCGGTGACTCATCGCCGCTGGCGCCGTTGGCGCTGAGGCCATATTCGGCGGCGCTGCGGGAGTTCACCAGTTGGCCCTCGGCCTGGCCGGCATTGATCAGGGTGACGTCACTGCGCGGGTAGCCTTCGCTGGAGAACGCCTGGCTCAGGGAGTCGGTGATATGTTCTTTCACCGTCACCAGGGGGCTCAAGGACTGCTCGCGGGCATACAGCCGTTGCAACGAGCTGCCTTTGCTGGCGATGGCCTGGGCGGAAAAACCACCCCAGGTGATGATGCTGATGATTTCTTCCAACGCCGCCGGCGCGAGGTAGGCGCGGTACTGCCCGGGCGCCACGGTGTGCAGCGGGCGGCCGAGGAATTCCAGCTGTTCACGCGCCAGCTGGAAGCGCCGGGCGAACTCGGCGCTGTCCCAGGCGTCGCCGGCGTAGCTGGCTTTTACCGCCTCGCCATTGGCGTGGAACAGGCTGAAATCGAAGTTGAAGCTATTGGCCTGATGCCAGCCAAACGCACCGTCCGAACTGGCGAAGCCCCGGCTGATCGGGCCGGCGGCATAGAAGCCGACCAGGTCGAGGCCATCGGCGGCCTGGCTGATTTCTTCCAGTACCTGGGCCAGGTCGGGCAAGGGGCGGGCCTGTTCGTGGTGGCTTTGCCAGGCGTTGTGGTTGAGCAGCAGGTACGGGTCATGGGGCAGCAGCGGCAGGGTTTCGCGCAATTGCCGCAGGCCGTCGGCGAGGCGCTGGCGATCCAGCTCGGGCTCGCCGGCCAGGGTGATGCCGAGGTCGGCATGGCGGCCATCGTTGATCAGCTTGAGGTTGAGGCTGGCCTGCTGCACGTGCCCGGCCTGACGCACCTTGGCGTGGTTGAAGCGCACGAACTCGGACGATTCTGCCGCATAGCCCAGGTGGAATTGTTCCTTGTCGGTGATGGCCTGCTTGAGCCACTGCACCAATGCCTTGAAGGTGTTCATTCGGCATCTCCTCCAAATACGTCAACGTTGCTGAACACACAGGCCGGCGACGCATGGCCGACGCGGATCACCTGGTTGGGCTCGCCCTTGCCGCAGTTCGGCGTGCCCAGCACCTTGAAGGTGCTGGCGTCGCCCACGGCGCTGAGGTTGCGCCAGAACTGCGCGGAAATCGCCCGGTAGTTGGGGTTCTTTACCACGCCCTTGAGCTCGCCGTTTTCAATCAACTGGCCCCACTCGCAGCCGAACTGGAACTTGTTGCGCGCATCGTCGATGGACCACGAGCGGTTGGTCGACATCAGGATGCCGCTGTCGATGCCGCCGATCAGTTGCGCCAGGCTCTTATCGCCGGCTTCGATATTCAGGTTGGCCATGCGGTCGATCGGCGCGCGGTTCCAGCTGCTGGCGCGGCTGTTGGCCACGCCGCCCATGCCCGAACGGAACTGCGACAACGCCCCACCCAGCGGCTTGAGCAGCAGCCCTTCGCGGATCAGGAATTGCTTGCTGGCGGCGGTGCCGTCGTCGTCATGGCCGTAGCTGGCCAGTTGCTCGGGAATGTCCGGGTCGAACGTCACGTTCAACAGCTTGGAGCCGTATTGCAGCTGGCCGAAGTCGCTGGCCTTCACAAAACTGGTGCCGGCGTAATTGCGCTCGTCGCCGAGAATGCGGTCGAGTTCCAGGGGGTGGCCGATGGACTCGTGGATCTGCAGGATCATCTGGTCGGGCATCAGCAGCAGGTCGCGCGGGCCCTGGGGCGTGTTGGGCGCCAGCAGCAGTTGCAGGGCTTCGTCGGCAATGCGCGGCGCGGCGCCCACCAGGCCGAAGCGGCTGATCACGTCAAACCCGCCTTGCTGGCCGAAGTTACTGCCGCCGAGGGTGCGCGATTGGCTGTCGGTGCCGTCGTAGGCGGTGACGTTGACGCCGGGGAACACAAACCGCTGGGCCTGGCGCAGTTCGGCGCCGGCACTGTTGAGGTAGATCTGCTCGACATGGGTCAGGCCGAGGCTGACTTCCCAGTTCACCAGGCGCTCGTCCTGGGGCACCGCAGAGGACTCATCGCCGAGCAGTTGGTAGCAGTCGCTCAAGGACGGGAAGGCGTGCTCGAGGTGCGGCGACAGGTAGTCGGCGACGTCGCTGGACACCGGTTGGTCGCGCAGGTCGAGCAGGGCGTGAGGTTTTATCAGGCGTGCTTGCTGTTCGGCGCGCTCGAGGGCGGCTTGCAGGCCAGGCAGGGAAATATCGTGGGTCGCGGCGTAGGTTTCCACACCGTTCAAACGCACGGTGAGCATGGCGCCTTCGTCGTGGTTCAGGTGCGGCGGTTCGGCGACGTTCTTGCGCACCGACAGGTACTGGCCGGACTCGCGCACGTAACGCAGGGAGAAAAATTCGGCGGTGGTGCGCAGGGCACTGAAGTGCTGCTTGAGTGTGGCGTGGTGTTCGAACATGGGGCCTTCCTTGTGGGCGGCTCAGCGCGGGCAGGCACACAGAGTAGGCCGGGGCTGGGGAGCGATCAAGGAGAGGTGATTCTTTGTGGCAAGTGCCCCTGTGGCGAGCGGGCTTGCCCCGCGTTGGGCTGCGCGGCGGCCCCCAAAATCTTGGGAGCGCTGCGCACTCCAGCGCGGGGCAAGCCCGCTCACCACAGAGTTTGGCGTTATTGCGCCAATGGTCCCACTTCACGCAACGGCTTGCCACGTACCGGCGCATCGCCGGCCACGTAGTAGTCGGCAGTGCTGCGCGGCAGCGGCTGGCGGCCACGGATCTTGTCGGCGATTTTCTCGGCGATCATGATCGTCGGTGCGTTCAGGTTGCCGGTGGTGATGATCGGCATGATCGACGCATCGACTACGCGCAGGCCCTGCATGCCATGCACGCGGCCTTCGCCATCGACCACGGCCATCTCGTCGTCGCCCATCTTGCATGAGCAGGACGGGTGGAACGCGGTCTCGGCGTGCTCGCGGATGAACTTGTCCAACTGCTCATCGGTTTGCACCTCGATGCCCGGGCTGATTTCGCGGCCACGGTACGGGTCCAGTGCCGGCTGCTGCATGATTTCACGGGTCAGGCGGATGCCGTCGCGGAATTCCTGCCAGTCCTGCTCGGTGGCCATGTAGTTGAAGAGGATGCTCGGGTAGTCCCGTGGGTTCTTCGACTTCAGTTGCACGCGGCCACGGCTCGGCGAGCGCATGGAGCCCATGTGCGCCTGGAAACCGTGCTCTTTCACACCGTTGCTGCCGTTGTAGTTAATCGCGACCGGGAGGAAGTGGTACTGGATGTTCGGCCATTCGAATTCTTCACGGGTACGGATAAAACCACCCGCTTCGAACTGGTTGCTGGCGCCGATGCCGGTGCCGTTGAACAGCCACTCTGCACCGATGGCCGGCTGGTTGTACCAGAGCAGCGACGGGTACAGCGACACCGGCTGGGTGCATGCATATTGCAGGTACAGCTCAAGGTGGTCCTGCAGGTTTTCGCCGACGCCGGGCAGGTCGTGGACCACCGGGATGTCGAGGCTTTCCAGCAGCTTGGCCGGGCCGACGCCGGAGCGTTGCAGCAGCTGCGGCGAAGCGATTGCGCCGCTGCACACCAGCACTTCTTTACGCGCACGGGCTTCCACGCGCTCTTCGGCGGCACCGATCAGGTAACGCACGCCAACGGCACGCTTGCCTTCGAACAACACCTTGTCGGTGAGGGCGTGGGTGACGATGGTCAGTGTGGAGCGCTTCTTGGCTATGTCCAGGTAACCGCGCGCGGTGCTGGCGCGACGGCCGTTAGGCGTGACGGTGCGGTCCATCGGGCCGAAGCCTTCCTGCTGGTAGCCGTTCAAGTCTTCGGTGCGCGGGTAACCGGCCTGCACGCCCGCTTCCACCATGGCGTGGAACAGCGGGTTGTTGCCGGCTTTAGGCGTGGTCACGCTGACCGGGCCATCGCCGCCGTGCCAGTCGTTGGGGCCGATGTCGCGGGTTTCGGCCTTGCGGAAATACGGCAGGCAGTCGAGGTAGCTCCAGTCTTCCAGGCCTGGCAGTTTCGACCAGTTGTCGTAGTCCATGGCGTTGCCACGGATGTAGCACATGCCGTTGATCAGCGAAGAGCCACCCAGGCCCTTGCCGCGACCGCATTCCATCCGGCGGCCGTCCATGTGTGGCTCCGGATCGGTTTCGTAGGCCCAGTTGTAGCGCCGGCCTTGCAGCGGGAAGGCCAGGGCGGCGGGCATCTGGGTACGGAAGTCGAGGCGGTAGTCGGGGCCGCCGGCTTCCAGCAGCAGGACGGTGACGCCTTCGTCTTCGGTCAGGCGGGTTGCCAGGGTGTTACCGGCGGAGCCGGCACCCACAATGATGTAGTCGTATTCTTGGGACATAAATGCACCCTCTTTGAAGTGTGGTCAGCAGGTCGGGCCTCATCGGGGGCCTGCCCCGATGACGGCCTCAAAGGCACGACAAAACCCGGGTCTTAGAACACCGAGGCGTAGTCGCCCAGCTCAACCTGTACCGATTTGATGCGGGTGAAGTTGTTCAGCGAGCTGATGCCGTTTTCACGGCCCACACCGGATTGCTTGTAGCCACCCACCGGCATCTTCGCGTCGGATTCGCCCCAGGCGTTGATCCAGCAGATGCCCGCTTCCAGCTGGTGAATCACGCGGTGGGCGCGGTTCAGGTCCTTGGTCACAAGGCCCGCAGCCAGGCCGAAGTCGGTGTCGTTGGCGCGGCGGATCACTTCTTCTTCGGTTTCGTAGGTGAGGATGCTCATCACCGGGCCGAAGATTTCTTCACGGACGATGGTCATCTCGTCGGTGCAGTCGGTGAACACGGTCGGGGCCACAAAGGCGCCTTTGGCCAGGTCGCCGTCGGTCAGGCGGTCGCCGCCGCACAGCACGCGGGCGCCTTCTTCCTTGCCTTTGGCGATGTAGCCCAGCACGCTTTCCATGTGGGCGAAGCTGACCAGCGGACCGAAGTTGGTGTTGGCGTCCTGCGGGTCGCCAACGCGGATGCGCGCAACACGCTCAACGATCTTGGCTTCGAATGCCGCTTGCAGGTGCTTGGGCACGAACACGCGGGTGCCATTGGTGCAGACCTGGCCGGAGCTGTAGAAGTTGGCCATCATCGCGATGTCGGCCGCACGATCCAGGTCGGCGTCTTCGAACACGATCAGCGGCGACTTGCCGCCCAGTTCCATGGTCACTTCCTTGAGCGACGAGCTCGAAGCGCTGGCCATGACTTTCTTGCCGGTGTCGGTGCCGCCGGTGAACGAGACTTTCTCGATGCGCGGGTGCTCGGTCAGCCAGGTGCCGACTTCACGGCCGCTGCCGGTCAAGACGTTGAACACGCCTGCTGGAACGCCGGCTTCGGTGTAGATCTCGGCCAGTTTCAGGGTGGTCAGCGAGGTGACTTCGCTTGGCTTGAAGATCATCGCGTTACCGGCGGCCAGGGCCGGTGCGGATTTCCACAGGGCGATCTGGATCGGGTAGTTCCAGGCGCCGATACCGGCGACCACGCCCAGGGGCTCGCGGCGGGTGTAGACGAACGAGGTGTCGCGCAGCGGGATCTGCTCGCCTTCGATGGCCGGTACCAGGCCTGCGTAGTATTCCAGCACGTCGGCGCCGGTGACGATGTCGACGTACTGGGTTTCGGAGAAGGCTTTACCGGTGTCCAGGGTTTCCAGGGCGGCCAGTTCGTCGTTGCGCTCGCGCAGGATGTCGACGGCACGACGCAGGATGCGCGAACGCTCCATGGCGGTCATGGCGGCCCAGATTTTCTGGCCTTTTTCCGCGCTGACCACGGCACGTTCAACGTCGTCGAACGTGGCGCGTTGCACTTGGGCGAGAACTTCACCGTTAGCCGGGTTGATGGCGTCGAAGGTGGCATCGCTGCCAGCGTCGCTGTAGCCGCCGTCAATGTAGAGTTTTTGCAGGTCGAAACGGGCCATAAAGTCCTCGCAAGTGCATAAGTGGTTGGCGTTACCCGCCGCAAAGTGGGCCATGAGGGTGTGGCAACACTGGGCGGCGGACGTTCAGGGGTTGAGCGTTTATAAGGGCTCTAACTCACCTGCTTGGCCAATTGGAAATCCATGTATTCGTAAGCGATCCGTTGCGCCTGCGCCGTGTCGAAAGCGTCCCCCGACAGGGCACCGCGCAACCACAAACCGTCGATCAGGGCCGCCAGGCCTCTGGCTGCTTTGCGTGCGTGCGGCAGCGGCAGCACTCGGCGGAACTGGCAGCACAGGTTGGAATACAGACGTTGATCGTTGATCCGCTGCAACCTGTGCAATGACGGGTGATGCATGCTGGTGGCCCAGAAGGCCAGCCAGGTTTTCATTGCCGGGCCATTGACCTGGCTGGCGTCGAAGTTGCCCTCGATGATCACCCGGAGGTGCGCCCGTGGGCTGTCGTCCTTCAGCGCAAGCCTGCGTTCGTGGACGTTCTCGATCAGCATGTTCATCAGGTAGCGCATCGTCGCGGCGATCAGGCCGTTCTTGTCCTGAAAGTAGTGACTGATGATGCCGTTCGAGACCCCGGCCAAACGGGCGATCAGCGCAATGCTGGCATCTCCCATTCCGACCTGGTCGATGGCCGTCAACGTGGCTTCGATCAACTGTTGGCGGCGTATGGGTTGCATACCGACCTTGGGCATGTAGCACCTCTCCTTAGGCCTGCCGACGGGCGATGAACGTTCGTCGACTTGAAGGCCAGTCTATTTTGTTTTGATTGAACGTTCAATCAACAAAGAATAAGCTCTGCGACAAATGGTCGCTGCCTACAGGTATTTCCTACGTGAGGGCCGCGACATCCGGCACCTGCAAAAACCTTTGAAACAGGCGGTATCAAGGCCTGCCCACTGCCTGGTGGGGCTCAAGGATTTTCGGGGTGTCTTTATAACACCCGTCCGTCGACTGCCGAAAAATCGATAGGTCGGGATAACCGCTGCCTTGTGTTTCTCTCTCGCACTGCCCGGAGCATCTGCGCCATGAGTTCTGCCTCTCTTATAAAGACCCCGCCGGAAAAGGTACGGGTCAACGGTTGGGTGTTCTACACCTCCACCGCACTGATTCTGTTGTTGACCGCCATTCTGATCATCGCCCCGCAGGAGGCCGGGCGCATGCTCGGCGTAGCCCAGGCCTGGCTTTCCAAAAGCTTCGGCTGGTACTACATGGTGGTCATCGCCGCTTACCTGGTGTTTGTGGTCGGCCTGGCGTTTTCGTCCTATGGCAAGTTGAAACTGGGCAGCAAGGACGACACCCCGGACTTCAGCTACGGCGCCTGGGCCGGCATGCTGTTCTCGTCGGGCATCGGTATCTCGTTGCTGTACTTCGGTGCCTCCGAGCCACTGGATCACTACTTCAACCCGCCCGAAGGCGCCGCCGCCAGCAACGGCGCGGCACGCCAGGCGTTGCAGTTGACCTTTTTGCACTGGGGCCTGCATGGCTGGGCGATCTATGCGCTGGTCGGCCTGGCGGTGGCGTACTTCGCCTACCGGCATAACCAGCCGCTGGCCTTGCGTTCGGCGTTGTACCCGCTGGTGGGTGAGCGTTGGGTGAAGGGCGCGGCCGGTCACGCGGTGGACGGTTTCGGCATGTTCGTGACCCTGCTGGGCCTGGTAACGAACCTGGGCATCGGTTCGATGCAGGTGTCGTCCGGCCTGGAAAACCTGTTCGGCATGGCGCACAGCAACACCAACCTGCTGATCGTAATCATTGTGATGAGCACCGTGGCGACCATCGCCGCCGTGTCGGGCGTGGAGAACGGCATCCGCCGCCTGTCCAACCTCAACATCGTGCTGTTCAGCGGCTTGCTGATCTTCGTGCTGCTGTTCGGCCCGACCCTGCACCTGCTCAATGGCCTGGTGCAGAACACCGGCGACTACCTCAACGGCATCGTGCTGAAAACCTTCGACCTCTATGTGTACGAAGGCGACGGTGACAAGACCGAACGCTGGATGGGCCTGTGGACCCTGTTCTACTGGGCCTGGTGGATTTCCTGGGCACCGTTCGTGGGCATGTTCATCGCGCGGATTTCCCGTGGCCGCACGGTGCGTGAACTGGTGGCCGGCGTGTTGCTGATTCCCCTGGGCTTTACCCTGGCGTGGCTGTCGATCTTCGGTAACTCGGCGCTGGACCTGGTGTTGAACCATGGTGCGGTGGAGTTGGGCAAGACGGCGCTGGAACAACCGTCCATGGCTATCTACCAGTTGCTGGAGCATTACCCGGCGTCGAAAATCGTTATCGGCGTGTCGATCTTCGTGGGCTTTGTGCTGTTCCTGACCCCGGCGGATTCCGGCGCGGTGATGATGGCCAACCTTTCCTGCAAAGGCGGTAATGTGGATGAAGATGCGCCGCACTGGTTGCGCATCTTCTGGTCGGCGGTGATCACCCTGGTGACCATCGGCCTGCTGTTTGCCGGCAACTTCGAAGCCATGCAAACCATGGTGGTGCTGGCGGGGCTGCCGTTCTCGGTGGTGCTGATTTTCTTTATGTTCGGTTTGCACAAGGCGATGCGCCAGGACGTGGCGATCGAACAGGAGCAAGCGCAACTGGCTGAACGCGGGCGTCGCGGCTTCAGCGAGCGCTTGACGGCACTCGACCTGCAACCGAGCCAGGGCACTGTGCAGCGCTTTATGGACAAGCACGTCACGCCGGCGCTGGAAGAAGCGGCGACGGCGTTGCGTGAACAAGGTTTGGAAGTGCAGACGCTGCTGGGTAAATCCAAGCGCTGCATCGGTGTGCGCATCGAGATGGAAGAGGGCAACCCCTTCGTTTATGAGGTGAGCCTGGATGCTTACTCGTCGGCGCCGAGCGACCTGCCCGAAGAAGAACGCACCCGCTATTACCGGGCCGAGGTGTACCTGCACAACGGGCCTCAGGAATACGACCTGATGGGCTTCGCCCAGGAACAGATCACCCGGGACGTGCTCGATCAGTTTGAAAGCCATCGGCAGCTCCTTGGCCGTGTCTATAGCTGATGCGTTGAAAGCCCGGTGGTGTCACTGACGCCACTGGGGCAAAAAATGTGGGAGGGGGCTTGCCCCCGATTGCAGTGTGTCAGTCAGTCCATCTGTTACTGATCCACCGCTATCGGGGGCAAGCCCCCTCCCACAGTTGTTTTGCAGTGTGTGTTAGCCCAGGTTTTTGCCCAACAGGGCGTGGTAGAGCTCACTGTCGCCGAGGATCCCCACCACCTGGTTGTTGTCATGCAACACCAGCTTGTTCCCCGTCTGGTAACGAATCTGCAGCGCATCACGCATGCCGATATTCGAATCCACCAGGGTCGGTACCCGGCCCAAACCTTCCACCGGTTGCCCCGGTGCCCAGTTTTGCAGGTTCATCACCACGCCATTCTGGCGGGCGCCCTGGATGGTGTTGCCTTCGGACAGGTCCAGCCACGAATCGCCGCCCGGGTCGAGGCACACCGAGCCGTTGACGCGTTTGCAGTTGTCCAGCGTGCGCATCAGGCTGCGGCCGCACAGCACGTTCAGCGGGTTGGTATGGGCGACGAAGGTGCGTACGTAGTCGTCCGCCGGGTTCAGCACGATCTCTTCCGGCACGCTGTACTGGATGATCTTGCCGTCTTTCATGATCGCGATGCGGCTGCCCAGCTTGAGCGCCTCGTCGAGGTCGTGGCTGACGAACACGATGGTCTTGCTCAGTTTGCTTTGCAGTTCCAGCAACTCGTCCTGCAGGCCCTGGCGGATCAGCGGGTCGAGGGCGGAGAAGGGCTCGTCCATCAGCAGGATGTCGGCATCCATCGCCAACGCGCGGGCCAGGCCGACGCGTTGTTGCATGCCGCCGGACAGCTCATCGGGCTTCTTGTTGCGCCACTGGGTCAGGCCCACCAGCTCGAGTTTCTCGTCCACCAGCTTGCGCCGTTCTTTTTCCGGGCGGCCCTGCATTTCCAGACCAAAGCTGATGTTCTCGCGCACCGTCAGCCAGGGCATCAGGGCAAACTTCTGGAACACCATGGCGATGCGCTTGGTGCGCATCATTTTCAGCTCGGCGGGGCTGCAGGAGGCGATGTCGATCTGGCGACCTTCATGCTCGACGAACAGCTGGCCACGGCTGACGGTGTTGAGGCCGTTGATGCAGCGCAGCAGGCTCGACTTGCCGGAGCCCGACAGGCCCATCAGCACGCAGATCTCGCCTTTTTCCACATCCAGGCTGGCCTTTTCAACGCCGACAATCTGCCCGGTCTTTTTCAGGATTTCGTTACGGCTCATGCCCTGGTCCAGCAGCTTGAGCGCTTCGCGTGGGTCTTTGGAGAAGATCACGTCGACATTGTCGAATCGGATAATGCTCATGCATCACCCCCTACTTTGGCGTCGGGTTGTTTGCAGATGCGGTCGAGCATGATGGCCAGCAGCACAATCGCCAGGCCGGCTTCGAAGCCCAGGGCGATATCGGCGGTGTTCAGCGCGTTGACCACCGGCTTGCCGAGGCCGTCGGCGCCCACCAGGGCGGCGATCACCACCATCGACAACGACAGCATGATGCATTGGGTAATACCGGCAGCGATGCTCGGCATGGCGTGGGGCAGTTCAATGCGCGAGAGCAACTGACGGCGCGAGCAGCCAAAGGCCTTGCCGGCGTCCATCAACTCTTGCGGTACATCACGGATACCCAGGTAGGTCAGGCGGATCGGCGCGGCAATCGCGAACACCACCGTGGAAATCAACCCAGGCACCACACCCAGCCCGAAGAGGGTCAGGGTAGGGATGAGGTAGACGAAGGTCGGTACGGTCTGCATCAGATCGAGCACCGGCCGCATCATGGTGTAGAACAGCGGTTTGTGCGCGGCAACAATGCCCAGCGGCACACCGATGACCACGCAGACCAGGGTGGCGAACAGCACCTGCGCGAGGGTCTCCATGGTTTCCTGCCAGTACCCCAGGTTGAGGATCAGCAGGAAGGAGGCGATGACAAAAACAGTCAGTCCCCATTTACGTTGAATAAAGTGAGCCAGCAGCGCAATCAGACCGATCAATGCCAGCGGATTGAACCAGGTCAGCGCGAACGTCACGCCGTGGATCATCGTTTCCAGTGTCGATGCGATTGCGTCGAAGTAGTTGGCGCCGTGTTGGGTCAACCATTCGACGAAGGCAGCGATGTACTGGCCTAGTGGGATTTTCTGTTCAGTCAGCATGGTAGTGAATGTCCACATGCGAAGAGGGAAAACATCCCGGGGCAGCGCACCGCCCCGGGGTCAGCGGGATTACTTGGCGAGATACGCTTTGACGGCCTCCAGGCCTGGTTTGCCATCGACGGTATTGACTCCGGCGAGCCAGGTGTCGAGGACTTGCGGGTTCTTTTTCAGCCAGGCCTTGGCGGCGGCATCGGGCTTCATCTTGTCGTCCAGGACGTTACCCATCAGGGTGCTTTCCATGTTCAAGGTGAACACCAGGTTCTTCAGCAACTGACCGACGTTGCTGCATTCCTCGGTATAGCCCTTGCGGGTGTTGGTGTAGATGGTGGCCTGGCCGTAGTTGGGGCCGAACGAATCGTCACCCCCGGTCAGGTACTTCATCTTGAAGCGGGTGTTCATCGGGTGCGGTTCCCAGCCGAGGAACACGATGGCCTGGTCACGCTTGGTGGCGCGCTCAACCTGGGAAAGCATCCCGGCTTCGCTGGATTCGACCACTTTGAAACCGGCGGTCTTTAAGCCGAAGGCGTCTTTGTCGATCAGCGTCTGGATGGTGCGGTTGCCGTCGTTACCCGGCTCGATGCCGTAGATCTTGCCACCCAGCTCATCCTTGAATTTGGCGATATCGGCGAAGTCTTTCAGGCCCTTGTTGTACAGCGCTTCGGGTACCGCCAGGGTGTACTTGGCGTTTTCCAGGTTGGCGCGCACGGTTTCCACGGTGCCGGCATCACGGTACTGCTTGATGTCGTTTTCCATGGTCGGCATCCAGTTGCCGAGGAACACGTCCATGTTCTTGCCGTCGGCCAGGGACTTGTAGGTCACAGGAACGGAAATCATCGTGGTCTTGGTCTTGTAGCCCAGGCCCTTGAGGATTTCGCTGGTGGTCGCGGTCGTGACGGTGATGTCGGTCCAGCCGACATCGGAGAAGTTGACGGTCTTGCACTGTTCCGGTTCTGCGGCGTGCGCCATGACTGGCAGACTCAGCATGGCGGCCAACAACAACGAGGGTGAACCTTTCATCTGGGTAGACTCCTGTGTTTTTTCTGGCGGCATTCGCCGCGCTTTATAAGTGTTGCGGTTGGAGCGTGCGGCAACAGCTCTGCCACGGTGCCTTGCAAACGAGTCGAGACTGATCATGTACCAGTGAAAATCTGACGCCTACAGGGGGCGTCGTATCCAGTACAGGGAGGGTCGTATCCAGTGTCGGTGACGTCGCTTACAGGTTTTTCCCAAGGTAAAACCGCTGTTTTTGCCCATCTGCACCGCTAAAAACGGCTGAAACAGGCGATCGCACGGGAGCGACGCTGGTGAGCATGGGTGCGTCGGTGTGAGACGCCGTGAGCGACAGCAAAAGCTTGATGATGCCGCCATCTGGGCGATCTGAGCGTAGCACCTCGTTCAAGCCTGGCCGTGCTTATCGAGGAGTTCTACCGCAATGGCTATCAGTGTTTTCGACCTGTTCAAGATCGGCATCGGGCCTTCCAGTTCTCACACCGTCGGCCCCATGCGCGCCGCGGCGTTGTTCGTCCAGGGGTTACGTGAACGTGAACTGTTGGAACAAGTCAGGCGTGTCGAAGTTCAGCTGTACGGTTCGCTGTCCGCCACCGGCATCGGCCACGGCAGCGACACCGCCACCATCATGGGCTTGATGGGCGAGTGGCCGGACGCGATCGATCCGTCGCAGATCGGCCTGCGCATCCACACCCTGCGCGAAACCGACACATTGCTGCTCGACGGGCGTTTGCCCGTGCCGTTCGTGTGGGCCCGGGACATGCGCCTGCTCGACGAAAACCTGCCGTTCCACCCCAACGCCATGACCCTGCTGGTGTACGGCGATGAAGGCGAGCTGCACCGCGACACCTACTACTCAGTGGGCGGTGGTTTCGTGGTGGATGAAGCCCAGGCGCAGAGCGGCGTGGCAGACATGGACCGCACCGAGTTGCCCTATGATTTCTCCAGCGCGGTGGAACTGCTGCACTTGTGCAAGACCCACAACCTGCGCGTTGCCGAGTTGATGCTGGCCAATGAAAAAGTCTGGCGCTCCGAAGACGAAATCCGCAGTGGTCTGATGAAACTCTGGCGCGCCATGCAGGCGTGCGTGGAGGAGGGCCTCAAGCACGAAGGCATCCTGCCCGGCGGCCTCAATGTGCGCCGTCGCGCCGCCAAGTTGCACCGCAGTCTGCAGGAGTTGAACAAGCCCAATGTGATCGGCTCGACCTTGAGTGCGATGGAGTGGGTCAACCTGTTCGCCCTGGCGGTGAATGAAGAAAACGCCGCCGGTGGACGCATGGTCACGGCGCCCACCAACGGTGCGGCGGGGATCATTCCGGCGGTGCTGCACTACTTCATGAAGTTCAGCGACGAAGTCACCGAAGCCAACGTGGTCGACTACCTGCTCAGTGCGGCGGCGGTGGGGATCCTGTGCAAGAAGAACGCCTCGATCTCCGGGGCTGAAGTCGGTTGCCAGGGTGAAGTGGGTTCGGCCTGCGCCATGGCCGCTGCCGGGCTGGCGGAGATCCTCGGCGCAACCCCGGAGCAACTGTGCAACGCCGCCGAGATCGGCCTTGAGCACAACCTCGGCCTGACCTGCGACCCGGTGGGCGGGCTGGTGCAAGTGCCGTGCATCGAGCGCAATGCGATTGCCGCGGTGAAGGCGATCAACGCGGCGCAGATGGCCCTGCGCGGTGACGGCCAGCACTTTATCTCCCTGGACCGGGTGATCCGCACCATGCGCGATACCGGGGCGGATATGCATGACAAGTACAAGGAGACGTCCCGGGGCGGGTTGGCGGTCAGTGCGGTGGAGTGCTGATTAGCTTGTTGTGATGAACAGGGCCTTTGTGGTGAGCGGGCTTGCCCCGCGCTGGGTAAAGGCACCACATAGTTTCAGATAAAACCCGGTCGCCTGATTTTGGGGCGGCTTCGCCACCCAGCGCGGGGCGAGCCCGCTCACTACAAGTGAACACACCAACCAAAATCGCCACCTTTTAGCGCGTCGCAAACAGATAAGTAGCTTCCAAACGATTTTCCCCTCGACCACCCGTCACCTGTGCGTGCGGTGACAGACTTTTCCTACGCGCTGAAAGCGCCTTCCCACAAGTGATACCGAACTGCTCACACACCTTGAGCAGGGCCGCTCCGACGTCTATTTCAGCCATATCCCGTACTCCTCGCGTGGGCTTATTTAGACGCGTCATCAGGTCGTTTTCAGGATTTGTTGAATGGCCATTCAAATTTAGGCATGGCATTTGCTCTACCAATTCAAAGCCTCTCGCCTTGCCGGATGAAGAGCGCAATAACAAGAGCCTCGCCTGAGGCCATCACCCGCTTTGTGTGAGGAGATACCGCGATGACGTCGTTCAACTCAGGGGCCCAACCCCAGAACCGTGCGCCTCAATCCATCGGCTTTTTGCTGCTGGACAATTTCACGCTGATTTCCCTGGCGTCGGCCGTGGAACCGCTGCGCATGGCCAACCAGCTGTCCGGCCGCGAGCTGTATCGCTGGACAACCCTGAGTGTCGACGGCAACCAGGTATGGGCCAGCGACGGTCTGCAAATCACCCCCGATGCCTCCATGCACAAAGCCCCGGTCCTGGACACTGTGATTGTGTGCGGCGGCGTGGGTATCCAGCGTACCGTGACCCGTGAGCATGTGTCGTGGCTGCAAAGCCAGGCGCGCCAGTCCCGTCGCCTTGGCGCGGTGTGCACCGGCAGCTGGGCCCTGGCCTGTGCCGGTCTGCTCGACGGCTTCGATTGCAGCGTGCACTGGGAATGCCTGGCGTCGATGCAGGAAGCCTTCCCACGCGTGTCGATGAGCACCCGTTTGTTCACCCTCGACCGCAACCGCTTCACCAGTTCGGGCGGCACCGCGCCGCTGGACATGATGCTGCACCTGATCAGCCGCGATCACGGCCGCGAACTGTCGGCGGCGATCTCCGAGATGTTCGTGTACGAGCGCATCCGCAACGAACAGGATCACCAGCGTGTGCCGCTCAAGCACATGCTGGGCACCAACCAGCCGAAGCTGCAGGAAATCGTCGCGCTGATGGAAGCCAACCTCGAAGAGCCGATCGACCTCGACGAACTGGCGGTGTACGTCGCCGTGTCGCGTCGCCAACTGGAGCGGCTGTTCCAGAAATACCTGCACTGCTCGCCGTCGCGCTACTACCTCAAGCTGCGCCTGATTCGCGCGCGGCAGTTGCTCAAGCAAACGCCGATGTCGATCATCGAAGTGGCCTCGGTGTGCGGGTTTGTCTCCACCCCACACTTCTCCAAGTGCTACCGCGAATACTTCGGCATTCCTCCACGGGATGAGCGCGTAGGCTCCAACACCACCCAGCAGGTGGCGATGATGCCGATTCCGCAGGCGCTGGTGTTGTCACCGCTGTCGGGACCGATGGCGGCGCTGAGCCAGGCGCGCAATGAGTCGACGTTTGCGAGCGTACGGCTCTAAACCGAGTTGACTGCATCGGGGGCAAGCCCCCTCCCACACTTGACCGAGTTGTCATGACGAACATGGCCAGATGTGGGAGGGGGCTTGCCCCCTGATAGCGGTCTGTCAGGCGCCGGAGTTCTGCTTGAACTGCATCAGCGCTGGTAACAACTGCTTGTCGATCGCCTGGCGCACCGCCGGCAAAATCGTCGCACTGCCGGTGTACATCTGCTCAACCATACCCTTGAGGGCCTTGGCCCGCGCTTCGCTCAAACCGCGTACCGCGCACTCGCAAGCCTGTTCGGCGCTGGCGCCGCTGGACACCTCGAAACCCAGGGAGCGCAGTTGGCTCAGCAGGTCATCCTGGTCAATCAAATCCGCATGCATCATGACGTTTATCCTGGTGAAGGGAGCGGGGATCGACTTGGATTCTGGTAGGCCCCCGGCCGGTCGGCAAGGGCAGAATGCACGAATGGCTCAGATGGCTATGAGCGTGTCGTTTTCGGGCCATTTACCCACTGAAGTAATAGGCACACTGTCCATCAGCAAGCAGCTTGAAGGTTTGGTCACCCTCGGGATGTACGGCTCACACAAGGCACTCTGCCCCGATCCAGTCACGGCTGGACCGGGGCTTTTTTAGCGCTGCAGCACCAGGATTCGTGAAAGCAGTTCGTCCCGGTCGATATAGCAACCCTGAAAGTGCCGCGCCCCGGAGGTGGGATCAAACGCATTGCGCGCATGCAACGTGCGGCGGTTATCGAAGCACCACAGCTCGCCCGGGTCCAGGCGCTTGACCAGCCGAAAGCGCGCCTCGCGCGTCATCGCGATAAAGCGTCGATAAGCCCGATACAGCAACGGCATCTGCGCCACCGACGTCTCGAACGGCCCACGCAAAAAGTTGGCCATGCGAATCTCTGCCACATCCCCCAAGGCGTCCAATGCGATGATCGGCGCGAGGCGACGATAGTCGCTGTGGCGGTCTTTGTTGCGAAACTCCACGGGTATTTCACACAAGGCACGAAACGCTTCGGGATCTTCCTCGCGCAGGGCATTGGCGATGGCAAACCCATCGACAAAAATACTTTCGCCCCCGTCGGCATCGTTGACCAGGCAATGCAGGAATTGCAGCCCCGGTTGCAGCTCCCGGGTCGGCAAATCACTGTGCAAGGGCAGGTTGAAAGCGGTGTAGGCATTGCTGTCGGCATCGGCCTTGGATTGCACGTTGAACAGCACGCCGAAATTGCTCTCGCGGATAAATGAAATACGCTGGGCGACACGCGCCAGGGAGCCGGGTTCGGTGGGTACGCCGCGCATTTGCGTCAGGCCCGCGTCACGCAAGGCCAGCAGCCATTGCAGCAGCGCCGCAGGGTCTTGCATGACCGCCGCGTAGTCGAATATAGGCAGTTCGAAGGTGTTGTCCCAGAGCCGCGATTTTGCTTTCGCCGCCCGGCGTTCGGCGCGGGATTCATCGTCGTAGGCATGGGCCCGCAGCCAGCCGGGATCGTACCGGCTGCGATGACCGCCGTGCCATTCCACGCTGAGGAGGCCCTGGTCGATACGCACGCTGATGGCGCCGAGGTTTTCATCCACATCGACAATTTCCAGCACTTGCTCGCGGGTCACGCTGTACACGCATTGCGTGCACGGGCAGTTGTCCCGCAGCCACTGATGGTGAAACGGGCTGACCCGACCATCGGCCCATATCACGCGAACCTGATCGTCCAGCACCTGTGCATCGGCGAGGTCGCAGAGTTTCGGGTAAGTACGGAAATCGGCAACAGCGGCGGCGGTTTGCATGATGGCTCCTTATTTTTTCGGGGGCAGTCCAATCACTCGGCCGAGGAGGGCGGGCCTTGGCAGGTCGGCTTGCTCAGCGCTGATCGCAATGAGTTTCTCCAATGTCGCCTCGGCAAACGGGGCCGAATGCGGACCGGCCAGGTCGACGTGCAGCAGCATCTGTTCGTTGCCGGCCAGTTCTTTCTCATCGCCCACTAAATGCAGGCTGTGATAAAGGTGCAGGCGCTTGGCATCGTGGGCGATCAGTTGCGTGTGCACCTCCACTTCGGCACCGAGTTTCACTTCGTGCAGGTAGTTCAGGTGCAGTTCCAGGGTGAACAGCGAATGGCCGCTGGCTTCGCGGTTTTCGCTGTCCAGGCCGAGGGTGTCCATCAGCGCGTCGGTGGCGTAGCTGAAGATCAGCAGGTAGAACGCGTCGCGCAGGTGGCCGTTGTAGTCCACCCAGTCGGCAAGGACTGGGGTGGTGTAGGTGGTCAGTGCAGGCATGGTGAGGGTTCCGTTATTCGGCGAAGGTCATGCCGTGCTTGGCTTTGGTGGTTTTCACCGCTTCCAGCACCGCCAGCAGGCAATCATCACGATAGCGTTCCAGCGCCGAAATGCTGTGTTTGCCCAGCTGGTCGCTGGTGCCATCGACCACATCGTCGATCAACTTGTCGGTCAGCTCCGGAGCCGGCAGGTAGGTCCACGGCAATTGCAACGCCGGGCCGAACTGCGCCATGAAGTGGCGCATGCCCGCATCGCCACCCGCCAGGGTGTAGGTGAGGAAGGTGCCCATGAACGACCAGCGCAGGCCGGCGCCAAAGCGGATGGCATCGTCGATCTCGCCAGTGGTGGCCACGCCGTCATTGACCAGGTGCAACGCCTCGCGCCACAGGGCTTCGAGCAAGCGGTCGGCGATAAACCCGGGGACCTCCTTGCGCACATGCAGCGGGCGCATGCCGAGGGATTCATACACCTTGATCGCGGCCTGGATCGCTTCCGGCGCGGTGTGCTTGCCGCCGACCACTTCCACCAGCGGCAGCAGATAGACCGGGTTGAACGGATGGCCGACCACACAGCGTTCCGGATGGGTCGAGCCCTCGTAGAACTCACTCGGCAACAGCCCCGAGGTACTTGAACCGATCAATGCATCGGGCTTGGCCGCGGCGCTGATCCTGCTGTGCAATTCCAGCTTCAGTTCCAGGCGTTCCGGGGCGCTTTCCTGGATGAAGTCGGCGTCTTTCACGCATTCTTCGATGGTGGCCACAAAGCGCAGGCGGTCTTGGGATGCGCCGGGTGCCAGGCCCTGTTTTTCCAGGGCGCCCCAGGCATTGGAGACGCGCTTGCGCAGCGCCGCTTCGGCACCCGGCGCCGGGTCCCAGGCCACCACATCCAGGCCGTGGGCCAGCGCGCGGGACACCCAGCCGCTGCCGATGACACCGCTGCCCAGGGCGGCGAAGGTTTTGATCTCAGTGATAAAGCGCATGGCAAATTCCTAGAGCGTTCGGTGGTTCCCTGTGGGAGGGGGCAAGCTCCTCCCACATTTTTTGATTCGGTTAGCCGCGTTTGGTAAGGCCCATCTTGATGCGACCCTCCGCCGGGGTCATGACCCGCGCGCCCAGGCGGCTGAGGATTTCGCCGGCGCGTTCCACCAGTTGGCCGTTGGTGGCGAGTACGCCCTTGTCCAGCCACAGGTTGTCCTCCAGGCCGACCCGTACGTTGCCGCCCAGCAGCACCGCCTGCGCGGCCATGGGCATTTGCATGCGGCCGATCCCGAACCCGGCCCACACCGCGTCGGCCGGCAGGTTGTCGACCATGGCCTTCATGGTGGTGGTGTCGGCCGGCGCGCCCCATGGGATGCCCAGGCACAGTTGGAACAGCGGGTTGTCGAGCAGGCCTTCCTTGATCATCTGCTTGGCGAACCACAGGTGGCCGGTGTCGAAGATTTCCAGCTCGGCCTTCACGCCCAGTTCCTGGATGCGCTTGGCGCCCGCACGCAACTGCGCCGGGGTGGAGACGTAAATCGTGTCGCCATCGCCGAAGTTCAGGGTGCCGCAGTCCAGGGTGCAGATTTCTGGCAGCAGCTCTTCCACATGGGCCAGGCGGGTCAGCGGGCCGACCAGGTCGGTATTGGGACCGAATTCCATCGGGTGCTCGCCGCCGCCGATCTCCAGGTCGCCGCCCATGCCGGCGGTGAGGTTGACGATGATGTCGATGTCGGCCTCACGGATGCGCTCCATCACCTCGCGGTACAGGGCGACGTCGCGGCTGAACTTGCCGGTCTCGGGGTCGCGCACATGGCAGTGCACCACGGTGGCGCCCGCCTTGGCGGCTTCCACCGCAGCGGCGGCGATTTGCTTGGGGGTGACCGGCACGTGTGGGCTTCTGGCGGTCGTGTCGCCAGCACCGGTGAGTGCGCAGGTGATGATGACGTCGTGGTTCATGAGGCAGGTTCCTTACAGGCGTGGTGATGCCGTTCGCGGTCGGTAGTGACCGCGAAACGGTGATTCGAAGAAGGTTATTTGCTGGTCAATTGCAGGTTGGCCGCCGCCGGTTTGCCGTCGAAGGTGGTCACGCCTTCGAGCCAGCGCGCCTGGTCCTGGGGGTGATCCTTGAGCCACTGCCTGGCGGACTCGAGGGCATCCTTGTGATCCAGCAACGGCTGCATCATCCGGCTCTCGTCGGCGGCGGTGAAGGTCAGGTTGGTCAACAGCTTGTGCACGTTGGGGCACTGTTCGGCGTAGGTCGGCGCGGTGACCGTCCACACGCTGGCCATGCCTTCGTTCGGGCCCAGGGCGTCGTCGCTGCCGGTGAGGTAGGTCATCGCGATATTGACGTTCATCGGGTGCGGCGCCCAGCCGAAGAACACCACGGCTTCCTTGCGGCGTACCGCACGGTCCACGGCGGCGAGCATGCCGGCCTCGCTGGATTCCACCAGTTGGAACTTGCCCAGGCCGAACTGGTTCTTGGCGATCATTGCCTTGATCTGGGTGTTGGCCCCCGAGCCCGGCTCGATGCCGTAGATCTTGCCGCCCAGCTCCTTCTCGAATTTGGCGATGTCGGCAAAGGTCTTCAGGCCTTTGTCCGCCAGGTAAGTCGGCACCGCGAGGGTCGCGCGGGCGTCTTCCAGGCTGGGTTTGTCGAGGACTTTGATTTGCTTGGCGTCGACGAACGGCGTGATGGTCTGGGTCATCAGCGGGTTCCAGTAGCCGAGGAACAGGTCCAGGCGCTGGTCACGGATACCGGCGAAGATGATTTGCTGGGAGGCGCTGGTTTGTTTGGTCTTGTAGCCGAGGCCGTCGAGCAGCACTTGGGTCATGGCGCTGGTGGCGATGACGTCGGTCCAGTTCACCACGCCCATGCGCACGTTCTGGCAGGATGCCGCGTCGGCAGCCCATACGTTCGTGCTCAAGATGGCGCTGGCGCTGAGTGCAAGCACGCAGCGGCGAATCAGTCGGTTCATGGTGGATCCCTCGGCAGGTCGTTATTGTGGGGGCCGGCGTCTTTGTGCGCCGTGAGGCCAAGTTACGTAGCTTTGGAGGCGACAAAACGCACGGCGGCGACCAGCTCTTGCACTGCAGCGACCTGCCCCCTTGAATCCACCCGAGAACGGGAGTATCACAGTGCCACGCTGCCCGTCCTACGAGAGCGCCACCATGTCCCAGGATTTCTACTTTCTGCTGATGCCGGGGTTCTCGGCCATCGGTTTTATTTCTGCACTGGAACCTTTACGCGTGGCCAACCGCTTTCGTGGCGAGTTGTACCGCTGGCATGTGCTGAGCGCCGATGGCGGCGCGGTGCTGGCGAGCAATGGCATGTCGGTCAACGCCGACGCCGCGCTGGAACCGCTGAAAAAGGGTGCGACGCTGTTGGTGGTGGCCGGCTTCGAACCGCTGCAGTTCGCCACGCCGGCGCTGGAGCACTGGCTGCGCCGTCTGGACCATGACGGCGTGACCCTCGGCGCCATCGACACCGGCGCCTGCGTGCTCGCCGAAGCCGGCCTGCTCGACGGTCATCGCCTGACCCTGCACTGGGAAGCCATCGATGCCTTCAAGGAGTCGTACCCGCACCTGAGCGTGACCCAGGAACTGTTCGAAATCGACCGCCGCCGCATCACCTGCGCCGGCGGTACCGCCTCCATCGACCTGATGCTCGACCTGATCGCCCAGGCCCACGGCGCCGACCTGGCGATCCAGGTCTCCGAACAGTTCGTACTCGGCCGCATCCGCCCGCGCAAGGACCACCAGCGCATGCAGATCGCCACGCGCTACGGCATCAACAACAAGAAGCTGGTGCAAGTGATCGGCGAGATGGAGCAGCACACCGAACCGCCCCTGAGCACCTTGGCGTTGGCCGACGCGATCAAAGTTACCCGGCGCCAGTTGGAGCGTCTGTTTCGCCTGCATTTGAACGATACCCCGAGCAACTTCTACCTTGGCCTGCGCCTGGAAAAAGCCCGGCAGCTGCTGCGCCAGAGCGATATGAGCGTGCTGGAGGTGAGCATTGCCTGCGGGTTCGAGTCGCCGTCGTATTTCACCCGGAGTTATCGGGCGAGGTTTGCCAAGTGTCCGAGGGAGGATCGGCGACGGGAGGTGGTTTGACGAACAATTATAGTGAATTATACTCATCACTATAATTTATAGTTGTTTTCATAATTGAGTATAAATCCATGTCCAAGCACAGCGGCTTCGTGTTCCGTCGCCCCGCCCTGGCAAGCAGTATTGCCGATGGCCTGGTGGGCGCCGGTATTCAGGATTTCACCTCTGGCCTGTTCCTCGCGGCGCCCCGTCGCACCGGCAAAAGCACTTTCCTGCGCGAAGACCTGATTCCGGAATGTCAGCTCCGGGGCTGGCTGGCGGTGTATGTGGATCTCTGGGCTGACAAGGAGAAAGATCCTGCGGAGTTGATTGCCAGTGCTATTGCGGCTGCCCTGGTTCCCTATGAAAAGGGCATCCGCAAACTGGCCAAGAATATTGGCATCGAGAAACTGAGCTTTCTGCGGACGCTCTCCTGGGACTTTACCCAGCCACAATTGCCTGTCGGTGCGACGCTGACCCAAGCCCTGGAATTGCTCCACAGTGCTGCAGAAAAACCCGTTGTGCTGGTGATTGACGAAGCGCAGCACGCCTTGACCACCGAGTCGGGTATCAATGCGATGTTCGCGTTGAAGGCTGCCCGGGATCAGCTCAACCAGGGCCGTGACGAAGAGGGCAGCGGCTTGCGCCTGGTGTTTACCGGTTCCAATCGCGACAAACTCGCCCATTTGGTATTGGGTAAAAGCCAGCCGTTCTTCGGTTCCAGCATCACGCCGTTTCCGCTGCTGGGTAAAGAGTTCACCCAAGCCTACACTGTGCACCTCAACGCGCACCTGGCCGAGACCAACCAGTTCAACGCGGCTGATATTGATGAGGCGTTTGAGCTGGTAGGCCGGCGTCCCGAGATGTTGCGCACGATCATCGGTGAAGTCGCGTTGGAACTGGGCGAGGCGAGCAATCTGGGCCAATTGCTGCACAGTCGCGCCGAACTGCTGCGCGCGGGTGTATGGACCGAGTTCGAAAGCGCCTGGAACGCCCTGACCATCCCGCAGCGCGCCGTGCTGGAGGTGATGGTGGAGCGCTCCCAGAACAACGAACCCTTCGCGCCCTTCACCGACAGCACCCTCACGGCTGTCAGCAAGGCGCTGGAAGCCATGGGCAGTGACGTGGTGCCGGGTACCCAGACCGTCCAGGCCTGCATCGATGCCTTGCGCGACAAGGAGTTGGTGTGGAAGTCGGGCCGCGGTGGTTATGCCCTGGAAGACAAGTCGTTCGGGGATTGGCTGCGGCACAAGCGCCATACACCCCACTGAAAACACCCCACATCTAATGTGGGGGCTTGCTCCCGATGACGGACTGTCAGTTGATACAGCTTTGGCTGACTCACCGCTATCGGGGGCAAGCCCCCTCCCACATAGGATTGTGGTGTAGCTTACTTCTTCAGCAGTGCCGAACACGCCGCCTTGAAGGCCTCATGCTGATATTTGTTCAACGTCGCCGGCAGTTCAAAGTTGTGCTTCTTGTTCTGCGCATTGATGGTCTGCGGCGACAGCAACGTCACCTCAACCCCCTCCAGCAGTTGAAACACCCCTTCAATCTTGAACGTGGTCGGGCCACCGGCGAATT
This sequence comes from Pseudomonas sp. LAMO17WK12:I1, assembly GCF_900177315.1. Classification (NCBI taxonomy): domain Bacteria; kingdom Pseudomonadati; phylum Pseudomonadota; class Gammaproteobacteria; order Pseudomonadales; family Pseudomonadaceae; genus Pseudomonas; species Pseudomonas sp. LAMO17WK12:I1. The sequence goes on along the minus strand of NZ_FWZV01000011.1, from coordinate 142,682 downwards.
CGCCTTTTTTGCTGCGCTTCTTGATCGCGATGCGAGTGACGGCGTTGGCCTGCACGAAGGCCTTCACCTGGGCGGCAAAGGCTTTGACGTTGGCCGCTTCATCATCGTCTTCAAGGGCGATTTTCTTGGTAGCCAGGGCGACGTGGCCCAGCGCCTGGTTGTCCAGGGAGGCGACAGCGATGATGGCTTCGCTGCCTTTGATTTCGATGCCACAGATAGTCATGAAGGGCCTTGGTTCAAAGAGAAAGTGGCGGGATTGTCGCTTATTCCTGCCCAATCGACTCCAGAAACTCCGACCGCTCATCACTCATCCGCGCCAGGCAGTCATTTTGCGCAATCGCATAGGCTTTGGTGCCGGTCACTGCCGGGAAGGTGTCCACCGCGCAGTCGGCGTCACGCAGTTTTTCCCATTTCTGCTGGGCATCCTTCAGACGAGCGGTAATGTCGGCGAGCTTGGTCTTGTCGCTGCCATAGGTGGAATGCATGCGTTCCAGCAGGCCTTGATAATTATCCTTGAGCAATTGCTCGGCAGTGGTTTTGTTATAGGTGGCGCATTCCAGGGTTTGCTTGTCGTTTTCGATGCCATCGCACGGCGTGCTGTCGGTGTCTTCGGCCGCGTGGACGCCGGTTGCGATGAGTGCCAAAGCCAGGAAAATCGATTTCATTGCGCCGTCTCATATCAGGTGATGCGGGAATTCTGGCTCAAGCGTAAGACAAATAACAGCCGCCAGTCAGACCACTCATAACAGCCTTTGTCGTGGATTGACGCTTTCGGCAATTCCCCTGTCGTTTTTGCACCCGGCTCGGTCGGCCCCTGGGCATATGCTGGCCCCAAAGCGCCGGCAGACGATTCGGCGCATGAATCGCCAAAATAAGGGGACGCCTGATGAGCCCAGCCGAATTGCACGCCGACAGCATCGTTATCGACGGGCTGATCATTGCCAAGTGGAACCGCGACCTGTTCGAGGACATGCGCAAAGGTGGCCTCACCGCCGCGAACTGCACCGTGTCGGTGTGGGAAGGGTTCCAGGCCACGATCAACAACATCGTCGCCAGCCAGGCCCTGATCCGCGAGAACAGCGACCTGGTGATCCCGGTGAAAACCACCGCCGACATCCGCAAGGCCAAGGAACAGGGCAAGACCGGCATCATCTTCGGCTTCCAGAACGCCCATGCATTTGAAGACCAGCTCGGGTATGTGGAGATCTTCAAGCAGCTCGGCGTCGGTGTGGTGCAGATGTGCTACAACACCCAGAACCTGGTCGGCACCGGTTGCTACGAGCGCGACGGCGGCCTGTCGGGCTTCGGGCGCGAGATCGTCGCCGAGATGAACCGCGTCGGCATCATGTGCGACCTGTCCCACGTCGGCTCCAAGACCAGCGAAGAAGTCATCCTCGAATCGAAAAAACCGGTGTGCTACTCCCACTGCCTGCCGTCCGGCCTTAAAGAACACCCGCGCAACAAGTCCGATGAAGAGCTGAAGTTCATCGCCGACCACGGCGGTTTTGTCGGCGTGACCATGTTCGCGCCGTTCCTGGCCAAGGGCATCGATTCGACCATCGACGACTACGCCGAAGCCATCGAATACACCATGAATATCGTCGGCGAGGACGCCATCGGCATCGGCACCGACTTCACCCAGGGCCATGGCCAGGATTTCTTTGAAATGCTGACCCATGACAAGGGCTACGCCCGCCGCCTGACCAGCTTCGGCAAGATCATCAACCCGCTGGGCATCCGCACCGTCGGCGAGTTCCCCAACCTGACAGAGACCCTGCTCAAGCGCGGCCACCCCGAGCGTGTGGTGCGCAAGATCATGGGCGAGAACTGGGTCAACGTCTTGAAGGACGTTTGGGGCGAATAAGCCAAGCACCCACGGGCAACATCACAACGAATTTTTCTGGAGTTAAGTTTCCATGGCCAAGATCGCCCCGCAATTGCCTATTGAAGTCGACAGCGAAACCGGTGTCTGGACGTCCGACGCCCTGCCGATGCTGTACGTGCCGCGTCATTTCTTCGTCAACAACCACATGGGCATCGAAGAAGTGCTGGGCGCCGAGGCCTACGCCGAGATCCTCTACAAGGCCGGCTACAAATCCGCCTGGCACTGGTGCGAGAAAGAAGCTGAATGCCATGGCCTGGAAGGCGTCGCGGTGTTCGAGCACTACATGAAGCGCCTGTCGCAACGCGGCTGGGGCCTGTTCAAGATCCAGGACATCGACCTGGATAAAGGCACCGCCAGCGTCAAGCTCGAACACTCGGCCTTCGTCTATGTGTACGGCAAGGTCGGGCGCAAGGTCGACTACATGTTCACCGGCTGGTTTGCCGGCGCCATGGACCAGATTCTGCAAGCCCGTGGCAGCCAGATCCGCACCGTGGCCGAACAAGTCTACGGAGGCTCCGAAGAGGGCCACGATGACGGCTTGTTCACCGTCAAGCCGTTGTAAGCCGAGGACCGTGCCATGGCTTTCGAAGCAATGTTCCAGCCGATCCAGATCGGCAAACTGACCATCCGCAACCGCGTGCTCAGTACCGCCCACGCCGAGGTGTATGCCACCGACGGCGGCATGACCACCGACCGCTATGTGAAGTACTACGAAGAGAAAGCCAAGGGCGGTATCGGCCTGGCGATCTGCGGCGGTTCCTCGGTGGTCGCCATCGACAGCCCCCAGGAATGGTGGAGCTCGGTGAACCTGTCCACCGACCGCATCATCCCGCACTTCCAGAACCTGGCGGATGCCATGCACAAGCATGGCGCCAAGATCATGATCCAGATTACCCACATGGGCCGTCGCTCCCGTTGGGATGGCTTTAACTGGCCGACCCTGATGTCGCCGTCCGGCGTGCGCGAGCCGGTGCACCGTGCCACCTGCAAGACCATCGAGCCGGAAGAAATCTGGCGCGTGATCGGCAACTACGCCCAGGCCGCGCGGCGTGCCAAGGCCGGTGGCCTGGACGGTGTGGAACTGTCCGCCGTGCACCAGCACATGATCGACCAGTTCTGGAGCCCACGGGTCAACAAGCGTACCGACGAGTGGGGCGGCACCTTCGAAGGCCGCATGAAGTTCGGCCTCGAAGTGTTGAAGGCCGTGCGTGCCGAAGTCGGTGACGACTTCTGCGTGGGCATGCGCCTGTGCGGTGACGAGTTCCATCCGGACGGCCTGTCCCACGAGGACATGAAGCAGATCGCCAAGTATTACGACGACACCGGCATGCTCGATTTCATCGGCGTGGTGGGCTCGGGTTGCGACACCCACAACACCCTGGCCAACGTGATCCCCAACATGAGCTATCCGCCGGAGCCGTTCCTGCACCTGGCGGCCGGTATCAAGGAAGTGGTCAAGGTTCCGGTGCTGCACGCACAGAACATCAAGGACCCGAACCAGGCCACGCGCATCCTCGAAGGCGGCTATGTGGACATGGTCGGCATGACCCGTGCGCACATCGCCGACCCGCACCTGATCGCCAAGATCAAGATGGGCCAGATCGACCAGATCAAACAGTGCGTCGGCGCCAACTATTGCATCGACCGCCAGTACCAGGGCCTGGATGTGCTGTGCATCCAGAACGCCGCGACGTCCCGTGAGTACATGGGCGTGCCGCATATCATCGAGAAGTCCACCGGGCCGAAACGCAAGGTGGTGGTGGTCGGTGCCGGCCCTGCCGGGATGGAAGCCGCGCGGGTGGCCGCCGAACGTGGCCACGACGTGACCCTGTTCGAGAAGAAAGAATTTATCGGCGGGCAAATCACCACCGCCTCCAAGGCGCCGCAACGCGACCAGATCGCCGGTATCACCCGCTGGTTCCAGCTGGAGCTGGCGCGTTTGAAAGTCGACCTGCGCCTGGGCGTGGCCGCCGATGCCGAGACCATCCTGGACCTGCGTCCGGACGTGGTGGTGCTGGCGGTCGGCGGGCATCCGTTTATCGAACAGAACGAACACTGGGGTGCCGCCGAAGGCCTGGTGGTGAGCAGCTGGGACGTGCTCGACGGCAAGGTCGCACCGGGCAAGAACGTGTTGGTGTACGACACCATTTGCGAATTCACCGGCATGTCGGTGGCGGACTTCCTGGCCGACAAAGGCTGCCAGGTGGAAATCGTCACCGATGACATCAAGCCGGGCGTAGCCATCGGCGGTACGTCGTTCCCGACCTACTACCGCAGCATGTACCCCAAGGAAGTGATCATGACCGGCGACATGATGCTGGAAAAGGTCTACCGCGAGGGCGACAAGCTGGTGGCGGTGCTGGAGAACGAATACACCGGCGCCAAAGAGGAGCGGGTAGTGGACCAGGTGGTGGTGGAAAACGGCGTGCGTCCGGACGAAGCCATTTACTACGGGCTCAAGGAAGGTTCGCGCAACAAGGGCCAGATCGACGTCGAAGCCCTGTTCGCGATCAAGCCGCAGCCGTGCCTGAGCGAGACGGGCGAGGGGTACTTGCTGTTCCGCATCGGTGACTGTGTGGCGCAGCGCAATACCCACGCTGCCATCTACGACGCCCTGCGCCTGTGCAAAGACTTTTGATGAGGTGAACGCGGTCAAATGTGGGAGGGGGCTTGCCCCCGATAGCGGTGGTTCAGCGACAACTGTACCAACTGACAGTCCGCCATCGGGAGCAAGCCCCCTCCCACATTCGGGCCAGTTTCACAGTAGACCTGTGCGGTCTGTGGGAGCTTCACCATGTTGAACACCTTGCTGCCTATTCTCTTATTTACCGCCCTGGGCCTTGCCGTCCTCGGCGCCCTGCGCCGTGTGAACATGTGGCGCCGCGGCCGAGCCTCCAAGGTCGACCTGCTGGGCGGCCTGCTGGCCATGCCCAAGCGCTACATGGTCGACCTGCACCACGTGGTCGCCCGCGACAAATACATCGCCAACACCCACGTCGCCACGGCCCTGGGCTTTGTGCTGTCGGCGCTGCTGGCAATCCTGGTGCACGGCTTCGGCCTGCATAACCGTATCCTCGGCTACGCCTTGCTGCTGGCGTCAGTGTTGATGTTTGTCGGCGCCACCTTCGTTTACCTGCGGCGGCGCAATCCACCGTCGCGCCTGTCCAAGGGCCCGTGGATGCGCCTGCCGAAAAGCCTGATGGCGTTCTCGGTGAGTTTCTTCCTGGTGACGCTGCCGGTGGCGGGGATCCTGCCCGCCGACTTCGGTGGCTGGCTGCTGGCCGCGCTGCTGAGTGTGGGTGTGCTGTGGGGCGTGTCCGAGATGTTCTTCGGCATGACCTGGGGCGGCCCGATGAAACACGCCTTCGCCGGTGCCCTGCACCTGGCCTGGCACCGTCGCGCCGAACGCTTTGGCGGTGGTCGTTCCACTGGTTTGAAACCCCTGGACCTGAGCGACAAGAGCGCGCCCCTGGGCGTGGAAAAACCCAAGGATTTCACCTGGAACCAACTGCTCGGTTTCGACGCCTGCGTGCAGTGCGGCAAGTGCGAAGCGGCGTGCCCGGCCTTCGCCGCCGGCCAGCCGCTGAACCCGAAAAAGCTGATCCAGGACATGGTGGTCGGCCTGGCCGGCGGCACCGATGCCAAGTTCGCCGGCAGCCCTTATCCAGGTAAACCGATTGGCGAGCACAGCGGCAACCCGCACCAGCCGATCGTCAACGGCCTGGTGGACGCCGAGACCCTGTGGTCGTGCACCACCTGCCGCGCCTGCGTGGAAGAGTGCCCGATGATGATCGAGCACGTCGACGCCATCGTCGACATGCGCCGCTACCTCACCCTGGAAAAAGGCGCGACCCCGAACAAGGGCGCCGAAGTCCTGGAAAACCTGATCGCCACTGACAACCCCGGCGGCTTTGCGCCGGGCGGTCGCCTGAACTGGGCGGCGGATCTGAACCTGCCACTGCTCAGCGAAAAAGGCAGTGCCGACGTGGTGTTCTGGGTCGGCGACGGTGCCTTCGACATGCGCAACCAGCGCACCCTGCGGGCGTTCGTCAAAGTGCTCAAGGCGGCCAAGGTCGACTTCGCCGTACTGGGCCTGGAAGAGCGCGACAGCGGTGACGTCGCACGGCGCCTGGGCGATGAAGCAACGTTCCAGCTGCTGGCCTCGCGCAATATCCAGACGCTGGCCAAGTACAGCTTCAAGCGCATCGTCACCTGCGATCCCCACAGCTTCCATGTGCTGAAAAACGAATACGGCGCCTTCAACGGCAACTATCTTGTGCAGCACCACAGCACCTTCATGGCCGAGCTGATCGGCGAAGGCGCGCTGAACCTGGGCCAGCACAAAGGCAACAGCGTGACCTACCACGACCCGTGCTACCTGGGCCGCTACAACGGTGAGTACGAGGCGCCGCGCCAAGTGCTGCGTGCCTTGGGCATCGAGGTCAAGGAGATGCAACGTTCGGGTTTCCGCTCACGCTGCTGCGGCGGCGGTGGCGGCGCGCCGATTACCGACATCCCCGGCAAGCAACGTATCCCCGATATGCGCATGGAAGACATCCGCGAGACCGGCGCCGAACTGGTAGCGGTCGGTTGCCCGCAATGCACCGCGATGCTCGAAGGTGTGGTTGAACCGCGCCCGTTGATCAAGGACATCGCCGAGCTGGTGGCCGATGCATTGCTGGAAGACGTCGCACCGGCCAAAGCTCCCAACAAGCGTGAACCTGCGGAGGTGCACTGATGAGCGACATTATCCGCCGCGACCCACGGGCCGAATGGATCGCCCGCAACCGCCTGCACCCGCTGCATGCGGCGATGCAGCCGCTGCAACACAGTTGGATGGGGCCTAACGGCGTCATCCGCAAGAACGTGCATGGTGTCGGTTTTATCGGCCCCAACGGCATCAAGCGCATCGACCGCAGCGGTGCCCAGCAGGGCGGTGCGGCCAAGCGTACGGCGGCGATTGAAGTGCAGTTGCCGCTGCATCAGGTGCCTGCGCCTGCGTTCTACATCAACGTAGTGCCGGACATGGTCGGTGGCCGCTTGAGCAGCCACGACCGCGACCTGCTCGGCCTGGCGCGGCAACTCGCCGGCAACGACGGCGCGGTGCTGGTGGTGGTGTTTGGCGAACACAAGGAAAGCGCGTTTGCCACGGCCGGTGTCGATCGCCTGCTGGTGCTCGACGGCCGCGAATTCGACGGTTATTCACCGGAGCAACGCGTGCAGGGTTTGCGCGCTGTGGATAACCAGTTCAACCCGCGCCACTGGTTGCTGCCCGACAGCCGCAGTGGTGGCGGCGAGTTGGGTCGGCGCTTTGCCGCCAGCCTCAAGGAACGCCCGGCCACTCGCGTCTGGCAGATCAAGGGCGATGAGTGCATCGGCCGCGCCGGTGCGGGCCGGGAAGACTTGGCGCGGCCGCTGCCACGCCTGATTCTGGCCGCCGCCGAATGCGCCGATCCGGTCAGCGACACACGCCATGAGGTGCTGCCCGTGGAGTTATCCACAAGCCTGGCGCGCAGCCTGCCGCGTATCGAGGATCTCGGTGCGGTGGCGGTGGACCCGGCGGCGATTCCCATGGCCGAGGCCGAGTTTATTTTCTCCGGCGGCAACGGCGTGAAGGACTGGGCGCTGTTCCACCAGACCGCCGCGGCATTGGGGGCCACCGAAGGCGCCTCGCGGGTGGCGGTGGACGATGGATTCATGGCCCGTGATCGCCAGGTCGGCGCCAGCGGTACCTGGGTGACGGCGCGGGTGTATGTGGCCGTGGGGATTTCCGGGGCGATCCAGCACCTGCAAGGCATTGGCGCCTGCGACAAGGTGGTGGCGATCAACCTCGACCCGGGCTGCGACATGATCAAGCGTGCCGACCTGTCGGTGATCGGCGAAAGCGCCGCGATTCTGCAAGCCTTGATCGCTGCGGTCGAGGCCTACCGCAACGGCGCCAAGCGCGATGCGGCTTGAGGACATGACCATGACCACGAATGTAATCAGCCTGGTGTCCATCGGCGCCCACCCCACCTCCGGCCGGCCACGCCGCGCCGAACAGGATGCGCGCGCCGTCGAACTGGGTCTGCAGATGGCTGGGGATAAGTTGCAGGTGCTGCACGCCGGCAACATCGCCGAACCGACCCTGCGCAGCTACCTGGGCATGGGCCTGCCACAGTTGCACGTGCTGGAACAACCGGAGGGCAGCGATGCGTTGCCGGTGCTCGGCGAGTACCTGCGCCACGCCGGTGCCCAGGTGGTGCTTGCCGGCAGCCAGGCCGAAACCGGTGAAGGCTCGGGCATGTTGCCGTTCCTGTTGGCCGAGCAATTGGGCTGGCCGCTGATTGTCGGGCTGGCCGAGGTGGAGTCCATCGACGGCGGTGTGGCCCATGTGCTGCAAGCCTTGCCCCGTGGGCAGCGCAGGCGCTTGAAGGTGCGCCTGCCATTCCTGGCGACGGTGGACAACGCCGCGCCCAAGCCTCGGCAGAGTGCCTACGGCCCGGCACAGCGCGGTGAGCTGGCGGCCCATGAGGTCGAGGTTGAAGACGATGAGTTATTCGCCAGCGCGCTGTTGCAACCGGCCAAGCCCCGGCCCAAGCGCCTCAAGGTGATCAAGGCCAAGAGCGGCGCCGACCGCATGAAAGCCGCCACCGCCAAGGCCAGTGGCGGCGGTGGGCAGGTGCTCAAGGGTGTGAGCGCCGAGGAAGGTGCCCAGGCAATCCTCAAGTTGCTCATAGAAGAAGGCGTCGTGCGCTAACCCACCAACACTGCAAAACAAATGTGGGAGGGGGCTTGCCCCCGATAGCGGTGCTTCAGTTAAAGATACTGAGACTGACACATTGCAATCGGGGGCAAGCCCCCTCCCACATTGGATCTTCATTGGGGCGCAGGTTCGGGCGCAGGCTTGGGCACCAGATCCGGCAGCGGTGGCGGCAGGGGTTGCCAGGTGGCATCCGGCTGTTGCATCGGCGGTGGCAGCGCCGGCGTGGGGTCGCCGCCAATCGGCTTGAGGATCATTTTGTCGGTGGTGTCGCGCAGGATCATGCCCTGGGTCGAACTGCGCGCCTCGGTGCCGCTGTGGAAGGTACTGATCTGGGCAATCGGCAGGTCCAGGTTGCGTTCGATCCTCGGGGTCAGCAGCAGAATGATCTCAGTCTTCTGCTGGGTATTCTGGTTGGTGCCGAACAGCTTTTTGCCGATCCACGGGATCTGGCTCAACCACGGCAAACCCGAGCCCTCGTCGACGTCCGCCGTGCGGATCAGCCCCGAGACGATCTGGGTTTCATTGTTGCGCGCGGTCAGCAGGGTCTTGGTGGCCCGTGAGCCGAGTTCGAAGGTGGCCGGTACGTTTTCCGAGCCGGGAATACGCTTGGTGATATGGCTCATTTCCACGTTCAGCTCCAGGTTCACCTCATCGCTCAGGCTGATATTCGGCTTGACCGTGATCTGCAGCCCGACGTCCTGGTAGGCCACCGACGAGGTGGTGATCTGGTTGGCGGTGGTGGTGGTCACCACGGGGATCTTGTCGCCGATGTTTACCTGGGCTTCTTCGCGGTTGCGCACCCGCACCCTGGGGTTGGCCAGGGTCACGGTGTTGCCGCTGCGTTGCAGCATATTGATGCGCGCCGAGGTACTGCCCGCGTCGAGCAGGATGTTGTCGCCATTGATCCCGCGCAATGCGCTGAGCGGGATGCCTGCCAGCCCGGCAGGCACGTTGGCCAGGTTGCCCACGGACAGGCCGATGCTCTCCGGGTACTGGATGCCCAGGTTCAACTCGTCGGTCAGGCTGACCTCCAGCACCTGGATGTCGATGGTCACTTCCGATTGTGCGATATCAATGGCTTCCACCAGTTTTTCCACCGCGCTCAGGGTGTCCAGTCCATCGCGCACGATCACCGCGTTCAGGCGTTCGTCCACCAGCACCTCCTTGGGCTTGAGCACCTGTTTGATCTCGGCGGCGATGACCTTGGGGTCGCCATGGCTGAGGTAGAAGGTGCGCACGGCCAACTCGCGGTATTCCCGTTCCTTGTCCGGGCGGCGGGGGTAAACCAGGATGGTGTTGGCGTTGAGGACCTTCTTGTCCAGCCCCTGGGTGGTCAGCAGCAGGTTCAGCGCGTCTTCGGCGGTGGTTCGGCTCGCGGTCATGCTCGCCGAGGCACTGGGATTGACGTCCTTGTCGATGACGAAGTTGACCCCCGACAGGCGCGCAATGGTCTCGAAAATCGTGGTCAGGCTTTGGGCGCTGAACTCCAGGCTCAGGGGTTTGCGCATGGCCTCGGAGAGGTCGGCGCTGAGGTAATCGGCGCTCACCAGTTCACGGGTCAGGGCATTGCGAAAGTCCAGGGCCTCTCGGTAGTTGGGCTTTTGCGCGATGATCCGGCGCACCAGGTTGAGGGCTTCCACCGGGTTGGAACGCTTCATTTCGTAGGCCTGGGCCAGTTGCGGGCGCAGTTGTTTCATCGCCTGGATGCTCTGGATTTCCTGGCGCGCGCCGAGGTTGCTGGGGTCGTATTTGAGGATGGTTTCCAGGGCGCGGATGGCAGCGGCATCGTCGCCACGCATCAGCGCGGTGCTGGCTTCGCGGCTGTATTGGGCCACCAGCAATTCCAGCTTGCTGAAGTTGGCGGTGCGCAGTTGCACATCGTCGGGGGCCTGTCTGGCTTCGGCTTGCAGCACTTCGACCGAACGGATGATGTCGCCCTTCTGGCGCAACTCGTCGCTCTCCTTGATCGCCCGGTGGGTCTGGCAGGCGCTGAGCAGGGCCACGGCCAGGCTCAAGGGTATCCACGTGCGTATGGCCATGATCGTGTCCTGCGCCGGTCAGTGAGTGTCCAGCCGCAAGGTGCTGACATGCTTGAGGGGCATGTAGGTCAGCACCACGGCGGTGTCGGTGAGTTTGTCCAGCCGGTAGTGCGCGTCGAGCATCTTGCCGGGCACGATGCGCCCGGGTACCGAGCAACGGTTGCACAGGGTGTACTGGCTGCCATTGCCGCTGAGCACGACGATTTTCGCCTGGTTCTCGTAGCGCCATTGCGCGCTCACGGTGAAGGGCAGGGGCGGTGGCTTGGGCGCTGAGGTGTCGACCGGTATGGGCGGCGGTGCAGGTGTCCAGGTCTGGGCGGGGAACAGGTCGATGGCTTCGGCCACCGCCGGCGCAGGTGCTGCGACCGGTGCCGAGGGCACCTGTACAGGGCGGGCGATCACTGGCACCGGCGAGGGCGTGGGAGTGTCCGCAGTGTCCTGCCAGAACAGCCAGCCGCAGCCGATCAAGGTCAGCAGCAACAGCACGCGCAGATACAGCGGCAGCGTCATTCCACCACCCCCAGCACACTCACCTTGAGGCTGATGTTCAACATGCCGCTGGTGATTTCCTTGCGCTCCAGGGCCAGGCGTTCGATGCGCACGGCCGGCTCATTGGCGACGTCGACCAGGGCATCGCGCAGCAAGGCGTAGGGGCCGACGAGGGGAATGTCCACGTCCAGCCGTTGCAGCCCGGTGTCGCCGGGCGCGGAGTAGGCCAGGGTGGTCTGTTCGATGATAAAGCCGCGCCGGGTGAGGACGTCCAGCAGCTTTTCCAGGCGTGGGGCGAAGTCCTGTGCACTGGGCAGGCGTTCGACCACGGCCGGTTCGGTCACCTGCACATCCTGGGGCTGCTCGGCGATACCGGCCTCCAGTTCCTGGCGCCGCAGGCTGTCGGCAATGCCTGCCGGATGAATCACTGTGACTTCGATCAGCAACGTTGCCGCCATCAGCCCTAATGCCAGCAGCCCCCAAAAGCCCAGGCGCTGTTGCCATTGCATCAAGTGCCAGCGCACGCGCGGGAGGTGGCGGGTCAGTGCGTCCATGGGCGACTACCCTGCACCAACCGCAAGTTTGACCTGCACCGGGTGTTGCGGGTCATTGGCCTTGCGTGTGCTTTGTTGCAGGTTCACGTGCACCCCTGGCTGGGCCTTGAGCCGTTCGACAAAGCGAAAGGCATCCCTCAGCATCTTGGCTTCCAGCTCCAAGTGAATCAGCCGGGCCTGGGTGTCGACCTCCACGCGCGTCAGCGCGACTTCCGCGGACCAGGCCCGGGCCACGGCGTCCATCAGCGCGAAGGGCGTGTCCTGCTGTCGGGAAAAGGCGGCCAGTTGTTGTTTCTGCTGGGGTGACAAGCGAATGGCGGCCTGGATCAATTGCTCCTGGCGGCGCGTCAATTCGATAAAGCGCTGCTCCAGTGCGTCGGTCTGTTGTTGCTGATGCTCCATGCGCTGCCAGTGTTGCCAGGTCACGAAGACAAGCCCGGCGGCGACCAGCCACAACCCACTCACCAGCGGCCGATAGACGGCGTTAGGGTGCAGGAAGTCGACGCCCGGCGCCTGCCGCTGTCGCCAGGCACCGGCGAGTTGTGATTTCAGCTGAGCGATCATGCCAACGGCTCCCCCAGCCAGGGATGCAGTGGCCCCAGCCAATGTTCAGTGGGGTGATTGGCGACGACCCATGTGGCCGCCGCGTGCCGTTGCGCCAGCAGGTCGGCGGTGAACAGGTTGTCGCTCAAGTGGCTGCCGGGTGGGGTTTGCAGCACGCAGACTTGTTGAGCCACACCCCGTTGCCGGTAAAGGCAACTGAGACCTCGCGCCTCAGGTACCGCCAGCACGCAATCGTCAGGCAATTGCTGCCAATACCGTTGGGCCACGGCCGTCAACAATGGCGTGCATGTCACCAGCGGCAGGTGCTGTTGCTTGAACAACTCCCGCAGGTCTTGCAGCAAATTCCGTGGCGTCGCGACCGCCAGGCGTTCATCTCCAAAGGTGCTGTTGGCGACTTGCACTTGCCACTGTCCGGGGTCGATGCCTGCCTGTTGGTTGAAGGTCACTTCGGCCAAGCCTTGCCAGTCGGCCTGGCTGTACACGCCGGTTTGCCACGCCAGCATCAGGTAGTGCACATGGGGGAAGCCCAGCAGCACCGTGGTCCGGTCCAGAAACCCGATGCGGCCGCGCGGCGCCTGTTCCAGCAGTTCGGCACAGGCGGCCAATGGTTCGCCAGCCTGTTGCGCACGCCATACTGCTGCACCGCGCCAGCGCGGCCGTGCAGCCCATTCGGCGCCGTCGCTGTGCAGCCACACCACATGCTCAATAAAGGGAAATGACACGGTGGATCTCCTTGAGCGTGGTGTCGCCCTGGGCGGCGTGGGCCAGGGCGATGTCGCGGATAAACACGTGGCCGGCTTCACGGGCCAGTTCGCGCAGGGTGGAGGCCGAACTGCGGTTGAGCAGGCCCTCCTTGATGCTGTCGGTCAGTGTCAGCACTTCGGCCAGGGCGAGTCGGCCGCGATAGCCGGTGTGACGGCAGGCCTCGCAGCCTTTGCCCACGCGGTAGTGACCCTGTTGGAGTTGAGCCTCGGCGAGTTGGGCGAGCTGGGTGATCTCGGGGTCGGGGGCGGCATCCGTGCCGCAGTCCGGGCAGATGCGCCGCACCAGGCGCTGGGCGACCACGCCGTTAAGGGCTTCGACAAAGCTGGCCGGGTCCACGTCCATGTAGGTGAAGCGCTCCAGCACACTGAACGCGCTGTTGGCGTGCACCGACGACAGCACCAGGTGCCCGGTCAACGCTGCCTGCACCGCAATGCCGGCCGTTTCACCGTCGCGTATTTCCCCCACCAGGATGGTGTCCGGGTCGTGGCGCAGGATCGAGCGCAGGCCACGGGCAAAGGTCAGGCCCTTCTTGTCGTTCACCGGGATTTGCAGGACCCCGGGCAGTTCGTATTCCACCGGGTCTTCGATGGTGATGATCTTTTTCTCGCCGGTATTGGTCTCCGACAGGGCGGCATACAGCGTGGTGGATTTGCCGCTGCCGGTGGGGCCGGTCACCAGCAACATGCCATAGGGTTCGCCGGCCAACACACGGATGCGCGCGATGGTCTCGGCGTTCAACCCCAGGGTTTCCAGGCTCAGGGACTCGCCGCGCTGGGACTTGTCGAGAATCCGCAGCACCGCATCTTCACCGTGGATGCTGGGCATGATCGACACGCGAAAGTCCACTTCGCGACCCTGGATTTTCATCTTGAAACGCCCGTCCTGGGGCACCCGCCGCTCGCCGATATCCAGCTCCGACAACACCTTGATCCGCGACAGTGCCTGCTCGGCCATGTCCATGCCGCTGGCCTGGCCCATCTGCTGCAACACGCCGTCGATGCGGTACTTGATCACCAGGCCCTGGGGGGTGGTTTCCACATGGACATCGCTGGCGCGGCTTTGCAGGGCATCGAACAGCATGGAGTTGACCAGGCGCACCACCGGGTTGTCGTCGCGGGCGATGCTGCTCAGGGAAATTTCCTGGGCGGCCTGGCCGACGCGGGCATTCTCGTCGTCCTCACCGAAAGGTTGCATCACCCGTTGGCTGGCTTCGGCCAGGCTCAACTGGGCCTTGACCGCGCCGGGCAGGCTCATGGCCAGGGGCAGTTGACGCAAGGTTTTCGAGGATTGCAGCCAGTGCCGGCTGGCCAGGGTGAAAGGGTCTCCCAGTACCAGGCACGGCTGGCCGTGGTTATCCACCGGCAGCACGTTATGGATCAGCGCCTGGGGCAGTGCCAGCAGGTCGAAGCGCCAGTGTTCACTGAGGTTTTCCGGGGGGATGGCAAGCAGGCCCAGGGGCTGGGCGATCGTGCTTAATTGGTCGGGCGCCTTCTCCAGCACCTCCAGCAGGTAATTGGACAAGCTCAGCCCGCGTTGCTCTGCAAGGGCCTGCCATTGCCGTGTCTGTTCGCTCATCGCACTACCCCTGGATGGAGCCCGCCAGTTCGAAAATCGGCATGTACAGCATGAACACGATCAGGCCGATCAGCCCGCCCACCACCAGCATCAACAAGGGCTCGAAGACTTTGCTGAACAGCTCGATGGCACGCTCCAGCGCTTCATCGTGGAACTGCGCGATGCGCTCGCACATCGCCGCCAGCTCGCCGCTTTGTTCACCCACGCGTAGCAGGCGTTCGGCGACGGCGGTGGTCAATCGATGGCGGGCGAGGGCAGTGGACAGTGGCTGGCCGGCCTGGATGTCGGTCATGGCCTGGCGCAGGTCCGCCTGGTGTTCCACGGGCAGCAGCGCACCGGACAGCTCCACCGCAGTAACCACCGGCATGCCGCCCATCAGCAACATGCCGGCGGTGCGATAAAAGCGCGCGAGGATAAACAGCGTGCGCTGGGCGCCCAGGCTGGGGATCTTCCAGAACAGCTGGGCGATGCGGCGCTTGAAGCCGGCGCTGCGCAACAACAGCACCAGCGCGGCAATCGCCAGCACCAGGCCAAGCAACAACTCCATGCCGTGCGCGTCTACCAGTGCGCCCCACCACACCATAAAGCGTGCCGTGGCCGGCAGGTCGGCCACGGCGTCGAACACCGAGGCAAAGCGCGGGATCACGAAGAACAGCAGGAACAGCAGGATCAACGCGCCGACGCTGAGTACCACCAAGGGGTACATCAGGGCGCCGCTGACGCGCTTCTTCACGGTTGCCAGGTGGGCTTCAAAATGATGGTAACGGCGCAGGGCCACGGCCAATTGGCCGCTGTGTTCCGAGGACGCCACCGTGGCAATCAACAGCGGCGGGAAGGTCTGCGGCTTGAGCAGCATCGCCCTGGACAGCGAGTTGCCCTCATACATCGAGGCGAGCAGCTCGCTCATGACCTGCCGGTTGATGCCGGCGGGCGCCTTGTCGCGCAGGGTCTCCACGGCTTCCACCAGCACCAGGCCGGCATCGAGCAGGACTACCAGTTCCTGGATAAACAGGCCGAGGGCGAACGTACTGCGGCGGCTGGGGAGTTTGAGTGGGCGGCGGGCTTTCAGCGAGATGACCTGGGCGCCGTCGGCCTGCAGTTGCTGGCGCGCCTGGGCGACGTCAACGGCTTGCAGGCGCAGGGTCTGCACATGGCCACCACGGATGATGCGCACGTCAAAGTCGGTCATGGCATTTGCCCCGCCCGTTGTTGGCGCTGTTGCAACAACACCGCGTAGTAACGCCACACCGCCAGGGCGTAGCGTGAGCGCCGTGCTTCCCGGTCCGGCTTGGCCCCGGCGTTATAGGCGCCCACGGCCTGCCAGCCATAACCCTGCTCGCGGATAAACCCGGCAAGAATCCACGCGCCCACCATGACGCTGGTGCAGGGCTGGGTGATCAGGTGCTGCTCGGTGATACCGAACCGGGCCAGTGCGGGCAAGTGGCGGCTGTTGATTTGCATCAGGCCGATATCCTGGCTGCCATCGCTGTTGAGGTTGCGTGCGCTGGGGTTGAGGCCGGATTCGACCTTGGCGATGGCGTACAGCAACAGCGGGTCGACGTGGTAGCGGCTGGCTGCCAGTTGCCAGCAGTTGGCCTGTGCGGTACCCGTGAGGCACAGCAGTATCAGGACCCGCCGCAGCGTGTACATGTCAGAGGCCGTACACAATATCGGCGTAGGTATTCACCCCGCCGGCCTTGCCGTCACGGCCCAGGCAGATGATCTCCGCATCGTTGGGCGGTGTGCCGGGGTTCTTGTAGAGATACGGGTTGCCCCAAGGGTCTGGCGGCAGCGTCTTCACATAGGGGCCCTGCCAATGGCTGGCGGTGGCGGGCCGGGCGGTGAGGGCGTCGAGGCCCAGGGTTTCGTCGGGGTAGTTGCCGTTGTCCAGGCGGTACTGGTTCAAGGCATCGGCAAGGGCTTTCATCTGGCCCTGGGCGGTTTGTACCTTGGCCAGTTCCAGGCGGTCGAACATCTTCGGGCCGACGTAGCCGGCGAGCAGGGCGATGATCAGCAGGACGACCAGCAGCTCCAGCAAGGTGAAGGCACGCTGGGGGCTGTGGATAAATGAGTGAATACGCATGGAAATACCCTGTTGGGAGTGCCAAGGTACGGCGGTTGTGTATAACTCTCCCGGCCCGCTGTGAAGCGGGCACCGCCGGTAGGACTGCGTTAGAACCTTTTCAATTCAAGTACATCTTCAACTGTAGCGTTGCTCGATATAAGGCGCCGTGAGGCGCCCTATAACGTTTGGCTCTTATGCTTATCCAGTAACTGAATATGCGTTCGAGCGGGTCATCGAACTTCGTCCCAGGCCTGGTCCCACGCTGTGCCCGTGCCGGGGGCATACGCCCAGGCGGCGCCTGCGCACCACGCGGTGTAGGGGTGAGGTTTGCACTTATAGTTTTTGCCGTTATTGCTCACGATGTCGCCGGCGTTGTACGCAGTGCCTTCTTTGTAGGCCGGATAGTCCCCGCCGCCACTGGAAGGGGTCACGGTAAAGGTCTGCCGCGCCAGGCCGGTCTTGCCATTCTGCTCGTCCCGTACCAGCAATCGCACCTCATGCTCCGTTGGCTCACGAACGGTAACCGCCACACCGTTTACAGTCATCTGGTTGTAGGGCTTATTCATCCCGATAACAGTCCAGCTGTAGAGCAATGGACCGTTATACCCCACGGACTGACTGGCACTGAAGGTAAACGGCCGGCCGGATTGCATGGTGGTGGGCCCGGTTATTTTCGCATCAGGCGCCGTAGGGTTTATCGGGGTTTCACTGCCAGGAATGATCGCCATTGCACGGCTGTAACCCTTCGCTAATGTGTAAACCGAGTTGGCGCTGGCATCGCTGGTATTGAATACAATATTGCCGGCTTTTTTCTCTCCTACCTTGGCAATGCTTGGGTTGATCTGATTCGCCAATTGCTGGCCCCATATGTTCGGGTCGCGGTTGCTCGCGGTAATGGGCAGGGTAATGTCCACCACTTCCCTGGCCGCCGGTGTGTTGTCGAGGATGCGGAAGTGGACTGAGTCACCCGGTTTGAGGGTCTCCATGACCTGATCGATGAATTGGCCGATATCGACCCACTGCTCCGGGATTCCGGCACCGACGATGTTGATGTCACTGCAGTTATAGAACCCTTCACCCGCTGGATCGATACGCTGCCACTGCACGAACAGCGTGGCTTTGCCCGTTTGCCCCGATGGGATAGGTACAGCGAACTTGAAGTACCCCGTGGCCCCCGCAATGATGGGTGGATCATTGCCCCAGTCGGTTTGCGCGATCTGGAACGGCTGAGTGTGGATGAGTGTCAGGTCATTCCAGGTCAGCGGCGACCTGGTCGGGTCAAAGCCCGGGTTTGTGAGAAAGACCTTTGCGAAACTGGGCACGTGTGGCGCAGTGCCGATGATGCGCACATCCATCATGCCATTGGTGGGCGTAACGTCGGTGCGATGCCACTGGTCCGACACAATGTTCAGGCCATCTTTCTTGCTGTCAGCCGCCGAACAAAGTTTGCCATCGGGCACTTCTCGTTTGACGATTTCAGGGTCGTTGTAACCCGGTTGCCTGATCAAATGGGCCACTTCATTCCATTGCTGGCCTGGATACTGCTTACTCACTTTAGACAGGGCCGCGCACCCTGCATCACTGGGGCTGCCTGACCAGAAATCCGGGAGTGCCCTGCAATAGACCTGTCGTGCGACGGGCGTGTCCACCGCACCGTGGGCCATGACCAGCGTCGGTGCCAACAAGACCGCCGCCAACAACCATTTCATTAAGCGCTGTAAGTTACTCATGCTTGATCCACCTCAATTCAGATAAACAAGTTCCGAACGGCTGGAACGATCAGTGTGCTTATTCAATCGGCATCATTTGCTCAGTTGATCTCCCTTGGGAGCGATGCGGGTTGCAGGGTTGTTCTGCCCAGGGCCAAACAGAAACACCCACCCTTGATAACTGCCTTGTCCTGTAAAACTCTGGTTGATGACTGAAAAGTTGCCTTGTTTGAACGGTGTGCCCTTTGCCGTGCTGAACACACCCATGATGCTTTCGCCGGGCCCGGCCACCACGCCCCACTCGGCGTCGCCGGTCAGCGGGTCGGTATAGGCGCGGCGCAGATAGCGCTGGGGGGTGGGCTGGCGACGGTCGAGCAGCAGGTCTTCGAGGGACCTGGGGTAGGTATTGCCGGCGGCGTAGTACAGGCCGATCGCCCGGCGGATTTCATTGCCCCGCGCCAGCAGTTCCAGCTCGCGTTCGCGCTGCAGCACGCTGGACCACAGGGTGCCGACTTCCATCAGCATCACGGCCACCACCGCCACTGTCACCAACATGCCCATGAACACCGAGCCCTGCTG
Source organism: Pseudomonas sp. LAMO17WK12:I1 (assembly GCF_900177315.1). Taxonomy (NCBI): domain Bacteria; kingdom Pseudomonadati; phylum Pseudomonadota; class Gammaproteobacteria; order Pseudomonadales; family Pseudomonadaceae; genus Pseudomonas; species Pseudomonas sp. LAMO17WK12:I1. The sequence continues at coordinate 123,713 of NZ_FWZV01000011.1, read as the reverse complement.
GCTGTGCTTACCAGTCGGCATAAGCGTTCCCGTTCGTGTCGGTCCCCGTGGCACCGCTGCGTACATCGCCCAGGCCTTGTTCGTCCGAAGGTTGCAGTTGCCAGGTATCACGCCTGCCGGTCAGCGGGTCCATGGGGATCTCGCGCAGGTAGCGGCGGTCGACCAGGGCTTGCAGGGACTCGGGGTTGGCGCCGTGGTCCTCGCGGTATTGGTCCAGGGCCTGGCGAATGGAAGACAGGTTGTGGCGCAGCACGGTTTCCTGGGCCTTGGTGTGCTGGCGGAAGTACTGCGGGGTGACCAGGGTCATGAGGGTGGCGATGATCGCCATGACCACCAGCAACTCAATCAGGGTAAAGCCCCGATCACCATTGGCTGTATGACGTTCCATTCAAGCTCTCCCGGGTGCTTCGGGATGAAACGTCGAATACATCTTCTCCCTCTTGTGGGTTATCCGCAGTGCTCTTGTAGCTGCGCAGTTGCCAGGTTTCTGCGGGCGCACGTTCAGGGCACTCGCACACGGGATCGCGGGGAATGCGTCGCAGGAAATAGAGTTTGTTGCCCTGAAGGTTGGTCTTGTCCGTCACCCCCTCGACCAATACGTGCAGGGAGGGTGGATAACCGCTGTCAGTGATGCTCTTTTCAATGCGGCCATCGTCACTGGCGTCTTTGTAGGCATCGATCGCACGCCGGATTTCCCGCAGCGAGCGTTGCAGGTCCAGTTCTCGATCACGTTTACCCATCAATGCTGTCAGCGGATAAGCCACTGTCGCAAGCGTGGCCAGCAGGGCCAGCGTCAGTAGTAATTCAATCAGCGTAAAACCTTTGGCGCAGTGATGGCTGGGCTTGCCCTGCCACATCACCGTTCTTCCTCCCGATCAGGCTGCCAAGGACTTCCGCGTTAACCCAGGCCATGGAATTGACTGCAAGGATGAGTGTAGATGCTGGGTGTTTTTTGTACAGGTTGTGGGTTTACCCACAAACGCTGTGAGCGTAGCTGTGGATAAGATGTTCGTGAGTCTCCACAACCCCCGTAAATCAACGTCTGTAAGCCGTTGTACGAAAAATAACCAAGCTAAGTCACGGTTTTTAGGTGCTTTTTCGTGTGGATAAGGTTGAAGCGGTGTTCGGACTTGCCCCCAAAGTCTGTTGGCGCTTCTGTGGATAAGATGTTTGCTATCCGCTACAGGCCTTATGAATAGAGGCTTTCCTTCGTCTGGTTGTTTATTGATCAAATTGCCGTTAAACCCCAGGAATATAGCTGAAACCCTTGGTATATGAAGGTTTGACGCGGTTTTCCACAGCGCTGCCGAAGTTGCCCCCAAAGTCTGTTGGCGGTTCTGTGGATAAGGTGTTTGCGTACCGCTACAGGTCACGTTCTACGTGGCTTTTAGGGGTTTGATCAATAAATGATCAATATGCCGCTGGAACCGTCAACTTGAATAAGTCACGGATTTTCTTCAATTAATTTTGATGCGATAGCGCAGTTGCCCACAATTGCTGTGGGTGGCTTTGTGGATAAGTTGTTGGGTAAAGGCTGGAGGGCAGGCTGGCAGTGGTCTGCGAGACAGTCGATCAAATATTAAGCAGTGTGAGGTTCAAGTGTGGGAGGGGGCAAGCCCCCTCCCACAGTTTTGAGCTGTGGGTATCGGTTACTCGTGCGCAGCCACGCCTTTCAGGTAAGGCGCCGGGGCTGCGCCGAGGTTGTTCAACATGCGCTCGCTGTACCAGTCCACGAAGTTCACCACGCCGAACTCATAGGTCTTGGAGTACGGGCCAGGCTGGTAGGCGGTGGAGTTGATCCCGCGCTGGTTCTCTTCGGCCAGGCGACGGTCCTGGTCGTTGGTGGCGTCCCATACCTGGCGCATGCGCTCCACGTCGTAGTCCACGCCTTCCACGGCGTCCTTGTGCACCAGCCACTTGGTGGTCACCATGGTTTCCTGGGCGCTGATCGGCCACACCGTGAACACGATGATGTGATCGCCCATGCAGTGGTTCCAGGAATGCGGCAGGTGCAGGATGCGCATCGAGCCGAGGTCGGGGTTCTTGATGCGGCCCATCAGCTTGGCGCAGCCCTGCTTGCCGTCCAGGGTCATCGACACGGTGCCCTTGAGCAGCGGCATGCGCACGATACGGTTACGCAGGCCGAAGCTGGCGTGGGCGTAAGGGATCTTCTCGGCATCCCAGGCAGCGGCCGAAGCGGCGACATGGTCCTTGAAGGCCTGGTCGGCGCGTGGGTCGGTGACGTCGTCCCATTCCAGCAGGGTTTTCAACAGCTCGGGGTGCGACGCATTGCAGTGGTAGCACTCGCGGTTGTTTTCCAGCACCAGCTTCCAGTTGGCCTTTTCCATCAAGGTGGTTTGCACCGCCACCTTGGTGTTCTCCATGTCGTAGGGTTCCATGTAGTGGTTCAGCGTCGACAGGAAATCATCGATGGCCGGCGGGTTCTCGGCCAGGCTGATGAAGATGTAGCCGCCGGCGGTCTTCACGTTCACCGGCTTGAGGCCGTATTGCTTCATGTCGAAATCGGCGCCCATCTCGGTGCCGGCGAACAGCAGGCGACCGTCCAGCTCGTAGGTCCACTGGTGGTAGTGGCACACCAGCTTGGCAACCTTGCCCTTGTCGCTGGTGCACAGGCGCGAGCCACGGTGGCGACACACGTTATGGAACGCATGCACCACGCCTTCGGCGCCACGGATCACGATGATCGGGTTCTTGCCCACTTGCAGGGTCAGGTAGTTGCCCTTGCTGGGGATCTCGCAGGTCATGCCGGCGATCAACCACTCTTTCTGGAAGATCTCCTGCATGTCGATATCAAACAGCCGCTCATCAGAGTAGAACGGCTGCGGCAGCGAAAACGTGCGCTCGCGCTCTTGCAGCATTTGCGCGGTGGCCTTGCGTGCGGGTTCCAGCGGATCGCCCAAGCTTAAGGTTGCGGTGACGTCCATCGTGTGTGTCCTCATGGCCATTCTGTGTGGCCGACGAATAGTGGCTGATCAGGTTTGCAGCAAGGCGTAAAGAAAACGTCGTTGTTGGGAGCGAGTGTGGGGCTGCTGATGCGCCGAACCTTATCCATGAGCGACATGGCCCACTCTGTTCCCGACGCGCAACCCCCGTGGCATGGGGGCTGGTCGCGATAAGTATGTGAATGTCGCAGATAGGTAAATGGGCGGTTCCCGCGTTACGCAGAATCGCCACCATAAGGCCGACGTCGGCGGTGGAGAACAACATGTCCAATAATTTCCTGAATCCGGTAACCACCCAGACCTGGGCCAATGGTCGGCACATCGTCCGTTGCGTCAAAGTCATCCAGGAAACCTGGGATGTGCGCACCTTCTGCTTTATGGCCGACCAGCCGATCCTGTTCTTTTTCAAGCCGGGGCAGTTCGTCACCCTGGAGCTGGAAATCGACGGCCAGCCGATCATGCGCTCGTACACCATTTCCAGTTCGCCGTCGGTGCCCTACAGCTTCTCGGTGACCATCAAGCGTGTGCCGGGCGGCAAGGTGTCCAACTGGCTGCACGACACCCTGCATGAAGGCCAGGAATTGGCGGTGCACGGGCCGGTCGGGCTGTTCAATGCCATCGACTTCCCCAGCCCGAAAGTGCTGTACCTCAGTGGCGGCGTGGGGATCACGCCGGTGATGTCCATGGCCCGCTGGTTCTACGACACCAACGCCAACGTCGACATGACGTTTATCCACAGTGCCCGTTCGCCCAAGGACATCATCTACCACCGCGAGCTGGAGCATATGGCGTCGCGGATCGACAACTTCAGCCTGCACCTGATCTGTGAGAAGCACGGCCTGGGTGAGCCCTGGGCGGGTTATCGCGGTTACCTGAACCACAAGATGCTCGAACTGATGGTGCCCGACTTCCTTGAGCGCGAAGTGTTCTGCTGCGGCCCGACGCCCTACATGAATGCGGTGAAACGCCTGTTGGAAGTCGCCGGTTTCGACATGGCGCGCTACCACGAGGAATCCTTCGGCGCCACGCCGCCGGAAGCCCGCGCCGACGCGGTGGAGCAGGCCGAGCAAGCGGCGGATGCCCCGGAAATCGATCTGGCGGATCTGCACCAGGTGGAGTTCATCGCCTCAGGCAAGAGCATTCGCGTCGCACCTGGCGAGACCGTCCACGCAGCGGCGGCCAAGCTTGGGCTGTTGATTCCGAAAGCCTGCGGCATGGGGATTTGCGGAACGTGCAAGGTGATGAAGCTGGGCGGTGAGGTCGAGATGGACCACAACGGCGGGATTACCGAGGAAGACGAAGCCGAAGGCTACATCCTGTCGTGCTGCAGCGTACCGAAGGGCGATGTGCGCATCGAGTTCTGATTGCTCGAGCAGGCACAACACAATCCAAATGTGGGAGGGGGCTTGCTCCCTCCCACATTTGTTTTATGTACATCAGTGAGTCATTGTCAGGCGCCCATGACTTCGCGGATGTCTGCGGCCAATTCCCGTACTCGCTCTTCGTCGGTATCCCACGCGCACATGAACCGCGCCCCGCCTTTGCCGATGAAGGTATAGAAGCGCCAGCCCTTGGCCGTCAGCGCGGCAATCGCCGGTTCCGACAGTTGCAGGAACACGCCGTTGGCCTGCACCGGGAACATCAACTCCACACCGGGAATATCCGCCACCAGGCTGCTGAGCAATTGTGCGCAGTGGTTGGCGTGGCGCGCATGTTTGAGCCAGGCGTCGTTTTCCAGCAAGCCCACCCAGGGGGCGGAGAGGAAACGCATTTTCGAGGCCAGTTGGCCGGCCTGTTTGCAGCGGTAGTCGAAATCTTCGGCCAGCTTGTGGTTGAAGAACAGGATGGCCTCACCCACGGCCATGCCGTTCTTGGTGCCGCCAAAGCACAACACGTCCACTCCGGCTTTCCAGGTCAGGTCGGCGGGTGAGCAGCCGAGGAACGCACAGGCGTTGGAAAAACGTGCGCCGTCCATGTGCAGGTTCAGCCCCAGTTCCTTGCAGGTCGCACTGATGGCGCGGATTTCTTCCGGGGTGTAGACGCTGCCGACTTCGGTGGCTTGGGTCAGGGTCACTACGCGGGGTTTGGGGTAGTGGATGTCCTGGCGCTTGAGGGCGATCTCGCGGATCGATTCCGGGGTCAGCTTGCCGTTTTCGGTGCGGGCGGTGAGCAGCTTGGAGCCGTTGGAGAAAAACTCCGGCGCGCCGCATTCGTCGGTTTCGACGTGGGCGGTTTCCGAGCAAATCACGCTATGGTAGCTCTGGCACAAGGAGGACAGCGCCAGGGAGTTGGCGGCCGTTCCGTTGAAGGCGAAGAACACTTCGCAGTCGGTTTCGAACAGGTTGCGGAAACCGTCGGCGGCGCGGTGGGTCCATTCATCATCACCGTAGGCACGTTGATGACCCTGGTTGGCTTGTTCCATGGCGGCCCAGGCTTCGGGGCAAATGCCCGAATAGTTGTCACTGGCGAATTGTTGGCTCTTGTCGGTCATGGCCCATTCCTGTGGTCGATGTTGGTGCGCACTGTAACCAAGAAGGTTGGCGCTGCGCACGCACTGTAAATGCAAAGTCACTGGGGAATTATGCACGGTTCTGAAACGATGCCTGTCGGACGCGTCCGTGATGGCGCTTTGGATTTGCTCAAGTGGCTGGCGCTGCTGAGCATGGTGCTCGACCACCTGCGTTATGTCGGTTTGAGCCTCGATGGCCTGTATGTGCCGGGGCGCCTGGCGTTCCCGTGGTTTTGCCTGGCGATTGCGGCGAACCTGCACCGGGCCCGAAATGCGCCGGTGACCGGGCAATGGCGCTACCTGGGCTGGCTGTTGCTGTTCAGCGTGATCAGCGAAGTGCCGTATCGGCTGTTTATCGAGGACGCCGATACGTTGAACGTGCTGCCCACCTTGGCGCTGGGGCTGCTGGTTGCCCGAGGATGGCAGCAGAAGGCGTTTGTTGATCGAGGATTGGCGTTGATCGCCGTCACGATAGCGGCGGTATTTTCGTCGCACTTAATGTTCGGTTTCTTTGGTGTGTTGCTGCCACTGGCGATGTTGCTGGTGTTTCGCCGGCCTTGGTACTTCAGTGTGTTGCCAGGATCGGTCTGCGTGGCCGCCAACCAATGGCAGATCCTGCTCAATAGCGGTACGCCGGTGGCGCTGTTGGGGTTGGCGACCTGCCTGATTGCGCCATTGGTGGGCCTGGTCTTATTGCGACATGCCCATAGCACCTCGCCGCCAGCAATGCGCCGCTGGGCCTACGCCCTTTATCCGCTGCACTTCCTCCTGCTCCTGCTCCTGCGCCACATCATCGCCTGACCCACCGCTATCGGGAGCAAGCCCCCTCCCACATTTGTTTCGTGTTGTTCCGGCAATGTCGTAAACGCACCTTTGCGTGGCGTGCGCAGGCATTTGACCTGTCTGCGCCAGCCCTACCATCGCATCAAAGGGCCCTGCACGGGCCTCAACAATACGAAAGGCTGGGAGAGACGCGATGTTCAGCAAACAAGACCAGATCCAGGGATATGACGACGCACTGCTGGCGGCCATGAACGCCGAGGAGCAGCGTCAGGAAGATCATATCGAGCTGATCGCGTCGGAGAACTACACCAGCAAGCGTGTGATGGAAGCCCAGGGCAGCGGCCTCACCAACAAATACGCCGAAGGCTACCCGGGCAAGCGCTACTACGGTGGCTGCGAGCACGTGGACAAGGTCGAAGCCCTGGCCATCGAACGCGCCAAGCAGCTGTTCGGCGCCGATTACGCCAACGTACAGCCACACTCCGGTTCGTCCGCCAACAGCGCCGTGTACCTGGCGCTGATCAATGCGGGCGACACCATCCTGGGCATGAGCCTGGCCCACGGCGGTCACTTGACCCACGGCGCCAAGGTGTCGTCCTCGGGCAAGCTGTACAACGCGGTGCAGTACGGCATCAACACCGATACCGGCCTGATCGACTACGACGAAGTCGAGCGCCTGGCGGTGGAGCACAAGCCGAAAATGGTCGTGGCCGGTTTCTCCGCCTACTCCAAGACCCTGGATTTCCCACGCTTTCGCGCTATCGCTGACAAAGTAGGCGCGCTGCTGTTCGTCGACATGGCCCACGTCGCCGGCCTGGTCGCTGCCGGCCTGTACCCGAACCCGCTGCCGTACGCCGATGTGGTCACCACCACCACCCACAAGACCCTGCGCGGTCCCCGTGGCGGTCTGATCCTGGCCAAGGCCAACGAAGAAATTGAAAAGAAACTCAACGCCGCCGTCTTCCCCGGCGCCCAGGGCGGTCCGCTGATGCATGTGATCGCCGGCAAGGCGGTGTGCTTCAAGGAAGCGCTGGAGCCTGGCTTCAAGGCGTACCAGCAGCAAGTGATCGACAACGCCCAGGCCATGGCCAGCGTGTTTATCAAACGCGGCTACGATGTAGTGTCCGGCGGCACCGATAACCACCTGTTCCTGGTCAGCCTGATCCGTCAGGGCCTCACCGGCAAAGAGGCGGATGCCGCCCTCGGTCGCGCCCACATCACCGTCAACAAGAACGCCGTGCCGAATGACCCGCAGTCGCCATTCGTGACCTCGGGCCTGCGCATCGGCACCCCGGCGGTGACCACGCGCGGTTTCAAGGTGCCGCAGTGCATCGAGCTGGCCGGTTGGATCTGCGACATCCTCGACAACCTCGGCGATGCCGACGTCGAGGCCAACGTGGCCAAGCACGTGTCTGCCCTGTGCGCTGATTTCCCGGTTTATCGCTGAGCGCGGTTTTGGAGTAATGACTATGCAACGCTACTCGGGCTTCGGCCTCTTCAAGCACTCCCTCAGCCACCACGAAAACTGGCAGAAGATGTGGCGCACGCCGACCCCCAAGAAGGTCTACGACGTGGTCATCGTCGGCGGCGGCGGGCATGGTCTGGCGACCGCCTACTACCTGGCGAAAGAGCACGGCATCACCAACGTGGCCGTGGTCGAGAAAGGCTGGCTGGGCGGCGGTAACACCGCGCGCAACACCACCATCGTGCGTTCCAACTACCTGTGGGACGAGTCGGCGCACCTGTACGAACACGCGATGAAATTGTGGGAAGGCCTGTCCCAGGACCTGAACTACAACGTGATGTTCTCCCAGCGTGGCGTCTACAACCTGTGCCACACCCTGCAGGACATCCGTGATTCCGAGCGTCGCGTCAGCGCCAACCGCCTGAATGGCGTGGATGGCGAGCTGCTGAATGCCAAGCAAGTGGCCGACGAGATTCCGTACCTGGATTGCTCGAAAAACACTCGTTACCCGGTACTCGGTGCCACCGTGCAACGGCGCGGCGGCGTGGCCCGTCACGATGCCGTGGCCTGGGGCTTTGCCCGCGCCGCCGACGCACTCGGCGTGGACCTGATCCAGCAGACCGAAGTGATCGGTTTCCGCAAGGAAAACGGCGTGTGCATCGGTGTGGAAACCAACAAAGGCTTCATCGGCGCCAAGCGCGTCGGCGTGGTGACCGCCGGTAACTCCGGCCACATGGCATCCCTGGCGGGCTTCCGCCTGCCGATCGAATCCCACCCGCTGCAAGCGTTGGTGTCGGAGCCGATCAAGCCGATTATCGACAGCGTGATCATGTCCAACGCCGTGCACGGTTACATCAGCCAGTCCGACAAGGGCGACCTGGTGATCGGCGCCGGTATCGACGGCTACAACGGCTACGGCCAGCGCGGCTCGTACCCGGTGATCGAACACACCATCCAGGCCATCGTCGAGATGTTCCCGGTGCTGTCGCGGGTGCGCATGAACCGTCAGTGGGGCGGCATCGTCGACACCACGCCGGATGCGTGCCCGATCATCTCCAAGACCCCGGTACCGAACATGTTCTTCAACTGCGGCTGGGGCACCGGTGGCTTCAAGGCCACGCCGGGCTCAGGCAACGTATTTGCCGCCAGCCTCGCCAAGGGTGAAATGCACCCATTGGCGGCGCCTTTCTCCATCGACCGTTTCCACAACGGTGCGTTGATCGATGAACACGGCGCTGCGGCCGTCGCCCACTAACAGGAGAAATTCCCTATGTTGCATATCTTCTGTCCTCACTGTGGCGAACTGCGCTCCGAAGAGGAATTCCACGCGTCCGGCCAAGCGCACATCCCGCGCCCGCTGGACCCGAATGCCTGCACCGATGAAGAGTGGGGCGACTACATGTTCTTCCGCGACAACCCCCGTGGCCTGCACCACGAACTGTGGATTCACGCTGCCGGTTGCCGCCAGTACTTCAACGCGACCCGCGACACCGTGACCTACGAAATTCTTGAAACTTACAAGATCGGTGAGAAGCCTCAGTTCACCGCCAAGGCCTCTGGAGAGAAGGTATGAGCCAGATCAATCGCCTGTCCAACGGTGGCCGGATCGACCGTAACAAAGTCCTGACCTTCAGCTTCAACGGCCAGAGCTACAAAGGCTTCGAGGGCGACACCTTGGCCGCTGCTTTGCTGGCCAACGGCGTCGACATTATCGGCCGCAGCTTCAAGTACTCGCGCCCACGGGGCATCTTTGCCGCCGGTGCCGAAGAGCCGAACGCCGTGCTGCAGATCGGCGCTACCGAAGCCACGCAAATTCCTAACGTGCGCGCCACGCAACAGGCGCTGTACCAGGGCCTGGTCGCCACCAGCACCAACGGCTGGCCGAGCGTCAACAACGACATGATGGGCATCCTCGGCAAGGTCGGCGGCAAGCTGATGCCACCGGGCTTCTACTACAAAACCTTCATGTACCCGCAATCGTTCTGGATGACCTACGAGAAGTACATCCGCAAGGCCGCCGGCCTGGGTCGCTCGCCGACCGAGAACGATCCGGACACCTACGACAACTTCAACCGTCACTGCGATGTGCTGGTGGTCGGCGCCGGCCCTGCCGGCCTGGCTGCCGCATTGGCCGCCGCCCGCAGCGGCGCGCGGGTGATCATCGCGGATGAGCAGGAAGAGTTCGGCGGTTCGCTGCTCGATTCCCGCGAAAGCCTCGACGGCAAGCCGGCCACCGAGTGGGTTGCCAGTGTCATTGCCGAATTGAAAGCCCTGCCGGACGTGGTGCTGCTGCCCCGCGCCACGGTCAACGGCTACCACGACCATAACTTCCTGACCATCCACGAGCGCCTCACCGATCACCTCGGTGACCGTGCGCCGATTGGCGTGGTGCGTCAGCGTATTCATCGTGTACGTGCCAAGCGTGTGGTGCTGGCCACCGGTGCGTGCGAGCGTCCGCTGGTGTACGGCAACAACGACGTGCCGGGCAACATGCTGGCCGGTGCGGTCTCCACTTACGTGCGCCGCTACGGCGTGGCACCGGGCAAGAAACTGGTGCTGTCGACCAACAACGACCACGCCTACCGCGTTGCATTGGACTGGCTGGACGCGGGCCTGCAAGTGGTGGCAGTGGCCGATGTGCGCCACAACCCACGCGGTGCACTGGTTGAAGAAGCCCGCGCCAAAGGTATTCGGATCCTCACCGGCAGCGCCGTGATCGAGGCCCGTGGCACCAAGCGCGTGACCGCTGCGCGTATCGCCGCGATCGACGTCAAGGCGCATAAAGTCACCAGCCCCGGCGAATGGCTGGACTGCGACCTGGTGGCCAGCTCCGGCGGCTACAGCCCGGTGGTCCACCTGGCCTCGCACCTGGGCGGCAAGCCGACCTGGCGCGAAGACATCCTCGGCTTTGTACCGGGTGAAGCCCCGCAGAAACGCGTGTGCGTCGGTGGCATCAACGGCGTCTACGGCCTTGGCGATTCCCTGGCCGATGGTTTTGAAGGCGGCGTGCGAGCCGCCAGCGACGCCGGTTTTGCCCCGGTGGAAGGTACGCTGCCAAAAGCCTTGAGCCGTCTGGAAGAGCCGACCCTGGCGCTGTTCCAGGTGCCTCACGAGAAAGCGACCGCACGGGCGCCGAAGCAATTTGTCGACCTGCAAAACGACGTCACCGCCGCCGCCATCGAACTGGCCACCCGCGAAGGTTTCGAGTCGGTGGAACACGTCAAGCGCTACACCGCGCTGGGCTTCGGCACCGACCAGGGCAAGCTCGGTAACGTCAACGGCCTGGCGATTGCCGCGCGCTCGCTGAACGTGACCATTCCGCAGATGGGCACCACCATGTTCCGCCCCAACTACACGCCGGTGACCTTCGGCGCGGTAGCGGGCCGGCACTGTGGGCACATCTTCGAGCCGGTGCGCTACACCGCCCTGCAAGCCTGGCACGTGAAAAACGGCGCCGAGTTCGAAGACGTCGGCCAATGGAAACGTCCATGGTACTTCCCGCGCAACGGTGAAGACCTGCACGCCGCGGTGAAACGCGAATGCCTGGCCGTGCGCGACAGCGTCGGCCTGCTGGATGCGTCCACCCTCGGCAAGATCGATATCCAGGGCCCGGATGCCCGTGAGTTCCTCAACCGCATCTACACCAACGCCTGGACCAAGCTCGACGTGGGCAAGGCGCGCTACGGCCTGATGTGCAAGGAAGACGGCATGGTCTTCGACGATGGCGTCACCGCCTGTCTCGCCGACAACCACTTCCTGATGACCACTACCACCGGCGGCGCCGCCCGTGTGCTGCAGTGGCTGGAAATCTACCAACAGACCGAATGGCCGGACCTCAAGGTGTACTTCACCTCGGTCACCGACCATTGGGCGACCATGACCCTGTCCGGCCCCAACAGCCGCAAGCTGCTGGCGGAAGTCACCGACATCGACCTGGACAAGGACGGCTTCCCGTTCATGACCTGGAAAGAAGGTTTGGTGGGTGGCGTACCGGCGCGGGTGTTCCGTATCTCGTTTACCGGTGAGCTGTCGTACGAAGTCAACGTGCAGGCCGACTACGCCATGGGCGTGCTGGAGCAGATCGTCGCGGCCGGCAAGAAGTACAACCTGACCCCGTACGGCACCGAAACCATGCACGTACTGCGGGCCGAGAAGGGCTTCATCATCGTCGGCCAGGACACTGACGGCTCGATGACCCCGGACGACTTGAACATGGGCTGGTGTGTCGGTCGCACCAAGCCGTTCTCGTGGATCGGCTGGCGCGGCATGAACCGGGAAGACTGTGTGCGTGAAGAGCGCAAGCAACTGGTGGGCTTGAAGCCGATCGACCCGAACGTGTGGCTGCCGGAAGGCGCGCAACTGGTGTTCGATCCGAAGCAGACCATTCCGATGAAGATGGTCGGTCACGTCACCTCCAGCTACGCGCATAACTCCCTGGGTTATTCGTTTGCCATGGGCGTGGTCAAGGGCGGCTTGAAGCGCATCGGTGAGCGGGTGTTCTCGCCCCAGGCGGATGGCAGCGTGATCGAGGCGGAGATTGTGTCCTCGGTGTTCTTCGACCCTAAGGGTGATCGGCAGAACATCTGATAGACCCAGTCGCCTGCATCGGGGGCAAGCCCCCTCCCACAGGGGAATGCATTCCAAATGTGGGAGGGGGCTTGCCCCCGATGAGGCCAGAACAGTCACCACAGAATTCAAGACAGGTGCTTTATGACAGCAGCCAATGTTTACCAGCAACGCCCCACCTCCGGTGCCAAGGCCGAATCGTCGCTGCACCATGCCGACCTCGCCAGCCTGGTCGGCAAGGGCCGCAAGAACGCCGGCGTGACCGTGCGCGAAAAGAAATTGCTTGGTCATCTCACGATCCGTGGCGACGGCCATGACGCCGCTTTCGCGGCTGGCGTGCACAAGGCCCTGGGCATCGAACTGCCCGGCGCCCTTCAGGTCATCGTCAAAGGCGAAACCAGCCTGCAATGGCTCGGCCCGGATGAGTGGTTGCTGATCGTGCCAGGCGGTGAGGAATTCGCCGCCGAACAAAACCTTCGCGCCGCCCTGGGTGACCTGCATATCCAGGTCGTCAACGTCAGCGGCGGCCAGCAGATCCTCGAACTCAGCGGCCCGAATGTGCGCGATGTGCTGATGAAGTCCACCAGCTACGACGTGCACCCCAACAACTTCCCGGTGGGCAAGGCGGTGGGCACAGTGTTCGCCAAGTCGCAGCTGGTGATTCGCCATACCGCTGAAGACACCTGGGAGCTGGTGATTCGCCGCAGCTTCTCGGATTACTGGTGGTTGTGGTTGCAGGACGCCTCGGCCGAATTTGGCCTGAGCGTTCAAGCCTGAGGAATGACCCATGAGCCGCGCACCCGATACATGGATTTTGACCGCCGACTGCCCCAGCGTGCTCGGCACGGTGGACGCGGTTACCCGCTATCTGTTCGAGCAGGGCTGCTACGTCACCGAGCACCATTCGTTCGATGACCGCCTCTCGGGCCGGTTTTTTATTCGCGTGGAATTCCGTCAGCCGGATGGCTTCAATGAGCAGGCGTTCCGCGATGGCCTGGCCTCGCGGGGTGAAGCCTTTGGCATGATCTTCGAGCTGACGGCGCCGAACTACCGGCCAAAAGTGGTGATCATGGTCTCCAAGGCCGATCACTGCCTCAACGACCTGCTGTACCGCCAGCGTATCGGCCAACTGTCGATGGACGTGGTCGCGGTGGTGTCCAACCATCCCGATCTCAAACCTTTGGCCGACTGGCATCAAATTCCCTACTACCATTTCCCCCTCGACCCTAACGACAAACCGTCCCAGGAGCGTCAGGTGTGGCAAGTGGTGGAAGAGACCGGCGCCGAACTGGTGATCCTTGCGCGCTACATGCAAGTGCTGTCGCCGGAGCTGTGCCGCAAGCTGGACGGCAAGGCCATCAATATCCACCACTCGTTGCTGCCGGGGTTCAAGGGCGCCAAGCCGTATCACCAGGCCTACAACAAGGGGGTGAAGCTGGTGGGGGCCACGGCGCATTACATCAACAACGACCTGGACGAAGGCCCGATCATCGCCCAGGGCGTGGAGGTGGTGGATCACAGTCACTATCCCGAGGATCTGATTGCCAAGGGGCGGGACATCGAAGGGCTGACATTGGCCCGGGCGGTGGGGTATCACATTGAGCGGCGTGTGTTCTTGAATGCCAATAGGACTGTGGTGCTCTGACTGCCGCCGATGAGGCCCTCACAAACAACACAAGAAACAGCATCTGTACCCGAGCACTTAAACGCGCTGCCCACCCAAAAGGGCAACGCAGTTCCATAAAAACAACAGCGAGGTGAAAGCATGTCTGGTAATCGTGGTGTCGTGTATCTCGGCAACGGCAAGGTCGAAGTACAGAAAATCGACTATCCCAAAATGCAGGACCCCCGTGGCAGGAAGATCGAGCACGGCGTCATCCTGCGCGTGGTCTCCACCAACATCTGCGGCTCCGATCAACACATGGTGCGCGGCCGTACCACCGCCCAGACCGGCCTGGTGCTCGGTCACGAGATCACCGGTGAAGTGATCGAGAAGGGCAGCGACGTCGAAAACCTGAAGATCGGCGACCTGGTTTCCGTGCCCTTCAACGTCGCCTGCGGCCGCTGCCGCTCGTGCAAGGAGCAACACACCGGCGTGTGCCTGACCGTCAACCCGGCCCGTGCCGGTGGCGCCTACGGCTATGTCGACATGGGCGACTGGACCGGCGGCCAGGCCGAGTACGTGCTGGTGCCGTACGCCGACTTCAACCTGCTCAAACTGCCGGACCGTGACAAGGCCATGGAGAAAATCCGTGACCTGACCTGCCTCTCCGACATTCTCCCCACCGGCTACCACGGCGCCGTCACTGCCGGCGTTGGCCCTGGCAGCACCGTGTACATCGCCGGTGCCGGTCCGGTCGGCCTGGCGGCTGCCGCGTCTGCACGCCTGCTGGGTGCCGCGGTGGTGATCATCGGCGACGTCAACTCCATCCGCCTGGCCCACGCCAAGGCCCAGGGTTTTGAAATCGTCGACCTGTCCACCGATACGCCGTTGCATGAACAGATCGCCGCGCTGCTCGGCGAGCCGGAAGTGGACTGCGCCGTCGACTGCGTGGGCTTTGAAGCACGCGGTCATGGCCACGACGGCGTCAAGGCCGAAGCCCCGGCCACAGTGCTCAACTCACTGATGGGCGTAGTGCGCGTGGCGGGCAAGATCGGTATCCCTGGCCTGTACGTTACCGAAGATCCGGGTGCCGTGGATGCCGCCGCAAAAATGGGCAGCCTGAGCATTCGCTTCGGCCTGGGCTGGGCCAAATCCCACAGCTTCCACACCGGCCAGACGCCGGTGATGAAGTACAACCGCCAACTGATGCAGGCGATCATGTGGGACCGCATCAACATTGCCGAGATCGTCGGTGTGCAGGTGATCAGCCTGGATGACGCGCCACGTGGGTATGGCGAGTTCGATGCGGGCGTGCCGAAGAAGTTTGTGATTGATCCGCATAAGTTGTTCAGCGCGGCATAAATCCCGGGCACAAGAAACCCAAATGTGGGAAGGGGCTTGCTCCCTCCCACATTTGGGTTTTCGTGTTTGGGATATCTACGGTTGGCCAACGCACTTGGTATACGGTCGTGCCCGTTGGCCGCTTACTCACTGATCCTCCTTTGCTTTCCGAGCTCACTATCAGTCCCCCGGGGTTGCTGATCGATTGCTGCTGACGCGGATTCAGGCCGGCTTATTCCGATGGGGTTGCAGAGGTGCCTGGAACAACCGACGGGATACCCAGTCCAACGCCTGCGTTCACCCCGACATCCAGAGGTTGCTCCAATGAAGATTTCACGCGGTTTCGCCCTTTCCTGCCTGATGAGCCTGGCCGCCACCCCGGTGTTTGCCGCAGGGTTCAGCCTTGGCGATGCGGCCAATGCCATCGCGGGCATGCAAGGGGGCAACAACAAGGCCGCAGCTGCCGCACCGTCGTCCGAGACGGCCGGCCTGCTCAGCGCCCTGACCTCGCAACTGAACATCACCCCCGAACAAGCCGTAGGCGGTACCGGTGCCATGCTGGGGCTGGCCAAGAACAAACTGAGTGGCAACGACTATTCGCAACTGGGCAACAGCGTGCCGGGCCTCGACCAACTCTCGGGTAACAATGCATTGGGCAGCCTCGGGGCCTTGAGCGGGATGCTTGGCCAGGCCGGCGGCAGCAAGACCAGCGGCCTGGACGGCCTGCTGGGTAACGTGAAGAACACCAACGACCTGAACACCGCGTTCAGCGCGCTGGGGATGGACAGTGGCATGGTCGGCCAGTTTGCCCCGGTGATCCTGCAGTACCTGGGCGGGCAGGGTGCCAATAGCTCCGTGCTCGGCAAGCTGGCGCAAGCGTGGGGCACCGGTAGCTGATACATCCGTCGACGTCGACGCAATGGCGCTCCTACAATCAGGACGCCTTTGTTTGTCTCGAAATGCCGAGTTTTCCCGCGAAACGTTTTCTGATGAGAGGGCAGGAACCGTAGGAAAGAAGAGCACCACCCAGGACTGTCCTTACTCGCTATCGCAACAAGCGACTGCTGGACGCCAATCCAACTGACTTCAATGGTGCTCTCATGAATTCAACCGCCACGCCGGGACTGTCCCTGCCCTCTCACTTTACCTATGACCGTTATGAGCCGAACCACACAGTTGACGTTGCCAAGAATCAGCGGCTTGGCCTGCCGTCCGGGTTGATCTCGGATTTACGCAATGCCCTGGATGCTGTGATGCATGGCAAGAACCCTGAGCAGGCCTCGAAGCATTTGCTCGCGGACTTGCGCCGTTTACATCAGCACCTCGTGCCGGAAAGGTCGCCTGAGCATCCGCGCAACCAGCCACACCAACCGCTCATCATGACGGTCGATGATCTGAAGGCGCAGGCCAAGTTGGCGGAGCAACTGCAAAACGATCCGAACCTCAAGCTTGAGAGTTTGCCTGGCAATAGCGGGCAAAAAGGCGTGACTGACGATGATCTGAAGGCGCTGGCCAAATTGGCGGAGCAACTGCAAAACGATCCGAATGTAATAAGAGACCTGGAAGGTCGAAAGGTGGATCTGGCCAGCTGGGACGCACTGACAGAGCATGCGAGCTTCCTTCATGACCATCCAGTCGCGGATAAGGTAATTTGCGAGCTGCGGGCTTTCCTCGATGCTGACCGTTCGGGAAAGGATATTGATCGGTTCGTTGCGGCCCTGCGGACCGACCTGGAAGCGTTCCTTGCGAACACCCAGCGCAGTGATGCTGACTTACAGCTGGAACTCATGGCAGCCCTCAGGAATACGTAAGACGCAGGCACCTTCGGAACGTTTAGCCACGCAGTCGCCGAATACGCTGATCCTTTTCGCTCCAGAGCTGGTTGACCCAGTTCTGGACGGTCTGGCGAAACGCCGGATCATTCTCGTAATCCCCCTGCCACAACGCCGGGTCCAGCTCACGGGTCTGGATGTCGATGATCACCTTGGGCACCGCGCCGCTGATCAACTCCCAGAACCCCGGAATCTTTTGCTGCGGATACACCACGGTCACGTCGAGCACGGCGTCCAGTTGTTCGCCCATTGCCGCCAGCACAAACGCCACGCCGCCCGCCTTGGGCTTGAGCAAGTGAGTGAATGGCGAAGCCTGCTGCTTGCGCTTGGCCTCGCTGAACCGCGTGCCTTCGAGGTAATTGACCACGGTCACCGGCTGGCGCTTGAACAGCTCGCACGCCTCCTTGGTGATCTTCAAGTCCTGCCCTGCCAGCTCCGGGTGTTTGGCCAGGAACGCCTTGGTGTAGCGCTTCATGAACGGGTAATCCAGGGCCCACCAGGCCAGGCCCAGGAAGGGCACCCAGATCAGCTCTTTTTTCAGGAAGAATTTGAAGAACGGCGTGCGGCGGTTGAGGGCCTGGATCAGCGCCGGGATGTCCACCCAGGATTGATGGTTGCTGATCACCAGATAGCTGGTGTCTCCGCGCAGCTCATCACCGCCGCGAATGTCCCATTGGGTGGGGATGCACAAGGCGAAAATAAGCTTGTCGATCTCGGCCCAGGTCTCGGCGATCCACATCACCGCCCATGAGGCGTAGTCCCGATAGCGACCGGGCGCCACCAGTTTGAGCAGGGCAAACACCAGCAGTGGCCCGATCAGGACGAGGGTGTTGAGCAACAGCAGCAGTGAAACCAAACAGCCGGTGAGCAGGCGGCGCATAAGTAACTCTTGGAATCGTGTGGGCGGGCCATCATAAGCAAGCTGAGTCTAGAGGCCAAATCGCAAATGGCCGTACGAATGTTTCACAATGTGCCGGTTATGGTGGGCGTGACTAACTAAGTGCTGTCTTTGCGGTCTAGAATCCGCCTACTTCTTTCCGAGGAAATCACTTCGTGAAACTGCTTCTTGCCTCCCTCGCCCTGGTTGCCCTGCCTGTCATGGCCGCCGAGCCGACCCTTTACGGTCGCTATGAATACATCCAGTTGCCGGAGATCGGCGAAACCTTCAAGGCCAAGATGGACACCGGCGCGCTGACCGCTTCGCTGTCGGCCCGTGACATCGAGACCTTCACCCGTGACGGTGACGACTGGGTGCGCTTCCGCCTCGGCGGCAAGGACGCCACCAACAAGGTCTACGAACACAAGGTGTCGCGCATCAGCAAGATCAAGAGCCGCGCCGATGAAGACGACGACAAGGACGAAGCCACTGTGGCCAAACGCCCGGTCATCGACCTGGAAATGTGCCTGGGCAACGTCAAGCGTACCGTCGAGGTCAACCTCACCGACCGCAGCAGCTTCAATTACCCGTTGCTGATCGGCGCCAAGGCCTTGCGTGAATTTGGCGCAGCAGTAAACCCGGCCCGTCGCTACACTGCCGACAAACCGGACTGCTGATTTGAACCCATGCCCCACATCCTGATTGTCGAAGACGAAGCGGCGATAGCCGACACGCTGATATTCGCCCTGCAAGGCGAGGGCTTTACCACCACCTGGCTGAGCCTCGGCCAGGAGGCGTTGGCCCATCAGCGCCAGACCCCCGCCGACCTGATCATCCTCGACATCGGCCTGCCGGACATCAGCGGTTTTGAAACCTGCAAGCAATTGCGCCGTTTCAGTGAAGTGCCGGTGATGTTCCTCAGCGCGCGGGATGGCGAGATCGACCGCGTGGTGGGGCTGGAGATCGGCGCCGACGATTACGTGGTCAAGCCGTTCAGCCCACGGGAAGTGGCGGCGCGGGTGCGGGCGATCCTCAAGCGCGTCGGCCCCGGTGTGGCGCCGGCGCTGTTCCAGGTCGATCTGGAGCGCATGCAGATCAGCTATCGTGGCCAACCCCTGAGCCTGACCCGGCATGAATTCCGCCTGCTGCAAAGCCTGCTGGAGCAACCCGAGCGGGTGTTCAGCCGCGAGCAGTTGCTGGACGCGGTGGGCGTGGCGGCCGACGCCGGTTACGAGCGCAATATCGACAGCCATATCAAGAGCCTGCGCAGCAAGTTACGCAGCGTGGCCGCCGATGCCGAGCCGATCCAGACCCATCGCGGCCTCGGCTACAGCTACAGCCCGAGCAACAGCTGATGCGCCTGGGGCTGCGGATTTTCCTGGTGTATGCGCTGTTTATCGGCCTCACCGGTTATTTCGTGCTCAGCACCGTGATGAAGGAAATCCGCCCCGGCGTGCGCCAGTCCACCGAAGAAACCCTGGTGGACACTGCCAACCTGTTGGCCGAAATCCTGCGCGAAGACGTGAAGAACGGCACCCTCGGCCAGAGCCACTGGCCCGAATTGCTCAAGGCCTATGGCAACCGCCAGCCCGGCGCGACCATCTGGGGCTTGCCGAAAAACCAGGTCAACCACCGTATCTACGTGACCGACGCCAAGGGCACCGTGCTGCTCGACTCCACGGGCGAAGCCGTGGGCCAGGACTACTCGAAGTGGAACGACGTCTACCTGACCCTGCGCGGCGAATACGGCGCGCGCTCCACCCGCAGCGCAGCGGATGACCCCACCTCATCGGTGATGCACGTCGGCGCGCCGATCCGCGATAACGGGCAGATCATCGGCGTGGTCACCGTGGCGAAACCGAACAGCTCGTTGCAGCCGTATGTCGACCGCACTGAACGCCGCCTGCTGTGGTACGGCGCGGGCCTGGTCATCCTCGGCCTGTTGCTCGGTGCGTTGCTGTCGTGGTGGCTGAGCGTTGCGCTGCGTCGCCTGACCGCCTACGCCGAAGCCGTCAGTGAGGGCCGAAGGGCAGAGCTGCCGCATTATCGCGGCGGCGAGCTGAAGCAGCTGTCCACCGCCGTCGAGCACATGCGCACGCAACTGGAGGGCAAGGCCTACGTCGAACATTACGTGCACACCCTGACCCATGAATTGAAAAGTCCGCTGGCTGCGATTCGCGGCGCGGCCGAGCTGTTGCAGGGCGAGATGAGCCGCGAACAGCAGCAGCGCTTCGTCGGCAATATCGACAGCGAAAGCGCGCGCCTGCAGCAGTTGATCGAACGCCTGCTGAACCTGGCGCAGGTCGAGCAACGCCAGGGGTTGGAGGCGCAGGCGAGCATCCCGCTGGCGGCCTTGGTCGACGCTGTACTCAACGCCCAGTGTGCGCGAATCGAAAGCGCCGGGCTGCACGTCGAGCAAGGGATTGCGGCGGATGTGAGGGTGTTTGGCGAGCCCTTCCTGTTGCGTCAGGCACTGGGCAACTTGCTGGACAACGCGCTGGACTTCACACCGCCCGGTGGCGTGTTGAGATTCAGCGCACAGACGCTGCACAACGACGTGCAGGTGAGCCTGTTCAACCAGGCCGCACCGATCCCCGACTACGCCCTGCCGCGCCTCAGCGAGCGCTTCTATTCCTTGCCGCGTCCCGGCAGCGGGCGCAAGAGCACCGGCCTGGGCCTCAACTTTGTCGAGGAAGTCATGAAGCTGCACGGCGGCGCCTTGCAGATCGGCAATGTGCCGGGCGGTGTGCACGTGGTGCTGCATCTCCACACAGTCTCCACATTGCCCACATAAATCCCCCACACAGGCTGCCCAGACTCTCCCCATCAAAACAGGGAGAGACCCATGAACCGCAGCCTGCTTTTCAAACTTGGCGCGATTGCGCTGCTGATCCTGCTGTTGCTGATTCCGTTACTGATGATCAACGGCATCATCAGTGACCGCCAGCAACTGCGCGACGGCGTCCTGATGGACATCGCGCGCAGTTCCAGCTACGCCCAGCGCCTCACCGGCCCGGTGATGGTGGTGCCGTATCGCAAGACCGTGCGCGAGTGGAAGCTCAATGAAAAGCTCAACAAGCGCTACGAGGTCACCCGTGAAGAGCGGGGTCGCCTGTATTTCCTGCCGGACCGTTTTGAGCTCGACGGCAAGGTGCAGACCGAACTGCGCGCACGGGGGATTTACCAGGCGCGGCTGTTCCATGCCGACAACCGTATCAGCGGGCGTTTCGAGCTGCCTGCGCAGTTGGGCATCACCGAAGACTTTGCCGATTACCGCTTTGAGCCGGCGTTTCTGGCGGTGGGGATCAGCGATATTCGCGGCATCGAAAATGCGCTGAAGCTGGAGCTGGGCAGCCAGCGCCTGGAGTTCGAACCGGGCTCCCAAGTGGACTGGCTGGGGGAGGGCGTGCATGTGGCATTGCCGGAGCAGGACAGCAGGAAACCGGCTGTAGTGGACTTCGCCTTCGACCTGCGCCTGCAAGGCACCGAGCAACTGCAAGTGGTGCCGGTAGGCAAGACCAGCCAGGTGTCCCTGGCCTCCAACTGGCCGCACCCCAGCTTTATCGGCAACTTCCTGCCGGCCCAGCGCGAAGTGACTGACAACGGCTTCACGGCCAACTGGCAGACCTCATTCTTTTCCACCAACCTCGAACAGGCCCTGCAAACCTGCCTGGACGGCCAGGGCTGCAACGACTTCAACAACCGCAGCTTCGGCGTGAACTTCATCGACCCGGTGGACCAGTACCTCAAGAGCGACCGCGCGATCAAATACGCGCTGCTGTTCATCGCCCTGACCTTTGCCGGTTTCTTCCTGTTCGAAGTGCTCAAGAGCCTGGCGGTGCACCCCGTCCAGTACGCATTGGTGGGCGTTGCCTTGGCGTTCTTCTACCTGCTGTTGTTGTCGTTGTCCGAGCACCTGGGCTTTGCCTTGGCCTACCTGATTTCGGCGAGTGCCTGCGTGCTGTTGATCGGCTTCTACGTGTGCCACGTGCTGCGCAGCGTTGCCCATGGCCTGGGGTTTTCGGCGGGGCTGGCGGCGCTGTATGGCTTGCTGTACGGGCTGTTGAGTGCCGAGGACTACGCACTGCTGATGGGCTCGCTGCTGCTGTTCGGGCTGCTGGGTACGGTGATGGTGCTGACGCGCAAACTGGATTGGTATGGCGTGGGCAAGCGCAAGGCGGCCGAGCCCCTGCAGTTCGACCTGGAGGCGGTGCAATGATCGGGTTGCGGGAGGATCAGCAAGTGGGGGCGCAGTTAGCCGCAAGGATCGTTACATTCCTCAATACCACCACCGTCCAATGTGGGAGTGGGCTTGCACGCGATAGCGGTGGTTCAGAAACAGCTGTGCTGAATGACATACCGCGATCGCGGGCAAGCCCGCTCCCACATTGGGTCGGTGTGAACGTCACACGGGCGGCTGGGTCTCCAGCATCGAAGGCCGCTGGCTGACCTCGGCGTACCAGGCGGCCAGCTTGGGGTTGTCCGAGCGCCAGTGCATGTCCGGATGGCGGAAGTCGAGGTAACCCAAGGCGCAGGCCACGCTGATCGAGGCGATATCGAAGTGGCTGGTCAGCTCGGCGATGGCGTCCTGTTCCAGCTCGGCGAGGGCGCGGTGGATCTTGTTGCGCTGCTCGTCGAGCCACGGCGCCCAGTGTTTTTCCACCGGGCGCAGGGCGGTCTCGTAGCGCACCAGCACGGCGGCATCCATGATGCCGTCGGCCATCGAAGCCAGGGTCAGCCGCCGCCAGCGGGCCGAGCCATCGCGGGGGATCAGCGGGTTGCCGACGTGCTGGTGGTCGAAGTAGTCGAGGATCACCCGGCTGTCGTGCAGCACGCTGCCGTCGGCCAGGCGCAGGGCCGGGATCTTGCCCACGGGGTTGTCTTGCACCAGCTGCGCATCGGGGTTGACCGGGGTCGGCATGCAGCCATGCAGGGCGACGCGGTCCTGCTGGCCGGTTTCAGCCAGCAGCACGCGGACTTTACGCACGAACGGTGACGCGGGGTTGTGGAATAAGGTCATGCTGGGAGCGGACATGGGCGAACCTCACAATGGACTGTGGCTAGCCTAGAGGGTTGCGCGGTGGCTGGCGAGGGGGAGTGCGGGTGTTTTTGAGGGCCTCATCGGGGGCAATCCCCACATGTGTCCCGCGTTCGTCATAACCACGCGGTCAACTGTGGGAGGGGGCTTGCCCCCGATAGCGCCCTCAGCCACGCCGCTTGAACAACGCCCAAATGCCAATGGTGGCCGGGATGCCCAACCCCACCCAACTCAACGAATCCCACAGCCCATCCCCCAGCAACGCCGCAAACAACCCGGCGGCGCTGAGCAGGCCAATCCCCAGGGGAATGCCAAATACCTTCCAGAAACTCGACTGCCTTGGCTTCATGCCTTGCCCGCCTTGCGCCGCACGATCCACAAGTAAATCCCACTCACCAGGACGACGATGGTCAGCACATCCAGCGCCGCCCAGAGGATCTTCATCGGCATGCCGCCGTAGTCACCGAAGTGCAGTGGCTGCGACATGCCCATGGCGTCCATGTACCACGGCCGTTCGGCGATGGCGGTGACGGCCAGGGTGCTGGCGTCGATCAGGACCGGCGTGAGCAGGTGCGAGGTCAGGTGTGTGCTGCCCTTCATGAACACCGCGTAATGGTGCTCGCTGGAAAAGCGTGTGCCGGGGAAGGCGATAAAGTCCGGCTGCATGCCGGGCGCGGCCTTGGCGGCGATGCTCAGCAGCTCGCTCGCGGGGGCGCGTTGGGTCAGAGGCGGGGCGTTTTTGTAGGGTTCGATCATCGCGCTGAGGCTGTCGGTGCGCCAGGCGGCGATGATCAAGTCGGCACAGGCGCTGATCACGCCGGTCACGCCCACCACCAGCGCCCAGGTCAACGTGACCACGCCAATCAGGTTGTGCAGGTCGAGCCAGCGCAGGCGCGTGGACTTGTCCTGGCGCACGGTGGCGAACTTCAAGCGGCGCATGAACGGCAGGTACAGCACCGTGCCCGAGACAATCGCCAGCACAAACAGAACGCCCATGAATGCCAGCAGCAACTTGCCCGGCAGGCCGGCGAACATATCCACATGCAGGCGCAGCAGGAACAGGGTGAACCCGCCATTGGCCGACGGCATCTCGACCGCATCACCGGTGCGCGCGTCGAGCATGAAGGTGTGGGACGAGTTGGGCTCGGTCCCCGCTGTGGCGGCCATGATCGCGATCACGCCGTTCTTGTCATCTTCATCCCACGCCAGGTATTGCATGGCCTCGCCCGGGCGATGGGCCTGGGCCTTGCTCACCAGTTGCTCAAGGTCGAGCTGTGGCGTATCGGCAGGCATCTGCGCCAGCTCGGGCTCGTTGCCCAGCAGGTGGTCGATCTCATGGTGAAACACCAGCGGCAGGCCGGTGAGGGCGAGCAGCAGCAGGAACACCGTGCAGATCAGGCTGGTCCAGGTGTGGATGAAGGACCAGCGGCGGATGGTTTTGCTTTTCATGTTCTAGCCTTCAGACACGCCAAAGCCGCCCACAAGGGCGGCCCGATGGTTAACTCAGCCGATTACCACTGGTAGGTGGCGCTGGCGACGACGCTGCGCTGGTCGCCGAAGTAGCAGTAGTTGCCATCACAGGTCGACAGGTAGTCCTTGTTGAACAGGTTGGTGGCGTTCAACTTGACCGATGCACCCTTAAGGCTGTTGTCCAGGCGGCCCAGGTCGTAATGCACCGCACCGTCAAACACGGTATAGGCGTTGGCCTTTCCCAGCCAGGTGTTGGCCTGGTCGCCATAGGTGTTGCCGGTGTAACGGGCGCCAAAGCCGATGCCGAAACCGTCAAGCACACCGGTGTGCCAGGTGTAGTCGGTCCACAACGAGGCTTGCTGGTTGGGCATCAGTGTCAGGCGGTTGCCTTTGTAGATGCCTTTCTGCACTTCGGATTTTGCCAAGGTGTAGGCGGCGATGACTTTGAGGTTCTCGGTCACATCGGACACGGCTTCCAACTCCAGGCCCTTGACCTTCACTTCGCCGGTCTGGCTGTTGATTTGCTGGCCCCCAGCGCCGAGGGTGGTCACCTGCACATTCTTCTGGGTCAGGTCGTAGACCGCTGCACTGAGCAACGTATTGGAGCCGGGCGGCTGATACTTGACCCCCATTTCCCACTGCTTGCCTTCGGTGGGCTTGAACGTCTTGAGCGCGTTTGTATCGGCGTTGCTCGCCGGTTGAAACGACTCGGCGTAGGACAAGTAGGGTACGAAGCCCGAGTCGAATACATAGCTCAGCGCCGCGTTGCCGCTGAAGTGTTTGATGCGGTCAGTGTTGGTCGCATCGCTGTCGTTGAAGTAGGTGGTGCCCTGATGCACCCAATCTTCACGCCCGCCCAGGGTCAGGCGCCACTTATCCAGGGCCATCTGGTCCTGCACGTAGAGACCGGTCTGCACGGTTTTCTGGTTGTAGTCGTAAAAAGGTCGGACATCGGTCGGGCGCAGGGTTGGCTGGGTATTGATCGGGTTGAAAATATTGGTGCCCGAGGCCGTCCCGAATATCGCGCGATAGGAGGTATCGGTGCGCTGGTGGTCCAGGCCGAGCAGCAGGGTGTGGATGACATCGCCAGTGGCAAAGTCTGCCTGGAAGTTGTTATCCACCGCGAACTGGCCGATGTCCTCGTCGACGTTGGTGGTCGAGCGGCTGATATTGCCCGCTGCATCCGCGGGGGAGAACGCGTAGGAACCCACGGTCAGTTGCTGGAACGACAGATCCGACTTGGTATAGCGCAGGTTTTGCTTGAACTGCCAGGTATCGTTGAAACGATGCTCGAAGGCATAGCCCAGCGCGTAGTAGGTGCGATCGTAGAACTCGTAGTCCGGGTCGCCCAGGTTCTTGTGGTGGGAGACCTCGCCCAGCGGCGATTTGATCTTGGTGCCCTGGATCGGCATGAACTGGCTGGTGGTCCCGGTATCGTCACGGGTGAACTGCGAGAGCAGGGTCAGCTTGGTGTCGGTATCGATGTTCCAGGTCAGGCTCGGCGCAATGTTGTAGCGTTTATTGTCGATGTGATCGACCTGGGTGCCGGCATCGCGTACCACGCCGCTGAGGCCATAGAGGAATTGGCCTTCATCATCGATCTTGCCGGTGCTGGCGAAGTTGATCTGGCGGTAGTTGTCGCTGCCGTATTGCACCTGGATGGCGTTGCTCGACTCTGCGCTGGGGCGTCGGCTGACCATGTCCAGCAGGCCGCCCGGTGGGGTCTGGCCGTACACCGACGAGGCCGGGCCACGCAGCAGGGCGAGGCGGTCGAGGTTCCAGGTTTCCGCTTTGGGGTTGGCGTACACGCCGCGCGGCAATGGCAGGCCGTCGAGGAACTGGGTGGGCTCGAAGCCGCGCACGCGCATCCAGTCGTAGCGGGTGTCGCTGCCATAGCTGGCGGACACGATGCCGGGCATGTATTTGACCGCGTCGTCCAGGTTCTGCACGTTGCGATCCTGCATCTGCTCGCGGGTGGCCACGGAGATCGAACGCGGGGCCTCCACCAGGGCGGTGTCGGTCTTGGTGCCGGCGGCGGTCCGTGTGGCCAGGTAGCCTTGTACCGGGCCCCAGGCACTTTCCTGGTTGCCATCTTGCCCTGTGATGTTAGTCACCGGCAGCGCCATCACACCCTCCGGAACCGCCACCAGCGTGTACGTGCCCGCGCTGCTCTGCTCCAGCTGCAACCCGGTGCCACGCAAGGCTTCACGCAGTGCACCCGGTGCATCGAACTGGCCCTGGACCGGGGCCGAGGTCTTGCCTGAGGCCAACGCTGGGTTGAGGGTCAGCGCCAGGCCGGCCTGGCTGGCGATCTGGTTCAGGGTGCTGGCCAATGAAGCGGCCGGCAGGTTGTAGGCGCGCACGCTGGAGGCTTGTTCGGCGGCAATCAGCGCAGTGCTGGCCAGCGGGGCGCTGAGGGCAATGGCCACGGCTAACAGGCTGGGGCGCAACAAGGTGTCTAGCGTGCGGGACATAGGGCGGCTCCTGAATGGAAGTAATTCGCAATTGCCTATGTGCCGAGCGAGATTTCAAAAGTGATAGGGCCGGTGGAAAATATTTTTTATTTGGCCTCAGGTGTCTTGGCGACAACCGTCACCCACCACGGCGTGTGCTGTTCGATCTGCACCGGCAGGGTGGGCAGCAGCGCGTTGAGCGCCAGGGTGGTGTCGTGCAGCGGGAAGCTGCCGGTGATGCGCAGGTCCGCCACGGTTTTATCCACACCCAGATGGCCGCTGCGGTAGCGACTGAGTTCCTGCACCACATCGCCCAGACGGGCGTTGTCGACCACCAGCATACCGCGGGTCCAGGCATCGCTGGCGGGGGTGACGGCCAGTGCGGGGCCGAGGCCGTCACTGCGCATCAACACTTGTTGGCCTGCCTTGAACACCTGTTCCCGTTGCAGCGCTTCGGGCTGGGCGCCCACCGCCGATTGCAGCACGCTCAGGCGCGTCGCGTCGTCTTCGCGCTTGACGATAAACCGCGTGCCCAGCGCGCGCAGGCTGCCGTCGCGGGTTTGCACATAAAACGGGCGCGCATCGTTGTGGCCGGTTTCGACGAGGATTTCGCCTTCCTGCAACACGATCAGCCGGCGCTTCTCATCGAAGCGCACGTCGATGGCGCTGTGGGTGTTGAGGTTGATCAACGTACCGTCCGCCAGTTTCAGCGTGCGCTGCTCCCCGGTGGCGGTGCGCTGGTCGGCCAGCCAATAGTGGATCGGCACGTAGCGCTCGCCGGCAAACAACGCCAGGCCGCACACCAGGGCAATGCTCGCCAGGCCGCTGCCGAGCTTGCGCACGCGCTGGCGAATGCCTTCGCGCGACTGCAACAACGCCGCCCGCGCCGGGCCCGAGGCCACGCTGAAACGCTGGTCGAGCATGCCCAGTTGACGCCAGGCACGGGCGTGCTCCTCATCGCTGGCCAGCCATTTGCTGAATTCTTCGCGCTCTACCGCGCTGCCATCACCCGAATCGAGGGACAACTGCCAGGCAATGGCCGCATCCAGGACACGGGCCGACACGGGCTTGGAGCTGATCACGTTCACAGCGGCTCGCCATACAGGGCGATGTAGCACTGGCGAATGCCCTGGGCCAGGTACTGGCGCACACGCGGCACCGACACCCCCAGGCGCTGGGCAATTTCGGCATGGCCCAGGCCGTCGAGGCGGTTATACAGGAAGGCGGCGCGGGCCTTGCTCGACAGCTTGCCGAGCAGGCGGTCGATGGCCTTGAGGTCTTCGAGGATCAGTTGCTGTTCTTCCGGCGATGGGTGTTCGCTTTCCGGGATCAGCATCAGTTCGCTGAGGTAGGCCTGTTCAAGGGCCGCGCGGCGGAAGTAGTCGAACAGCAAACCCTTGGCGATGGCCACCAGAAATGCCCGTGGTTCGCGGGGCTCGCGCAACTCGTCACGCCCGAGCAGGCGCATGAAGGTGTCCTGGCTCAGGTCTTCGGCACGGCTCGGGCAGGCCACATTGCGCCGCAGCCAGGCCAACAGCCAGCCACGATGGTCGCGATACAACGCACCAACAAGCTCACTGTGTGGGTTCTGGACCGACGACAAGGCATCACCGAATAAACAAAAGGTTTAAACTAACGAGAATTATTCGCGATTGTGTCAGAGGCGTGGAGCGGGCGCAATTGGCGTCCGTCGGGAGATGACATTAAAACGATGGCGCGTGTTTACGCCGTTTCCATTGGCTCAAACGCTCCTGCAGCGCCTGAGGCGTGTCGATCTGCTGCTGACGCGCGCGGCTGAACAGGATCAGCATCAGCTCCGCCGTGGCCAGGGCATCGGCGCTGGCGTGATGGCGTTCGCCCACGTGCAGGTTGAAGTGGTTGATCCAGTCGTCCAGGCCGGCCTCGCGGATATGCGCCTCGGGGCACAGCAGCGGGGCGATGTCGGCTACATCGAGGAACGGATGGGCCAGGCGATACCCCAGGCTGTCCTTGAGCGCGCGGCCCAGCATGTGTTGATCGAATGGTGCGTGGAAGGCGAGCAGCGGGCTGTCGCCGACGAACTCCATGAAGTCCAGCAGGGCCTCGGCCGGGTCGCTGCCCGCCGCGATGGCGCTGGGGCCGAGGCCGTGGATCAGCACACTGGGGCTGAGTTTGGTGTCGGCGCGGTGCAGGGTGCGCTCGAACAGTTGGGAAAAATCCACTGCGCCGTCCTCGATCACCACCGCGCCGATGGACAGCACCTGGTCACGGTTGAGATTCAGGCCGCTGGTTTCCAGGTCCACCACCACCCAACGCTGGCTGCGCAACGTGCTGTCGCCCAACACTACGGGCCTGGGTAATTGCTCCAGGCGCCGTTGTTGCGTTGTATCGAGTCTGGGCTTGGCCGCGCGCAGCCAGTCAAACAAGCTCACAGCTGATACCGCAAGGTCAGGCTGCTTTGCAGGCGCTGGGCCTGGCGCAGGGATTCGCGCAGGATGCGGCGGTCCAGGTGGTTGAGGCTGTCGGGGTCGACGCGGTTGGAGTACGGCTGGTTCTCGCGGGTCTGCAACTGATGCTGCTGCATACGGGTTTGCTGGATAAAGTGATAGGCCTCTTCATAGGCGGCGCCGTCCAGGGGCTCGATCACTTCCTTGACCACCAGCTGGCGCAGGCGCTCCAGGGTATTATTGGCGTGGATGCCGTTGGCCAGGGCCAACAGGCGTGCGCCGTCGACAAAGGGGGTCAGGCCCTGCACCTTGAGGTCGAGGGTGGCCTTTTCCGCGCCTTTGCGGGTCAGCACAAAATCGCGGAAACGCCCTACAGGCGGGCGCTGGCGCAAGGCATTCTCGGCCAGCATGCGCTGGAACAGCCGGTTATCCCCGACCTGGTCGAGAATGCCCTGGCGCAGTTGCTCACAGCCGCGTTCATCGCCCCACACCACGCGCAGGTCGAAATAGATACTCGAGCCCAGCAGGTTCTCCGGCGTCGCCTCGCGAATAAACGCCGCAAACCGCCGCGCCCATTCCGCCCGCGAGAGGCACAGCTCGGGATTACCGGCCATGATGTTGCCCTTGCACAGGCTGAACCCGCACAGCGCCAGGCTCTGGTTGATCTGCTGTGCCAGGGGCAGCAACCGCCCGCGAATCTCGGCGGCTTCCACCGCGTCCCTGGCTTCGAACAGGATGCCGTTGTCCTGGTCGGTGTACAGCGTCTGCTCGCGCCGGCCTTCGCTGCCGAAACACAGCCAACTGAACGGCACGCCGGGGTCGCCTTTTTCGGCCAGGGTCAGCTCGATCACCCGGCACACGGTGTGATCGTTGAGCAGGGTAATGATGTGGGTGATCTGGGTCGACGACGCGCCATGGGCGAGCATGCGCTCCACCAGTTGGCCGATCTCACCGCGCAGCGCTACCAGGTTCTCCACCCGTGGCGCATTGCGGATGGTGCGGGCCAGGTGCACCAGGTCGACCCGTTGCAGGGAAAACAGGTCGCGCTCGGACACCACGCCGCACAGGCGCTGGTCCTTGACCAGGCAGACGTGGGCGATATGCCGCTCGGTCATGGCGATGGCCGCATCGAAGGCGCTGTGGTCCGGCGTTAAAAAGAACGGCGCCTGGGTCATATGGCCTTCAATGCCCTGGCTGAAGTCGCCGGTGCCGTCGGCCACCACCTGGCGCAGGTCGCGCAGGGTGAAAATGCCCAGGGGCGCCTTGTGTTCATCGACAATCACAATGCTGCCCACCTGCTGCTCATGCATCAGCGTTACCGCTTCACGCAACGGTGTCTGCGGGCTGCAGGTGACCGGATGGCGCATCGCCAATTCGCCCAGGCGGGTATTCAAGGAATATTGGGTGCCGAGGGTTTCCACGGCTTTTTGCTGCACTTGCTGGTTGACCTGGTCGAGCAGGCTGCTGACACCGCGCAGGGCGAAGTCGCGGAACGGGCTGGACAGCGCGAACAGCTTGATAAAGGCCGGCTTGTTCAGTTGCAGGCAGAAGGTGTCTTCGGCGGCTTTATGCTCGGTGCGGGTGGCACGTTCACCTAACAATGCAGCGAGGGGGAAACACTCGCCGGTGGTGATTTCGAAGGTGGCTTGCGTGGCGTCCGGCCGTTCACCCACGACGCGGCCCTGCTTGACGATGTAGAAGTGTTCCACCGGCCCGCCCGACGGCTTGAGGATGCTCTCGCCGGGGCCGAAGAAGCGCAGTTGGCACTGTTCCACCAGAAACGCCAGGTGCGCGTTTTCCATCTGGTTGAACGGTGGGAAGCGTTGCAGGAACTGCAGGGTGCCGTGGATGTTCTGCAAGACAGCAGTTTTTCCCGCCTGGGCGAAGGCATCAGCTTTACTCATAACCATGACCGCAATTTTTTTGTCGTTATCGTCCTGCATGGTCGACTCCTGAGCGGCGGGTGCCCATTGGACGTAAGTCTAGGTCGATGAAAACGCCGCAGAACTAGGGAAAAACCTTACACGACTATCGTCCAAACCCCGTAGAACACCCACTAGGCAAACTTTCCGACGAAGTGCACATTGAACGCCCTTCCGTAGATGTCTGACGAGTGTGCTGGAAGATTGTCGAAAACCGCTGAGAAACGTATGTCCGACCACGATATTTTGAGTGATGCCGAGCGCGAGGCGCTCAGCGCCGTGATGCTGGAGCCTGATTTACCGCCACAACGCGTGTTGATTGTTGATGACGACAAGGACGCGCGTGAACTGCTGGCGGAGATCCTGGGCTTGGACGGTATTCGCTGCATGACGGCCGACAGTGGCGAGGCCGCGTGGGATTTATTGAAGTCCAGCAGTTCCATCGGTTTGCTGATCACCGATCTGCGCATGAAACCCAGCAATGGTCTGGAGTTGATCAAGCAGGTGCGCGAATCCACCCGCGCGGCGCTGCCGATCATCATCATGTCGGGGGATGCCGAAGCGCCGGATGTGATTGATGCGATGCATTTGAGTGTGGTGGATTTTTTGCTCAAGCCGATCGACAGCGTGAAGTTGGCGAAGCTGGTCAAGCGGGAGTTGGGGATGGCGCAGTAGACGGCTGACACCGTTGGTCGGGACTGTCAGATTTCACAGTATCGGCGTTTTAAGTGTGGCCTGTTTAATCGTTGCGAGGGGGCTGGTTGGGATCGATGCCCCTACTTGATGAGTTAAACAGGAGTTTATCATGAGTACTGAAAAACAAACGGTTAGCAAGATTGAGCAGTCCCATCGTGGCTCCGGGTCATCAACCATCACCGTCGTAACGGACGGGCACTCTGAAGGCTTTCACGCGAATTACTTTTCTGGAGATCGATTTTATATTCATATGGAAGTGAATAGCGTGGAGCTGCGTATTCAATACGGCAAGCGCTTGTCGGATGGACTGAATGAACTGCCAGCGGGGTCTTTTGGTCTCGAGTACAAGAGTCCGGCAGGCGCAGATTTTGACAATGTAACCGGTGGAACAATCAGCGTGACTGTTACCGGTGGAACCTTTAAGGGTGAGCTGAAAAATGTGACCGTTACCGGGTCGGGTGGAACTGCGACGTTCTATGGTAAATATGATATGACGGTCTAGTTATTAGCTTTTTTCAATGTAAATAAAGAGTCCTTATCTTCAGGGCTCTTTATATTCAGCAGCTATTTATGAGGTTTTGGATTAAGCAGGTCAGTTGCTGGGGTTGCAAAGTTTCTAATCGACCTGCGGTCTCTGATTCAAGCTGGTCTTGATAATAGGCAATTCTGATTGAGTGCCGCGATTAAATAATGGTGGATATCAAGACCGAAGCCCTGATCGAGTGATCAGGGCTTCGGCATTGCTAGCTTTTACTCAAAGGCCATTCCTGGCCTTGAACTCCCGACGCCGACGGTGCAACACCGGCTCGGTATAGCCATTCGGCTGTTTGGTCCCTTCAATCACCAACTCCACCGCTGCCTGGAACGCGATATTGCTGTCGAAATCCGGTGCCAGTGGGCGGTACAGCGCATCCCCGGCATTCTGACGGTCCACCACCGGCGCCATGCGCTTGAGGCTTTCCATCACCTGGGCTTCGTTGACGATGCCGTGGCGCAGCCAGTTGGCAATGTGCTGGCTGGAGATGCGCAGGGTGGCGCGGTCTTCCATCAGGCCGACGTCATTGATGTCCGGCACTTTCGAGCAGCCCACGCCTTGGTCGATCCAGCGCACGACATAGCCGAGGATGCCCTGGGCGTTGTTGTCCAGTTCGTTACGGATTTCTTCGTCGGACCAATCGGTGTTGCTGGCCAGGGGAATGGTGAGGATGTCGTCCACCGACGCGCGTTCGCGCTTGGCCAGTTCGGCCTGGCGTGCGAATACGTCGACCTTGTGGTAGTGCAGCGCGTGCAGTGCGGCGGCCGTCGGCGATGGCACCCAGGCGGTGTTGGCGCCGGCCAGTGGGTGGGCGATTTTCTGTTCGAGCATCGCCGCCATCAGGTCGGGCATCGCCCACATGCCTTTACCGATCTGCGCACGGCCTTGCAGACCGGTGCTCAAACCGATATCGACGTTCCAGTTCTCGTAGGCGCCGATCCATTTTTCCGCCTTCATCGCCGCCTTACGCACCATCGCGCCGGCTTCCATGGAGGTGTGGATTTCGTCGCCGGTGCGGTCGAGGAAGCCGGTGTTGATAAACACCACGCGCTCGCTGGCGGCCTTGATACAGGCCTTGAGGTTGACCGTGGTGCGGCGCTCCTCGTCCATGATCCCGACCTTGAGGGTGTTGCGTGGCAGGTTCAGCACGTCTTCGATGCGGCCGAACAGCTCGTTGGTGAACGCGGCTTCTTCCGGGCCGTGCATCTTCGGCTTGACGATGTACACCGAGCCGGTGCGGCTGTTCTTGCGTGTGTTGTTGCCGTTGAGGCTGTGGATCGCCGCCAGGCTGGTGAGCAGGCCGTCGAGGATGCCTTCCGGTACTTCGTTGCCGTGTTTGTCAAGGATCGCGTCGATGGTCATCAAGTGGCCAACGTTACGCACGAACAGCAGCGAACGGCCGTGCAGCGTCACGTCCTGGCCGTCGACGCCGGTGTAGACGCGGTCGGCGTTCATGGTGCGGGTGAAGGTCTTGCCGCCCTTGGCCACTTCTTCGGCGAGGTCGCCCTTCATCAGGCCGAGCCAGTTGCGGTAGATCACCACCTTGTCATCGGCATCGACGGCGGCGACGGAGTCTTCGCAGTCCATGATGGTGGTGAGTGCGGCTTCCATCAGCACGTCTTTGACACCGGCGGCATCGGTCTGGCCAACCGGGGTGCTGGCGTCGATCTGGATTTCGAAGTGCAGGCCGTTGTGTTTCAGCAGGATCGCGATCGGCTCGGCCGCAGGGCCCTGGAAACCGATCAACTGGGCGTCGTCACGCAGGCCGCTGTTGCTGCCGCCCTTGAGGCTGACGATCAGCTTGCCGTCGGCGATCTTGTAGCCGGTGGAATCGACGTGGCTGCCGGCGCTCAGTGGCGCGGCTTCGTCGAGGAAGGCGCGGGCGAAGGCAATGACCTTGTCGCCACGCACTTTGTTGTAGCCCTTGCCCTTCTCGGCGCCGTCGGCTTCGCTGATGGCGTCGGTGCCATACAGGGCGTCGTACAGCGAGCCCCAACGTGCATTGGACGCGTTGAGGGCGAAGCGGGCGTTCATCACCGGCACCACCAGCTGCGGGCCGGCCATGCGGGCGATCTCGTCATCGACGTTTTGGGTCGAGGCCTGGAAGTCTGCGGCTTCTGGCAGCAGATATCCGATGTCTTGCAGGAAGGCTTTGTAGGCCACCGGGTCATGGGCCTGGCCGGCGTGGGTCTGGTGCCAGGTATCGATCCGCGCCTGGAAATCGTCGCGTTTGGCGAGCAGGGCTTTGTTCTTCGGCGCCAGGTCGTGGATGACCTTGTCGGCGCCGGCCCAGAACTGGTCGGCAGTGATGCCGGTACCGGGAATGGCTTCGTTGTTCACGAAGTCGAACAGGACTTTGGCGACCTGCAGGCCACCGACTTGAACGTGTTCAGTCATTGCTTGCCTCACTCTGCGGAGCTTATGCGCTGTTTCGGATTTTCATTATGTAGTGCACGGGAGGGCATACTACATGATGACTTGCGGTTGTGAAAATTAGACTAAATACGTCGTTTAGCGACCCACTTTGGTCGTACGGTCACAGCGGAGAACCGGATGTTCTCAAAAAACTATTGGATTGTTCCAGATAAATATAAAAATGGTACACGATTTGTTTTCGCGGGCCCCCGGGTCCACCTTGTAGATTGAATTCAGAGGGCTTCGCCATGGACCATCTTGTACTCACTATTATCGCCGCCGACAAACCCGGCCTGGTGGAACGCATCGCGCAGAACATCGCGGCCCACGGCGGCAATTGGCTGGAAAGCCGAATGGCGCATATGGCCGGGCAGTTCGCCGGGATCCTGCGGGTCAGCGTGCCTGCCGAGAGTCGTCAGGCCTTGGTGGGGGCTTTGGAGGATTTATCCACACACGGTATTCGCGTGCTGGTGGGCGAGGGCAGCAGTGGCCAGGCATCGGCGTCCAAGTCGATCGTGATGACGCTGCTGGGCAACGACCGCTCGGGCATCGTGCGCGAGATCACGGCGCTGTTGAGCAAGCAGGGCGTCAACCTGGAGCGCTTGAGCACCGATGTACGCCCGGCACCGATGAGCGGTGATCCGCTGTTCAGCGCCGAGGCGTTGTTGCAGGTGCCGTCGAGCTTGTCCTTGGAGGCGTTGCAGGAATCCCTGGAAACCCTGGCGGATGATCTGATGGTGGAACTGCACAGCGAGGAATAACCACCCACAAGGTTATGCATGGAAATCTTGCATGGGCCTGTGGATAACCTGTAGAGACCCGGCGCCAGGCCACGCCCACCGGGCTTCTCCGCCAACTGCGCAAAAAACGAGCAATTTCAAGGGCTTGTGCACAAATGGCGGGGACCAGGTTGTGGATAACCTTGGGGTGGATCTCTGCAAGCCAGGCCGGCTGGGGCTTGCAGAGGTTTGTACGTTATTTGATCAGCGTTTGCGCACGCTCAACCAGGCATCGACGCTGTAGACCACCAGCCCGGCCCAGATAAAGGCAAACGCGATCAGCGTGCTTGACGCCAGGTGCTCACCGAACAGCAGCACCGCTTCCAGCAACACCAGGGTCGGTGCCACATACTGCAAAAAGCCCAAGGCGGTGTAGGGCAAATGCCGTGCGGCGGCGTTGAAGCACACCAGCGGGATCAACGTCACCGGGCCGGCCGCCACCAGCCACCAGGCTTCGGATGTGCTCCAGAACGCCAGTTGCGCACTGTGGGCCGACGGGTTGAACAACAACCAGGCCACCGCAATCGGCACCAGCATCCAGGTCTCCACCACCAGCCCCGGCAGCGCCTTGACCGGCGCCTGCTTGCGGATCAGGCCGTAGAAACCGAAGGTCAGCGCCAGTACCAACGATACCCACGGCAAGCTGCCCACCTGCCACACCTGTTGCGCCACACCCACTGCGGCCAGCCCCACGGCCACCCATTGCAGGCGGCGCAGGCGCTCGCCGAGGAGCAGCATGCCCAGCAGCACATTCACCAGCGGGTTGATGTAGTAACCCAGGCTGGCTTCAAGCATACGCCCGCTGTTCACCGACCACACATAGGTCAGCCAGTTACCGGCAATCAACGAACCGCTGAGGGCCAGGATTGCCAGGCGCCTGGGGTTGTCGCGCAGTTCGCGGAACCAGCCCGGGTGCTTCCACACCATCAGCAGCAAACCACCGAACAGCGCTGACCACAGCACCCGGTGCACGATGATTTCGGCGGCGGGCACACTGGCGATGGCTTTGAAGTAGAGCGGGAACAGACCCCAGATGACATAGGCGCTCAGGCCCAGGATGTACCCCTTGCGGGGGTTGGCGGCTTGCATGCGTAATCCTTGCTTAGGCAGCTAACAAAGGGCGATTGTAAGGATATTTGTCAACCAATGGGACTGGCTTGGTAATGCGGTCTGCTTTGTGTGGGAGGGGCTCCCTCCCACATTAAAAGCAATCAGAAGAGTTTCAGCGGCTCTTCGTTGAGCGCTGAGAGTTGCTCGCGCAGCGCCAGCACCTGGTCGCCCCAATACCGCTCGCTGCCGAACCACGGGAAGCTGTGGGGGAAAGCCGGATCATCCCAGCGCCGTGCCAGCCACGCGCTGTAGTGCATCAGGCGCAACGCGCGCAGCGGCTCGATCAGCGCCAGTTCACGCGGGTCGAAGTCGTGGAATTCCTGGTAGCCGTCCATCAGTTCCGACAGCTGGCCCAGGCATTCCTGGCGATCACCGGCGAGCATCATCCATAAGTCCTGCACCGCCGGGCCCATGCGGCAGTCGTCGAGGTCGACGATGTGGAACATCTCATCGCGGCACATCATGTTGCCGGGGTGGCAATCGCCGTGCATGCGGATGTTCTTGTGCGGCGTGGCTTTGTAGACCTCTTCCACGCGCTTGAGCAGGTCGCGGGCCACGGACTCGTAGGCTGGCAGCAGGCTCTTGGGAATGAAATTGCCTTCGAGCAGGGTGGTGAGGGAGTCGTGGCCGAAGTTCTTCACACCCAAGGCTTCGCGGTGTTCGAACGGGCGGGTGGAACCCACGGCGTGCAAGCGGCCGAGCAGTTGCCCAAGGCGATAAAGCTGGTCAAGGTTGCCCGGCTCCGGTGCGCGGCCGCCACGGCGGGGGAACAGGGTGAAGCGGAAACCGGCGTGTTCGAACAGGCTTTCGCCGTTATGAATCATCGGCGCGACCACCGGCACGTCGCACTCGGCCAACTCGAAGGTGAAACGGTGCTCTTCGAGGATCGCTTCGTTGGTCCAGCGCTGGGGGCGGTAGAACTTGGCGATCAGCGGTTCGGAGTCTTCGATGCCCACCTGATACACGCGGTTTTCGTAGCTGTTGAGCGCCAGAACGCGGGCATCGCTGAGGAAACCGATGCTTTCGACAGCGTCGAGTACCAGGTCGGGGGTGAGGGTTTCAAACGGATGGGCCATGCGAACTCCTGCGCGCAGCAGGGCGCCGCGTCCGGCCGGGTATGGTACCGCACCAGGCTGGAGATAGGGGGCGCCTGTGCCATTGTCATCGGGGTGTAGAACCCTCCCACAGGTGACCGCGTTTATCTCCAGTGTGGGAGGGGGCTTGCCCCCGATAGCGGACTATCAGGCGCCGACAATCCCGCCATCATCCCGCCGAATCGCCATCACCGAGGAACGCGGCTTGCCATTCGGCAGATGCTCCGGCCAGGTCGAACCCCCGGTTTCACCCGGGTGCTGAATCCCCACAAACAGGGTTTTCTGATCCGGCGAGAAGCTGATGCCCGTCACCTCACAGGCCACCGGCCCGACCATGAAGCGACGGATTTCACCGGTGCTCGGGTCGGCGCAGAGCATCTGGTTATTGCCCATGCCCGCGAAGTCGCCGGCGTTGCTGTAGTCGCCATCGGTGAGGATCCACAGGCGCCCGGCCTTGTCGAACCCCAGGCCGTCGGGGCTGTTGAACATGTTCTGCGGGTTGATGTTGGACGAGCCGCCTTTTGGCGTGCCGGCATGCGCGCCCGGGTTGCCGGCCACCACAAACAGGTCCCAGTTGAAGTCCGCTGCGCCGTGGTCATCGGCGTTGGCCTTCCAGCGCAGGATCTGGCCGTAGACGTTTTTCTCACGCGGGTTGGGCCCGCCCACCGGTTGGCCGTCTTCGCCGCGCTTGGCGTTGTTGGTCAGGGTGCAGTAGACCTGGCCGTCGGTGGGGCTGACCACGATCCATTCCGGGCGGTCCATGCGCGTGGCTTTCACCACACTGGCGGCCAGCCGTGCGTGGATCAGCACTTCGGCCTGGCTGGCGAAGCCGGTGCTGGCGTCGATGCCGTTTTTGCCATGGGTCAGCTCGACCCATTGCCCTTTGCCCTTCGGATGATCGGCGTTGCCATCGCCCGCATCGAAGATGGCCACGTACAAGGTGCCGTGGTCGAGCAGGTCTTTGTTGGCCTTGGGGTTCTTGTGGTTGATCTTGTCGCGGCTGACGAACTTGTAGATGAACTCGCCGCGCTCGTCGTCGCCCATGTACACCACGGCGCGGCCGTCACGGGTTTGCGCGAGGGCGGCGTTCTCGTGCTTGAAGCGGCCCAGGGCGGTGCGTTTTGCCGGGGTGGATTGCGGGTCGAACGGATCGATTTCCACGACCCAGCCGTGGCGGTTGAGTTCATTGGGGTTCTTGGCCAGGTCGAAGCGCGGGTCGTGCAGGTGCCAGTTGATCTCTTTGCTGGCGGCCACCACGCCATAGCGTTTCTGCCCGGCATCGAACGCTTGCTGCGGGTTGCTGCTGCCGAAGCAGTCGGTGAAGTTCTCTTCGCAGGTCAGGTAAGTGCCCCATGGGGTCTGGCCGTTGGCGCAGTTCTGGAAGGTGCCGAGGGCTTTTTTGCCGGACTTGTCGGCGCTGGTTTT
This sequence comes from Pseudomonas sp. LAMO17WK12:I1, assembly GCF_900177315.1. Lineage (NCBI taxonomy): Bacteria > Pseudomonadati > Pseudomonadota > Gammaproteobacteria > Pseudomonadales > Pseudomonadaceae > Pseudomonas > Pseudomonas sp. LAMO17WK12:I1. The sequence goes on along the minus strand of NZ_FWZV01000011.1, from coordinate 84,411 downwards.
CAACCATTCATGGCCGGCGGCGGGGCCGCTCAGGCGGATCGGCGAGTTGCCGTGGATGCGGCGGTTGTAGCGCGAGTCCTGGACGAATTGCCAAGTGTCACCTTTGCGCCGTACTTCGATCACCGACACGCCTTCGCTGGCCTGGGCCTTGTGCACGTCTTCGGCCGATTGCGGCGCGCCGCCGTGGGCGAAGAGGTAGCGGTAGTTGGTGTATTCGTTGTTGATCGCCATCAGCGCGCGGTTGTCGTCGCCGGGGAAGGCGAACAGGCTCATGCCGTCGTTGTTGTCGCCGAACTGTTGTTCCTGGGCTTTGGCGGTGCCGTTGCCGGACGGGTCGAAGGCCGGCGCGCTCTTGTGCAGCGGCTGGCCCCAGCTGATCAGCACCGAAGCGCTGTAGCCCGGCGGCAGGGTGATGGTGTCGCTGGTGGCTGCGGCGATGCTGGTAAAGCCCAGCAGCGGGCTGGCGGAGGCGGCGTTGACGGCCAGGGCGCTGCGGCTCAGCAGGTTGCCGCCGAGGAACATCGCCGCACCGCACAGGGCGCCGGCACCGATGAAGCGGCGGCGGGTGAGGCCGACCATCTGTTCGAGGTCGGTGGCTTGGTTTTCTTCTAATAGGTTCATGTCAGGCTCCCTGCGGTTTTTGCAGACACCATAAGGAGCGGGCGTGACGAAATTGTTGCAGTTTGAAGCGCCGCCCGGCTTAGACCGGCGTGCCGAGCAGCACATTGCTGGCGGCAAATTGCACTTGGAGCGTCCTGCCAGCGGCGGCGCCCAGGGCCTCGAGCGCGGCGGGCTGCGCCAAGGCGCATAAAACCTGGCCATTGGGCAGGGCGATGCGCACTTCGCTGGGGCCGTCCTCGGCGGCGAGAATAGCGTCGACGGTTCCGCTCATGCAATTGTGTCCAGGTGTTGCAGGTTTGTCGGGCGCCAGCAGTTCCAGCCAGCCGGCCTTGATCAGCGCGACAACTTCCACGCCGACCTCCAGCTCCAGCCGTTGCGTACTGTCATGGGTGATTTGTGCCGCCAGGGTCAGCCCACCGGCGAGCTGCAAGTGAATCAGGTCGTTGCGGCCATGCTGTTCAATCGCAATGACCTGGCCATGCAACTGGTTACGGGCGCTGGTGCGCAGCATCAAGCGGCCGAGCAGGTTGAAGTCGCTGGCGGCTTCGTCCGAGCCAAGCACTTCGGCCTGCAACACTTGCAGGCGCTGGTAGAGGCGCAACACCCGTTCACCCTCGGCCGTGAGTTTGGCGCCGCCGCCGCCCTTGCCGCCGACACTGCGTTCGACCAAGGGTTTTTGCGCCAGGTTGTTCAGCTCGTCAATGGCGTCCCAGGCGGCCTTGTAGCTCAAGCCCGCACTTTTGGCGGCGCGAGTGATGGAGCCCTGCTCGGCGATATGCCCCAGCAGGGCGATACGCTGGGGGCGGCGGACAATATGTTGGCTGAGCAGCGTCGGTAGGGACATGGGCATTCGCTGTGGTGGGATGAGCGGACGTTGCGGCCGCGAGGCATGAGAGTCAAGTGCCAGGCTTTGGTGTGCGGGCCAGGCAGTACACGTCTACCTGTCGCGCGCCGGCGTTGATCAATAACCGCGCCAGGCTGTGGGCGGTGGCGCCGGTGGTGAGCACGTCGTCCACCAGCGCCAGGTGGCGGCCGCGCACCTCGGCACCGGGGGCCAGGGCGAAGGCGTTGAGCAGGTTGCGTTTGCGCGTCTTGGCGTCGAGGGCTTGCTGCGCGACGGTTTCATAAGGGCGTAGCAATAGATGTGCATCGTGGGGAAGGTCGAGGTCGGCGCTGAGCCAGCGCGCCAGCATCAGCGCCTGGTTATAGCCCCGTTCACGCAGGCGCCTGCGGGCCATGGGCACCGGCAGCAGCATGTCCGGGCGGGTGAGTGAGTGGTTGTCGAAGCGATGTTGCAAGTAGTGCCCCAGCAAGCGCCCCAGCATATGCCCGAGGGGCCAGCGTGCCTGGTGCTTGAAGCGACTGATCAGGGTGTCTACCGGAAAGCTGTAGGTCCAGGGTGCGATCACGTGTTTAAAGGCGGGCGGTTGTCTCAGGCACTGGCCGCAGACCAGGCCGTCCATCGCCAAAGGCAAGGCGCAGATTTCGCAATGCTCCATCAGCCAGGGCAGCTCGGTTTCGCAGACGTTGCACACACAGTCAGTGGTTTCAGTCGTCTCGTCGCAGATTAAACATTTCTGTATGTTTTTTGACCAGATGTAAACTTCGTGTTTGTAGCTTGGTTGACAGTGCATGAATCTTCCTTAAATATGCCGAGCATCCGTGTCGTGCCTGTGGGTATTGCCCTTCCCGCAGCGTTTGCCAAAGCATAATCAAGGAATCGCCCATGAGCGCCAGCACCACCGCCACCTTGCGTCACGATTGGTCTTTAGCCGAAGTCAAAGCGTTGTTCGTGCAGCCGTTCAATGACCTGTTGTTCCAGGCGCAGACCGTGCACCGCGCGCATTTCGATGCCAACCGTGTACAGGTGTCGACACTGCTGTCGATCAAGACCGGTGCCTGCCCGGAAGATTGCAAATATTGTCCGCAGTCGGGCCACTACAACACGGGCCTGGAAAAAGAAAAGCTGATGGAGGTGCAGAAGGTCCTCGAAGAGGCCGCTCGCGCCAAGGCCATTGGTTCGACCCGTTTCTGCATGGGCGCCGCCTGGAAACACCCGTCGGCCAAAGACATGCCCTATGTGCTGCAGATGGTCAAAGGCGTGAAGGCCATGGGCCTGGAAACCTGCATGACCCTCGGCCGTCTCGACCAGGACCAGACCCAAGCCCTGGCCCAGGCCGGCCTGGATTACTACAACCACAACCTGGATACGTCGCCGGAGTTCTACGGCAGTATCATCACCACCCGTACCTACAGCGAGCGCCTGCAAACCCTGGCCTATGTGCGTGAGTCGGGGATGAAGATCTGCTCCGGCGGCATCCTCGGCATGGGCGAGTCCCTCGACGACCGCGCCAACCTGCTGATCCAGTTGGCCAACCTGCCGGAGCATCCGGAGTCGGTGCCGATCAATATGCTGGTGAAAGTCGCCGGTACACCGTTGGAAAATGCCGAGGACATCGACCCGTTCGATTTCATCCGCATGCTGGCCGTGGCGCGCATCCTGATGCCGCAGTCCCATGTGCGCCTGTCGGCGGGGCGCGAAGCGATGAACGAGCAGATGCAGGCCCTGGCGTTCTTTGCCGGTGCCAACTCGATCTTCTACGGCGACAAACTGCTGACCACCGCCAACCCGCAGGCCGACAAGGACATGCAACTGTTCTCGCGCCTGGGCATCCTGCCGGAAGCCCGTGAAGAGCATGCGGATGAAGTGCACCAGGCGGCCATCGAACAGGCGTTGGTGGAGCAGAAGAGCAGCGAGCAGTTCTATAACGCGGTTGTTTGATTCCCACCTGTTTTGACCGAGTTGCACCTGCCACCCCGAGGCCTGCATGTCTTTTGATCTCTCCGCGCGCCTCGCTGCCCGCCGTGCCGAACACCTTTACCGTCAACGCCCGCTGCTCCATAGCCCCCAAGGCCCGGAGGTGGTGGTTGACGGTCAACCCCTCCTGGCATTCTGCAATAACGATTACCTGGGCCTGGCCAATCACCCGCAAGTGATCGAGGCCTGGCGCGCCGGGGCGTCCCGTTGGGGCGTGGGCGGCGGGGCTTCGCACTTGGTGGTGGGCCATGCCACGCCGCACCATGAGCTGGAGGAGGCGCTGGCCGACTTTACCGGGCGCCCGCGAGCGTTACTGTTTACCACCGGCTACATGGCCAACCTTGGTGCGGTCACGGCGTTGGTGGGGCAGGGCGATACGGTGCTGGAAGACCGGCTCAACCATGCTTCGCTGCTGGATGCCGGCTTGCTGTCCGGTGCGCGTTTCAATCGCTACCTGCACAACGACGCGATCAGCCTGGCCAAGCGCCTGGAGAAAGCCACTGGCAATACGCTGGTGGTCACCGATGGTGTGTTCAGCATGGACGGCGACCTGGCCGACCTGCCGGCACTGGCCCGTGCAGCCAGGGCCAAAGGCGCCTGGTTGATGGTGGATGATGCCCATGGCTTTGGTCCGCTGGGTGCCAATGGCGGCGGGATCGTCGAGCATTTCGGCTTGAGCCAGGACGACGTGCCGGTATTGGTCGGCACCCTGGGCAAAGCGTTCGGCACGGCGGGCGCGTTTGTCGCGGGCAGTGAGGACCTGGTCGAAAGCCTGATCCAGTTTGCCCGGCCCTATATCTACACCACCAGCCAACCGCCGGCGCTGGCCTGCGCCACCCTGAAGAGCCTGGAGCTGCTACGCACCGAACATTGGCGGCGCGAGCACCTCGACCGCCTGATTCGTCAGTTTCGCCAGGGCGCCGAGCAGCTTGGCCTGGACTTGATGGACAGCTTTACACCGATCCAGCCGATCCTGATCGGCGACAGTGCCAAGGCCGTGCGCCTGTCGCAGCTGCTGCGTGAGCGCGGCCTGATGGTCACGGCGATCCGCCCGCCCACCGTTCCCGCCGGCAGCGCGCGTTTGCGCGTGACCTTGACCGCAGCCCACAGCGAGGCGCAGGTACAGCTATTGTTAAACGCATTGGAAGAGTGTTTCCGCTTGTCTGGTGCCACGGAGCCCGACCATGCGTGATCGACTGATCCTGCTGCCCGGCTGGGGGCTCGGCGTATCGCCGCTGGAGCCTTTGGCCGCCGCCTTGCGTGGCCTGGACGCACACCTGCAGGTGCAGGTCGAGCCATTGCCGGCGCTTGCTTCCAGCGACCTCGATGAATGGCTCGACGAACTCGACGCTACCCTGCCCGACAACGCCTGGCTGGGCGGCTGGTCCTTGGGCGGCATGCTCGCTGCCGAACTGGCGGCGCGGCGCGGCGAGCGTTGCTGCGGGTTGCTGACCCTGGCGAGCAATCCGTGTTTCGTCGCCCACGAGGGCTGGCCCCATGGGATGCCCGCCGAGACCTTCGATGCGTTCCTGGCCGGCTGCCATGCCGATTCCCAAGTCACCCTCAAGCGCTTCGGCCTGTTGTGCGCCAAGGGCGCCGAGGACCCGCGCGGGCTGTCGCGCCTGCTGGTCAGCGGCGCGCCGCATTCAGCGTCCAGCGTGTTGATGCCCGGCCTGGAACTGCTGGCCCAACTGGATACCCGCGAAGCCTTGCTGGCTTATCGCGGCCCACAGTTGCACCTGTTCGCCGGCATGGACGGGTTGGTGCCCGCCGAAGCCGCCAGCGACCTGCTAAGGCTGCTGCCGGATGTGGAAATCGGCCTGATTGAACAGGCTGGTCACGCTTTTCTTCTGGAAGACCCCCACGGTGTAGCGGGGGCCATCCAGGCTTTTTTGCATGAGTGCGTCGATGACTGATTTATCCCAGCCCTCCCTGCCGGGCGCCTTGCCGGACAAACGCCAGGTGGCGGCGTCGTTTTCCCGTGCGGCGGCCAGTTACGACAGCGTCGCCGAGTTGCAGCGCGCCGTAGGGCATGGGCTGCTGGCCCGGCTGCCATCAGCGTGTGCGCCACGTCACTGGCTGGATATGGGCTGCGGCACGGGTTATTTCAGCCGTGTGCTGGGCGAGTTGTTGCCCGCCAGCCAAGGCGTGGCGCTGGATATTGCCGAGGGCATGCTTAACCATGCGCGGCCTTTGGGTGGCGCACATCATTTTGTCGCGGGCGATGCAGAACGCTTGCCGCTGAAAGCCGAGAGCTTCGAGCTGCTCTTCTCCAGCCTGGCGGTGCAGTGGTGTGCGAACTTCGAGGCGGTGCTCAGCGAGGCCTATCGCGTGCTGCGGCCGGGTGGCGTGCTGGCGTTCGCCAGTTTGTGCGTCGGGACGCTGGATGAGCTGCGCGAAAGCTGGCGGGCGGCGGATGGCCTGGTGCACGTCAATCGCTTCCGCACCTTCGAGGCGTACCAGCACTTGTGCGCGGCCAGCGGTTTGCGCGTGGTCAGCCTGGAGCGACGTCCCCATGTGCTGCATTACCTGGATGTGCGCAGCCTGACCCATGAGCTCAAGGCGCTGGGGGCGCATAATCTCAACCCAGGCCGCCCGGGAGGGTTGACGGGCCGTGCGCGGATTGTTGCACTGGTAGACGCCTACGAGCAGTTCCGTCAGGCCGAGGGACTGCCGGCCACGTATCAAGTGGTGTACGCCGTCCTGGAGAAGCCCCTATGAGCGCCGCCTATTTCATCACCGGCACCGATACGGATGTCGGCAAGACCACTATCGCCGCCGGCCTGTTACACGCCGCCCGGCAAGCGGGCAGAAGCACTGCGGCTGGAAAGCCCGTGGCTTCCGGCTGCCAGGTCACGGCCAAGGGCTTGCGCAACGCCGATGCCCTGGCGCTGCTGGCCGAGTGTTCATTGCCGTTGAGTTATGCCGAGGTCAACCCGGTGGCGTTCGAACCCGCCATCGCGCCCCACCTGGCCGCGCGGGAGGCCGGCGTCGCGCTGACGGTGCAGTCGTTGTTGAAACCCATGCAGCAGATTCTGGCGCGTCAGGCGGATTTCACCCTCATCGAAGGCGCAGGCGGTTGGCGGGTGCCGTTGGCTGACCAGGACAACCTGTCGGACCTGGCCATGGCGCTGCAACTGCCGGTGATCCTGGTGGTGGGCGTGCGCCTGGGATGCATCAGCCATGCCTTGCTCACCGCCGAAGCCATCGCCCGGGACGGTTTGCCCTTGGCCGGTTGGGTGGCGAATATCATCGACCCCAAGACCTCTCGTCTGGAAGAAAACCTCGCGACCCTGGCCGAGCGTTTGCCCGCACCATGCCTGGGCCGAGTGCCAAAGCTCAAGCACGCCGGCGCCGAGGCGGTAGCTGAGTACCTGCAACTGGACCTGCTTGACTGATTCTGGCTATCGGCAAGGCATTATGCCATTAGTGTTTTTAACGGGCTTTTTGCCAGTATGTCTGCTTCAATTCAACTTCACGATTCTCTAAAGGCAGGTTGAAGCCATGGACATCTCTGGCAGCAGCGCGTTTTACTCGGGGCTGAGCACCATTCAGGCCGGGCAGAGCCGTGTCGACCAGGCCGCCGGCAGGATTGCCAGCGCCGCGACCACCCAGCCGTCTGACGCACAGAGCGACCGATTGCAAGCCAATGACCGCGCCCAGCCGACGAATTCGGCGAGCAATATGGTTGAAATGGCCCAAGGCAAGTTTCAAGTGGAGTTGGGCGCCAAGGTCGCCAAGGCTTCAGACGAAATGCTCGGTACCCTGATCGACACCTTCGCTTAACCCCTCTTTCGTACGACCGGCTTCTTCCTGGGGCTGGTCGCCTTTGCGCAATCCTCCATTTTCTTCTGAACACCTTGTGGCATCCCGCCGCAGGCCTCGCCATGCCTGCCATTGACCCGCGTCATGACAAACGGTGTCTGGACGACGCTTGACATCCCCAGGTCGTAAACGTATGTTTCAAACACCTGTTTGACCGCCACAACACATCCACGCGGTTGTTCATTCCAGATACATCAGCAGAGGTTTATCGCTATGCCTGACTACAAGGCCCCCTTGCGTGATATTCGCTTCGTTCGTGACGAACTGCTCGGCTATGAAGCGCACTATCAGAGCCTGCCGGCTTGCCAGGACGCTACCCCGGACATGGTTGACGCCATTCTCGAAGAAGGCGCCAAGTTTTGTGAGCAAGTGCTGGCACCGTTGAACCGCGTGGGTGACATCGAAGGGTGCACCTGGAGTGAGTCTGGCGTTAAAACCCCTGCTGGTTTCAAAGAAGCCTACAAGCAATTCGTCGAAGGCGGCTGGCCAAGCCTGGCCCACGACGTGGAGCACGGTGGCCAAGGCCTGCCGGAATCCCTGGGCCTGGCCGTGAGCGAAATGGTCGGCGAAGCCAACTGGTCATGGGGCATGTACCCGGGCCTGTCCCATGGTGCGATGAACACCATTTCCGAGCATGGCACCCCCGAGCAGCAAGAGGCTTACCTGACCAAGCTGGTATCGGGCGAGTGGACCGGCACCATGTGCCTGACCGAACCACACTGCGGTACCGACCTGGGCATGCTGCGCACCAAGGCCGAGCCTCAGGCTGACGGTTCCTACAAAGTCTCCGGTACCAAGATCTTCATCTCGGCCGGTGAACACGACATGGCCGACAACATCGTCCACATCGTGCTGGCCCGCCTGCCGGACGCACCGGCGGGTACCAAAGGCATCTCGCTGTTCATCGTGCCCAAGTTCCTGCCCAACGCCGACGGCTCGATCGGTGCGCGCAACGCGGTGAGCTGCGGTTCCCTGGAACACAAGATGGGTATCCACGGTAACGCCACCTGTGTGATGAACTTCGACGCGGCTACCGGTTTCCTGATCGGCCCGGCGAACAAAGGCCTGAACTGCATGTTCACCTTTATGAACACCGCTCGCCTGGGCACCGCGCTGCAAGGCCTGGCCCACGCCGAGATCGGCTTCCAGGGCGGCCTGAAATACGCCCGCGATCGCTTGCAGATGCGTTCCCTGACTGGCCCGAAAGCGCCGGAAAAGGCCGCCGACCCGATCATCGTGCACCCTGACGTGCGCCGCATGCTGCTGACCATGAAAGCCTTCGCCGAAGGTAACCGTGCGATGGTGTACTTCACCGCCAAGCAAGTGGACATCGTCAAATACGGCACCGACGACGAGGCCAAGAAACAGGCCGACGGCCTGTTGGCATTCATGACCCCGATTGCCAAGGCGTTCATGACCGAAGTCGGTTTTGAATCCGCCAACCACGGCGTGCAGATCTATGGCGGCCACGGCTTTATCGCCGAGTGGGGCATGGAGCAGAACGTTCGCGACAGCCGTATCTCCATGCTGTATGAAGGCACCACCGGCATCCAGGCACTGGACCTGCTCGGCCGTAAAGTGCTGATGACCCAGGGCGAAGCGCTCAAGGGCTTCACCAAGATCGTGCACAAGTTCTGCCAGGCCAACGAAGGCAACGACGCGGTCAAGGAGTTCGTGGCACCGCTGGCTGCGCTGAACAAAGAGTGGGGCGAGTTGACCATGAAGGTCGGCATGGCCGCGATGAAAGACCGCGAAGAAGTGGGGGCCGCTTCGGTGGATTACCTGATGTACTCCGGTTACGCCTGCCTGGCTTACTTCTGGGCCGACATGGCGCGCCTGGCTGCCGAAAAACTCGCCGCCGGTACCAGCGAAGAAGCGTTCTACACCGCCAAGCTGCAAACCGCGCGCTTCTACTTCCAGCGCATCCTGCCGCGGACCCGTACTCACGTGGCCACCATGCTGTCGGGCGCCAGTAACCTGATGGACATGAAAGAAGAAGACTTCGGCCTGGCTTACTAAGCCTTACCGGGTTCATCTGAAACCGTCGCTTCCCTTGGGAGCGGCGGTTTTTTCATGGGGGGATAAAAAACACAGTGCAGCGCTCAGGGATTTTCTCCGGCTGCCGTTACAGTGATGGCAATGTGATACATGGCGGGCAGGGTGTGCTTAACTGTTCGCATCAAGGCACAGTGCCACTACTTTTTGCGGGTCGGAGTTTTACCCTTGTCACGCGTGTCTGCTTTACGTTTCAGTCACTTTCTTCCTTCGTTGCTGCTGTTGCTGGCCGGGCTCTCGGCTGCGTACGTCAAGGACCTCAGCGTCTTCTTCACCTCGCTGTTCAATGTGTTGCCGACCCTGGTGCTGTTGCTGGGCGGTTCGTACTGCGCGGTTTATCGCCGCCAGCGTGAATTGTTCCTGATGATCACGGTGTACATCGCCTACTTCCTGCTCGATACCCAGACCGATTTCTATCGCGACAATGGCCGCGTGCGCGAAGACGCGGCCGTGGTGTTTCACCTGTGTTGCCTGTTATTGCCGTTGCTGTTCAGCATCTACGCGCTGTGGCAGGAGAAGACCCACCTGTTTCGCGACTTCGTTGCCCGTTGTGCGGTGCTGCTGGCAATCGGCAGTGTGGCGCTGGCCCTGGAGCAAAGTTATCCCCAGGCACTGCTGAACTGGCTGGCGGAGATCCGCTGGCCAGCCCTGCATGGGACCTGGATGAGCCTGATCCAGCTGTCATACCCGATGTTCCTGGTCGGCTTCCTCACTCTGGCGGCGCAATACTGGTACCAGCCGCGTCCGCTGCATGCGGCGCAACTGGTCGGGTTGCTGGGGATGTTCTGGATGTTGCCGCAGACCTTCATCCTGCCGTTCACGCTGAATATCATGTGCAGCCAGGTCATGCTGATGATCGCCGCCGGCGTGGCCCACGAGGCTTATCAAATGGCATTCCGCGATGAACTGACCGGCCTGCCGGGGCGCCGAGCCTTGAACGAACGCATGCAGCGGCTGGGGCGCAACTATGTGCTGGCGATGACCGACGTCGATCACTTCAAGCGCTTCAATGACACCCATGGTCACGATGTGGGCGACCAGGTGCTGCGCCTGGTGGCGAGCAAGCTGTCCAAGGTCAATGGGGGTGGGCGTGCCTACCGCTACGGCGGTGAAGAATTCGCCGTGGTGTTTGCCGGCAAGACCCTGGATGAGTGCATGCCGCACCTGGAGGAAATCCGCGAGATCGTCGCCAACTACGACATCAAGTTGCGCAACTCGGACCGGCCCCAGGATGATCAACAAGGCCGTCAACGCCGGGCGGGCAGCGGCGCGTCGAGTGTGTCGGTGACGGTCAGCATCGGCGTGGCCGAACGCCAGATCGACCAGCGCACGGCGGAAGAAGTGCTCAAGTCCGCCGACCAGGCGCTGTACGCCGCCAAGGGCGCGGGGCGTAACTGTGTGGTTGCGGCCGGGCAGACCCGCCGTGGCGCGGTGCGCATGCAGAGCGCTGCCGGTTGAGTGATGGCGCTGTATTCAGCGGTTCTACAATGATTGTCCGAGGCGTTGGCCGGCAGTAGGTTGAAAGGATCTGCCGCCGGAGACACCGCCATGCCTGAGTACAAAGCTCCCCTGCGCGACATGCGCTTTCTGATCGACAACGTGTTTGATTTCCACGGCCACTACGCTGCCCTGGGCGCCACGGATGCCAGCCCGGACATGGTCAGTGCAATCCTGGAGGAAGGCGCCAAATTCTGCGAGAACGTGCTTTCGCCACTCAACCGCAGTGGTGATGAAGAGGGCTGCCATTTCGACAACGGCGTGGTGACCACGCCCAAGGGCTTCAAGGAAGCCTTCGCCCAGTACGTCGAGGGCGGCTGGCACGGGGTGGCGGCAGACCCGGCCTACGGTGGCCAGGGCCTGCCGCAATCGTTGGGCCTGGTGCTCAGCGAGATGATCGGCTCCAGCAACACCTCGTGGGGCATGTATCCGGGCCTGACCCACGGCGCGATGTCGGCGATCCACGCCCACGGCACCGAAGAGCAGAAGGCCACGTTCCTGAGCAAACTCACCGCAGGCGAATGGACCGGCACCATGTGCCTGACCGAAGCCCATTGCGGCACCGACCTGGGCCTGATCAAGACCCGTGCCGTGCCCCAGGCGGATGGCAGCTACGCGATCACCGGCAGCAAGATCTTCATCTCGGCCGGTGAGCACGACATGAGCGCCAATATCATCCATCTGGTGCTGGCCAAGCTGCCGGACGCGCCGGCGGGCACCAAGGGTATCTCGTTGTTTATCGTGCCCAAGTTCCATGTGGATTCGGCTGAGCGCAATGCGGTGCACTGCGGCTCCATCGAGCACAAGATGGGCATCAAGGCCTCGGCCACGTGCGTGCTCAACTTCGACGGCGCCAAGGGCTTTTTGATTGGCGAGGCGAACAAGGGCCTCAACTGCATGTTCACCATGATGAACCACGCCCGCCTGGGCACCGGCATGCAGGGCCTGTGCAATGGCGAGGCGAGCTTCCAGGGCGCGATCAAGTACGCCAACGACCGCCTGCAGATGCGCGCGCTGACCGGCGCCAAGGCCCCGGAGAAAGCCGCCGACCCGATCATCGTGCATCCCGATGTGCGCCGTATGCTGCTGACCATGAAAGCCTTCAACGAAGGCAACCGCGCACTCACCTATTTCACCGCGCAGTTGCTCGACACCGCGCACCTTTGCAACGACGCCGGCCAGCGCCAGGAGGCCGAAGACCTGTTGGCGTTCCTCACCCCCATCTGCAAAGCCTTTATGACCGACACCGGGCTGGAGGTGACCAACCACGGCATGCAGATATTCGGCGGCCATGGCTACATTCGTGAGTGGGGCATGGAGCAACTGGCACGCGATGCGCGGATTGCACCGATCTACGAAGGCACCAACGGCATCCAGGCCCTCGATCTGTTGGGGCGCAAGGTGCTGGGCAGCCAGGGCAAGCTGCTGCGCGGTTTTACTAAAATAGTGCATAAGTTTTGCGCGGCGAATGCCGAACATGCGCAGCTCAAGGGCTATGTGGTGCAGCTTAATCAACTGAATCAGGAATGGGGCGAGCTGACTACCCAGGTCGGTATGGCCGCGATGAAAAACCCGGATGAGGTGGGCGCAGCGGCGGTGGATTACTTGATGTACAGCGGTTACATCATCCTCGCCTACCTGTGGCTGCGGATGGCCATTGCCGCGCTGGCGCAGGATGACACTGAGTTTGCCAAAGCCAAGCTGGCCACTTGCGACTTTTACTTCAAGCGTCTGCTGCCACGTACCGCAACCCATCGCGCCGCCGTGGAAGCGGGCAGCGAATGCCTGATGAGTCTGCCTGCGGAGTCGTTTGCGTTGTGATGACTTAAAAATACCAATCAGTCACAAGTGGACCCTATGTGTCTGAAAAGTTGTTCGGGTACACTCGGAGCCTGTAAAACCGATCCTATCGAATCACTTTTCACGTTCTCACGAGGTTTGCCATGGCTGATTACAAAGCGCCGCTGCGTGATATGCGCTTCGTCCTCAACGAAGTCTTTGAGGTCGCCACCACTTGGGCCCAATTGCCGGCATTGGCAGACAGCGTTGACGCCGAGACCGTAGAGGCCATCCTCGAAGAAGCCGGCAAGGTCACCGCCAAATCCATCGCCCCGCTCAGCCGCGGTGGCGATGAACAGGGCTGCCGTTGGGATAACACCGCGGTGTTTACTCCGGAGGGTTATCCACAGGCCTACAAGACCTACGCTGAAGGTGGCTGGGTCGGCGTAGGCGGCGACCCCGTGTTTGGCGGCATGGGCATGCCCAAGGCGGTATCGGCCCAGGTCGAGGAGATGATCAACTCGTCAAGCCTGGCGTTCGGCCTGTACCCGATGCTGACCTCCGGCGCCTGCGTGTCGATCAACACCCACGCCAGCGAGGAACTCAAGGCCATCTACCTGCCGAAGATGTATTCCGGCGAGTGGGCAGGCTCCATGTGCCTGACGGAAGCGCACGCCGGTACCGACCTGGGGATTATCCGCACCAAGGCCGAGCCGCAGGCAGACGGTTCCTATACGATCAGCGGAACCAAGATCTTTATCACTGGCGGTGAACACGACCTCACCGAGAACATCATTCACCTGGTACTGGCCAAGTTGCCGGACGCACCGGCCGGTCCCAAGGGGATTTCGCTGTTCCTGGTGCCGAAATTCATGGTCAACGCCGACGGCAGCCTGGGCGCGCGCAACCCGGTGAGCTGTGGTTCCATCGAACACAAGATGGGTATCCAGGCATCCGCCACCTGCGTGATGAACTTCGACGAAGCCGTGGGTTACCTGGTGGGCGAACCCAACCGTGGGTTGGCGGCGATGTTCACCATGATGAACTATGAGCGCCTTGGCGTGGGTATCCAGGGCCTGGCGTCCGGCGAGCGCTCCTACCAGAACGCGATTGAATATGCCCGCGACCGCCTGCAAAGCCGTGCGCCGACCGGTGCCCAGGCCAAAGACAAAGTGGCCGACCCGATCATCGTCCACCCCGACGTGCGCCGTATGCTGTTGACCATGAAAGCCGCCAACGAAGGCGGTCGCGCGTTTTCCACCTATGTGGCGACGCAGCTGGACATCGCCAAGTTCAGTGACGATGCCGCTGCCCGCGAGCGGGCCGATAACCTGGTGGCCTTGTTGACGCCGGTCGCCAAGGCGTTCCTCAGCGACCTGGGCCTGGAAACCACCGTGCTCGGCCAGCAAGTGTTTGGCGGCCACGGTTACATTCGCGAATGGGGCCAGGAGCAACTGGTGCGTGATGTACGCATCACGCAGATCTACGAAGGCACCAACGGCATCCAGGCACTGGATTTGATGGGGCGCAAGATCGTCGGTAGCGGCGGTGCGTTCTACACCTTGTTCGCCGACGAGATTCGCCAGTTCATCGCCTCGGCGGGGCCCGAACTGGCTGAGTTCAGCCAACCGTTGAGCGCAGCGGTGGATAACCTGGACGAATTGACCGCCTGGGTGCTGGATCGCGCCAGGACCAACCCGAACGAGATCGGCGCAGCCTCGGTGGAGTATTTGCATGCATTTGGTTACATGGCCTACGCCTATATGTGGGCACGTATGGCCAAGGCCGCGTTGGGCAAGGAGACTGAGGAAGACTTCTACGCCAGCAAACTGGGCACCGCGCGCTTCTACTTTGCGCGTCTGTTGCCACGTATTCACTCGCTGAGTGCGTCGGTAAAAGCCGGTAGCGAATCCTTGTTTTTGCTGGATGAGGCACTGTTCTAAGGGCTTGGAGGGCGTGTAAGCATTCTCTTACATGACGTACTGCTAATCGTCCTCTATCGCCAAATTGGATCCACGGATAATCTACTTCACATGGACGTCGCGCAGGAAGCGCAAAGCAACAACACGGACACGTAGGATTCTGCCAGGATGGCGGAGTGAAATGGATGTCAGGGAAACAGTCTGCAAAGCCCCGCTTCGGCGGGGTTTTCTTTTGCCCGCGAAAAAGTCAGGCGCCGAATTTCACGGCAGTGCCTGCGGCGCATTCATCACGTCTTCCAGCAAGGTGCGCAGCAGCGCCATGGTTGCCTGCTGGCGCTGTACATCGCGACACACCAAACCTACCTTTAGTGGCACCCTGGGTTCACTCAAGGGCTTCCAGAGCAGCGACTGGCTGTTGTGTTCGTCCTGGGAGCGTCCCGGCAGCACCGTGGCCAATTTGGTGTTAGGCAAGCTGTCGAGAATCCCCACCATGGTATTCAACTCCGCCTGTACCTGCGGCCGGCGTCCGAGGTTGGATAACTGACCCTGCCAGATCTGTCGAACCTGGAACTCTTCCCCCAGCAACAACATCGGCAGTTCGGCGGCCTGTTTCAGCGAGACTTTCTTGAATTCGCGCAGGGGATGGTCCTCGGGGATGACCACCTTCAGCTCATCCTCATACAACAACACGCCGTGCAGCCCCGGCTGGCGTGGCGGCAGATAGCTGATGCCGATGTCCAGCGAGCCGTTAAGCAACCGCCGTTCAATCTCGATCCCGGTCAATTCGTAGATCTGCACCACCAGGTGCGGCTGGGCCTTGCGCACGCGCTCGAGCATTTGCGGGACCAGGCTGGTGTGCACGGTTTGCAGCACGCCGATGGCCAGGGTGCGCATGGCCTGGCCCTTGAAGTTACGCAAGGCTTCGACGGCTTGCTGCATGCCATCGATCAGCGGCAAGGCATGGTTGTACAGCGTATGGGCGGCCAGGGTGGGCAGCAGGCGTTTGCTGCTGCGTTCGAACAGGCTCACATCGAGGTTGCGCTCCAACTGGCGGATCTGTTGTGAGAGCGCCGGCTGGGAGATCGACAGGCGTTCAGCGGCACGGCCCACATGGCCTTCTTCATACACCGCGACGAAATAACGCAGTTGCTTAAAATCCATAAGGCTTACTTATCGAAAAAGCTGGAAAATCGAAATGGCCGGTAGCCCCCGAGGCGCCTAGTCTAGCGCCTATTCGCAGGGCTTACAGGGCCGGATCGGGCAATGAACAGCGTTTATGTTGATGGCGTTTACATAGGCAAGGCAACACACCCGCAGACAGTGATTGCAGGGAAAACCGACCAAGGCCCGGTTGCCACTGGGGGCAAGCTGTGAATCTCTTCAATATGCGTCGCCCCGTGCCCAGCCTGGACGACCTGGTGCTGGAGGCTTCACCCGATACGCTGTCCAGCGAGGCGCTGATGCCCACTGTGGCGAGGCCGCCTCAGGTTTTCGTACGTGGCCAGGGCTCCTGGCTGTGGGACAGCGACGAGCGTGCTTACCTGGATTTCAGCCAGGGCAACGCTGCCAACAGCCTCGGCCACAGCCCGCAGGTCTTGATCAAAGCCCTTGCCGACCAGACCCAGGCCCTGATCAATCCAGGCCTGGGTCTGCATAACCGCGCTCAACTCAATCTTGTCGACCGCCTGTGCCATCGTACCGGCAGCGACCAGGCCTACCTGCTCAACAGTGGCGCAGAGGCCTGCGAAGCGGCGATCAAGCTGGCGCGCAAGTGGGGCCAACTGCATCGCGGCGGGGCCTACCGCATTATCAGCGCGAGCAATGGTTGCCATGGTCGCAGTTTCGCGGCACTGGCGGCGTCGGGGGGAACGCTGGAAAACCGCTTTGAACCGCAATTGCCCGGCTTCAGCCATGTGCCGTTCAACGATCTGCCGGCCCTGCATGCAGCGGTCGATGCACAGACAGTCGCCATCCTGCTGGAGCCGGTCCAGAGCGAAGCCGGTGTGATCCCCGCGACGGAGCATTACCTCAAGGGGGTTGAACGGCTGTGCCGCGAACTGGGGATCCTGCTGATCCTCGACGAAGTACAAACCGGCCTTGGCCGTTGCGGCACCTTGCTTGCCGAACAGCAATACGGCGTGCGAGCCGACATCATCACCCTCGGCAAAGGCCTGGGCGGCGGCGTGCCATTGGCTGCGCTGCTGGCGCGCGGCAACGCCTGTTGCTTCGACGTGGGTGAGCTGGAAGGTACCCATCATGGCAACGCATTGATGGCATCGGCCGGGCTGGCGGTACTCGATACGGTGCTGGAGCATGGCTTCCTGGAACACGTACGTGAATCCGGCCTTTACCTGGGCGAAGGCCTTGCCCGGCTGGCCTACCGCTACGACCAGGGCCCATTGCGCGGCCACGGCCTGATGTGGGGCCTGACGTTGTCGGATGATTCTGCAGATGCAGTGGTAAAAGCCGCCCTGCACGAAGGCCTGATCCTCAACGCCCCGCAACCTGACTGCCTGCGCTTCACCCCGGCGCTTACGGTGAGCAAAAGCAACATCGACGAAATGCTCCTGCGCCTGGCCCGCGCTTTTTCCCGGGTGCGCACCGCCCAGTTGCAATGCCGCAAGGGCATCGCCGTCTGACCCACATTCCTGAACCGTCTCGCGGTATACGCGGCGCCTCCAGCCTGATTTTTTCGGCTGGGGGCGTTTTTTTGCGTGTGAAATTTTTGGATTGAAAGCGTTGATTGATCGCCTGTGAAAACAATGGCTTTTAGCGTGCGTCGATAAGGACTGTCGACGGAGCACGGGTTGCTCCACTTCTAATCTATACCACTGGGTGGTATGTTTGTGGGAAGGGATATCCATGAGGCTTAGGTTATTTAAAACACGGCAGTTTGCTGGTGCGGCCAGCAAGTCCTGGATCTACGATTCGGAGTTGAGGGACGCGTTTGGCCAATTGCTCAGGGGACAAGCTGACAATTTGGGAGGCGGTGTCTGGAAGAAACGCCTCAACCAGAATAGGCATCGCTCCATAGTGTTGGCCAAGGGCAGGCAATACTGGGTTTATCAGTTGCTGTTCGCCAAGCAAGACCAAAGCAATATCAGTCAGAAAGATTTGGCTTGGTTTCGGGCGATGGCAAAAGTTTATGAAGGCTTAAACGAAACGCAGATCCAGCAGCTCTTGGATCTCAGGGAGTTTGTGGAGATACATCATGACCAAAAAATATGAAAGTGAAGCGCTGGAGTCCATTCACCAATCCGCCAAAGCGCTTTATGCCATCGGTGCTATTAGTAAAACTACCCTTCGTGAATACGACGAAGCGTGCTTCTCTGCCGTCCCGGAACAAATACCTGCCGAACAGATCAAGCAGCTACGTGAAAGTAGCCATGTCAGCCAACCGGTGTTTGCTCGTTACCTGAATACCAGCGCCTCCACGGTGAAGAAATGGGAATCTGGCGAGAAGCAACCCAGCGGCATGGCGCTCAAACTTCTTAGCATCGTGCAAAAGCATGGGTTAGAAATTCTGGCCTGAAGGATGGCCCGGTGCCAGATCCCACTGAACCCTCACGAACGCCCAAGGTCGATTAGCTACACGGTTCACACGAGCCGATTTTCTGGAGCTGACCCATGGACTTCATTCGTATCATCATCGCCATTCTGCTGCCGCCACTGGGTGTGTTCCTGCAAGTGGGTTTCGCTGGCGCGTTCTGGCTGAATATTCTGCTGACCTTGTGCGGTTACTTCCCAGGCATCATTCACGCCGTGTACATCATCGCCAAGCGCTGAGCCCGTCAGCCTTTTGCGATGAGCCGTGAATTGCGCTCATTGCGAAAGGCCAGTTGCTCGATGGTCTGGGTAGCGTGCTCGGCTTCTTCCCGCGCCTTGAGGATGATGCCGTGCTGCTCGGACTTGCTGCACACCGGGTCGGCATTGCTCGCATCCCCCGTGAGCATGAAGGCCTGGCAACGGCAGCCACCGAAATCCTTTTCCTTTTCATCGCACGAACGACACGGCTCGGGCATCCAGTCGTAGCCGCGAAAGCGGTTGAACCCGAAAGAGTCGTACCAGATGTGCTGCATGCTGTGGTCGCGCACATTGGGAAACTGCACCGGCATCTGTCGGGCGCCGTGGCAGGGCAGGGCGGTGCCGTCTGGCGTCACGGTCAGAAAGATACTGCCCCAGCCGTTCATGCAGGCTTTCGGGCGTTCCTCGTAGTAATCCGGCGTCACGAATATCAACTTGCACGGATGACCTTCGGCTTCGAGCTTGGCGCGGTATTCGTTGGTGATGCGTTCGGCGCGCACCAGTTGTTCCTTCGTCGGCAATAAACCCACGCGATTGAGTTGCGCCCAGCCGTAGAACTGGCAGGTGGCAAGCTCTACAAAATCCGCCTCCAGCGCAATACACAGCTCGATGATGCGGTCGATCTTGTCGATATTGTGCCGATGGGTGACGAAGTTCAGCACCATCGGGTAGCCATGCGCCTTCACTGCGCGGGCCATTTCCAGCTTTTGCGCGAAGGCTTTTTTCGAACCCGCCAGCAGGTTGTTCACCTGTTCGTCGCTGGCCTGGAAGCTAATCTGGATATGGTCCAGGCCGGCTTTCTTGAAATCGCTGATCTTCTGCTCGGTCAGGCCGATGCCCGAGGTGATCAGGTTGGTGTAGAACCCCAGCTTGCGCGCCTCGGCGATCAACTCGGCGAGGTCCTGGCGCACCAGCGGCTCACCGCCGGAAAACCCCAGTTGCGCCGCGCCCATCTCGCGGGCCTCGCGAAATACCTTGACCCACTGCTCGGTGCTCAGCTCCTTGCCCTGCTCGGCAAAGTCCAGCGGGTTGGAGCAATACGGGCATTGCAGCGGGCAGCGGTAGGTCAACTCGGCGAGCAACCACAGCGGCAGGCCGATGGCGGGTTTCTCAGGCAAGGGTGATCCAGTGCTCAGCACGGGCGACCTCCATGAATTGCTCGATGTCGTCACCCAGCTCAGGTACGCCGGGGAACTGTTCTTCGAGGGCGGCAATGATCGCCGCCACGTCGCGCTCACCGTCAATCAGGCCTCCAATCAGCGCGGCGCTGTCGTTGAGCTTGATCATGCCTTCGGGGTAGAGCAACACATGGCCTTTTTGCGCGGGTTCGTACTGGTAGCGGTAGCCCTGGCGCCAGGTCGGTTTTCTGCTGCGATCGAAGCTCATAGGGTGATCCCTTTATGCCACATCCGCTGCTCGGTCACGCTGTGATACGGCGGGCGTTTCAGTTCGTAGGCCATGCTCATGGCATCCAGCATGCTCCACAGGATGTCGAGTTTGAACTGGAGGATTTCCAGCATGCGCTCCTGGCCTTCACGGGTGGTGTAGTGCTGCAAGGTGATTGCCAGCCCATGCTCCACATCGCGCCGCGCCTGGCCCAGGCGGGTGCGGAAATACTCGTATCCGGTGGGGTCGATCCACGGGTAGTGCTGCGGCCAGCTGTCGAGGCGCGACTGATGGATCTGCGGCGCGAACAGCTCGGTGAGCGAGCTGCTGGCGGCTTCCTGCCAGCTGGCGCGGCGCGCAAAGTTGACGTAGGCGTCTACCGCAAAGCGTACGCCGGGCAGCACCAGTTCCTGGGAGCGCAACTGGTCGGGGTCGAGGCCGACCGCCTGGCCCAAGCGCAACCAGGCTTCGATGCCGCCGTCCTCACCGGGTGCGCCATCGTGGTCGAGCAGGCGCTGGATCCACTCGCGACGGATCTCGCGGTCCGGGCAGTTGGCCAGGATCGCCGCGTCTTTCAGCGGGATGTTCACCTGGTAATAGAAACGGTTGGCGACCCAGCCCTGGATCTGCTCGCGGGTGGCACGGCCTTCATACATCGCCACATGGTACGGGTGATGGATATGGTAGAAGGCGCCTTTGGCCCGCAAGGCGGCTTCGAACTCGGCGGTGCTCAATGGTGTGTCAGTCATGTCGTCTGCTCCTACAATTCAATGCTCATGCCGTCGTAAGCGACTTCGACATTGCGCCGCACCAGTTCCGCGCGCTCGGGAGAATCTTCATCGAGGATCGGGTTGGTGTTGTTGATGTGGATAAGCACCTTGCGCTGCTTGGGCAATTGCTCCAGCACTTCGAGCATGCCGCCGGGGCCATTCTGCGCCAGGTGGCCCATCTCGCGGCCGGTACGGGTGCCGACGCCACGGCGCTGCATTTCATCGTCGTCCCACATCGTACCGTCCACCAGCAGGCAATCGCTGCCGGCCATGATCTCCAGCAACGGCGCGTCGACTTTGCCCAGGCCCGGGGCGTAGAACAGTTTGCCGCCGGTGCGCAGGTCTTCGACGATCAGGCCGATATTGTCGCCTGGGTGCGGGTCGAAGCGGTGCGGTGAGTAGGGCGGGGCAGCGCTGCGCAGTGGCAGCGGGGTGAAGCGCAGGTTGGGGCAGGCCGGGATGGTGAAGCTGGCATCCAGCTCGATGCGGTTCCAGGCCAGGCCGCCGTTCCAGTGGGTGAGCATGGTGAACAGCGGGAAGCCGGTGCTCAGGTCTTCATGGACCATGTCGGTGCACCACACCTGGTGCGGGCAACCTTCGCGCAGGCTCAACAGGCCGGTGGTGTGGTCGATCTGGCTGTCCATCAGGATGATGGCACTGATGCCGGTGTCGCGCAGTGCGCGGCCGGGCTGCATCGGCGCAAAACCCTGGAGTTGCGCGCGGATATCCGGTGAGGCATTGCACAGTACCCAGTTCACGCCATCGTCGGAAATGGCGATGGACGACTGGGTCCGCGCCTGCGTCCGCAGGCTGCCGTCACGAAAACCTGCGCAGTTCACGCAGTTGCAGTTCCACTGCGGGAAGCCGCCGCCAGCGGCGGAACCTAGAATCTGGACAAACATGGCCGCTCCATCAAGCAAAGCTCAAAACAAAAACGCCCCGGGCGAACCGAGGCGTTGTATTACCCAGCGGCTTAGCGGCTGGCGAAGTACATGGTGACTTCGAAGCCGATGCGCAGATCAGTGTAAGCAGGTTTGGACCAGGTCATATTCTTACTCCTACGAAGGGATGGGACGTTTACTACCAAGTAATACATATAGTCCACCTCCAGTCGGAGATGTTCAGATGTGTGCGTGGGAATGTTACGCAATTCTTCTCAAGTTAGCGCTGTCTTGGTGGAAAAAGCCTGTTGCAGGGTTGGCAATGATCAGCTCGCCGGTTGCCAGCTCTCGTCGACAGGCGGGCCGTTGGCGATGCAGCGCCAGCCGCCGGTCGCATCCTGCAGCTGTTGGGCCGCGTGTTGCAGGTCCTCCCGTGTGCGGGCCTGGATCAGTTGTTGAAGCCGGTACAGGTAATCCGACGGATGGCCCGCCAGGCGCGCGTGCCAAAGCAGTTCGGCGCTTTGGGTGATCGGTAACGTCGCAGCGCAGAACTGCTGTGCCAAGGCGTGATTGCCCACGTCATCGGTGCCGTCGATCAACAACGGTAGGTGTTTCAGGAAGGCTTGCAGGTGATCGACGATACCTGCCAGTGAAACGCTGGGTGATTGCACACCCAACAGCAGGCCGGTTTGCCCGTTGATCTGTCGGACACCGCTGAATACGGCGTAGCCCAATTGCAACTCGACCCTCAGGCGTTGGTAGAACGGCCCTTGGAGCACGTGCCCAAGCAGCCGCCATGAGGCTTCATCGGCCAGGGATTGGCTGGGTGCCGGGCAAAACAGCAGCACGGCGGCTTCGGTTGAGTCAGTTTTAACCGTATGCCACACACGTTGACCGCCGAGGTGTTGAAGAGAAGGTTCGAAGTGTGCAGGTTGCCCAGGCAGACGGGCGGCGGCTGCCTTTATCAACGTTTCACATGCGGCGGGCAGACTCAGCCCCAGGCCGTGCCAGCGCGCAGTGGCCCAGGATCCAGGCTGTTCGCTGGCGTCGGCACGGCCGGTGGCGCAGCACGCGGGCAGGGCCTGGAGCAGTTTCCGGATAGCGATCATGGGCGCAGGTGCCGGGGCAGTTTCCTGCGGCAGGTTCAGGCGCTGCGCCAACGCCTCCAGCACGGCCGGCATCGGCTCGTGCAGCCCAGTCATCTTCACCAGCCAATCATGGCCGGTGGCTTCGAGAGATAATTCGACGCCCGCCTGGCGCGCATATTCACGCAATGGCTGCAAGGTGTTTTCCAGCCCGGCAGGCGCTGGCGCGTCGAAGCGCCACTGCACATACAGCGCACCTTCATCGCCGTCATCCGCCAAGGCCTGGCTGAAGGTCAGCGCCGATACGTCCCTTCGCCCCCGTGAACGATCCTGGGCAAACGTGCGCAAGCCTCGGTGAGCGCTGGTTTGGCCACGGATCAGGCCGGCGCGTTCTTCTTTGACCGGTGGGCGCAGGAACGGGTTGTTCGGGGGCAGTTGCCAACGGTGTTCGGCGGGCGGCAAGTGCAGTGAATCAAGCAGGGCCTTGAGCGCGGCGACGCCCAGTTCACTGAGGTCTTCGCTGTTGTTTCGAGCCAATGCCAGGGCGCCCTGGACCTGTTGTTGGCGAGCGTTCAGCAGGGCGAACTCTTCGCGCAGTGGCGTCCAATCGCTGTGTGCGAAAAAGCTCAGCCAGTCGTGCAGCAGCGCCTCAATGGGTGTGGTCGGTTCGTCCTTGCTATCGAGTGTAAAGTCGATGTCCAGCACGGCTTGTCCGGCGAAGTGGTACAGCACCGATGCCTGCAGGGCGCTGGCCAAGTGTCGGGTTTTTAACTCGGCGAGCAGCCCGCCCGGCGCAGAGGCATTGAGCCAGGTGCAGAGGAAATCCAGGGCTTCACGGGGCGCGTCACAGGTGATGACGTGGTGCAGGTGGTTGTTGTCGATGTGTTGATAGCGCCGAGCCTGGCCTCGCATCAAGGCCGGTGGTGAGGCCTGCGGATGCAAGGGGCCAGCGATCAGTTGCGCGCTGAAACGCTGCGCCAGGGCTTCCAGTTCTTGCAGCGGTTGCGGGCCGGCGAGGCTCAAGGTCATCTGCCCGCTTTGATAGAAATATCCGTGGAATTCCCTGAGTGCCTTTTGAAATTCCTCGCGCTCCACCGGCAGGCTGTCGCGGTTGCCCGCGTGAAAGCCGCGCAGTGGATGATCCGCTGCCAAGCCTTCTAGCAGCGCCACCTGCTGCTGTGCCTTGGCATCCTGGGACCAGGCGACGTACTCGGCGTGCAGCACTTCGCGCTCGCGCCGTTGATCTTCCGGGGTCAGGCGCGGATGGGTCAGCATGTCCGCCAGCCGCTCCAGCCCGTGGGCAAAGACTGAAACCGGGAGTTCAAAGAAGAAGTCCGTGGTGCGTTCGCGGGTGCTTGCATTCACTTGGCCGCCGTGGCGCTGCACGTAGGCCATCAGCCCTTCTCCGGCGGGAAAACGCTCGGTTCCCAGAAACAACAAATGCTCAAGAAAATGCCCCAACCCCGGCCAGGCCAACGGCACGTCGTGGCTACCGGCAGCCACCCGCAGCGCCGCCGCGCAACGTTTTAAGCGCGGTGCATGGCGCAGGGAAACCCGCAGGCCATTGGCCAGGGTCAGGTGAACGGGATAAAGGTGGGCCGGGGCGGGCATGGGCACTTCCAGAACGGGGCAAGTGCCTATGCTAACAAACCCATTCAATCAGGGCTTGTGCAGCGGGCCGTAAAGCTCGGGACGCCGGTCTTGCAGGTAATGGTTGGCGGCGCGGGCGTCGAGGATCGATTGCCGGTCCACTGTCCCGACAATCAAGGCTTCATCCAGACCCGCCTGGGCGATTCGCTGGCCATCCGGTGCGGCAATGCTGCTTTGCCCGCAGTACTGGATATCGCCTTCGTGCCCGCAGTAATTGGCGTAGGCCACATAGCACTGGTTTTCGAAGGCCCGCGCCCGCACGGTGACATCGGCGACAAAGTCGAACGGCGCCATATTGGCGGTGGGCACCAGGATCAGCTCGGCACCGGCCAGGGCCAGGCGTCGGGTGTTTTCCGGGAACTCCAGGTCATAGCAGATCAGGAACCCCAACTTCCATCCGTTGAGTTCCACCAGCGGGAAATCATCGTCGCCGGCACTGAACATCGAGTGATCCAGATCCCCGAACAGATGGGTCTTGCGGTAGTTGCACAGGCGCTGGCCGTGGGCGTCGATCAACTGCACGGCGTTGTAGATCTGCCCGTCTTGGGCCCGCTCCGGATAGCCGTACAGAATGGCCCGCCCGGCGTTTTGTGCGATTTCGGCAATGGCTTGCGCAGACTCCCCATCCTGCGCTTCGGCCAATGCACCTACGGCTTCGGCGCCGATGTTGTAACCGGTGAGGAACATCTCCGGTAGCACCAGCACATCGGCATCGGTCGCTTCATGCGCTAGCTGGTGCAGGCGCTTGAGGTTCCCGGCTACATCCAGCGGTAGCGGCGGGCATTGGTACAGGGCGACACGCATGGCGTAACTCCTTAATCGGCCAGGGCGATCGGCCCGATCTCATCGAACACATCACCCGGCCCCGGGTTCTCGGGGTGAGTGCTGCCACCAAAGTGGGTCATGATGCCCCACACCGCGTTCAATGAGGTTTGTACCGCGCCCTCCACCCATGCTGGAGTCCAGGACACGTCGTCACCGGCGATAAAAATCCCACGCTGTTCAGCGGGCATGTCCTTCTGCATGAAGTGCGCATACATACGCTGGTTGTAGCGGTAGTGACCTGGCAACGCGCCTTTGAAGGCCCCGAGGAAATGCGGGTCGGCTTCCCAGGACACGGTGATCGGGTCGCCGATGATGCGCGCCTTGATGTCGACTTTCGGGTAGATCTTGTTCAATGCGTCCAGCGCCAGTTTCACCCGCTTGTCGATGGGCTGCGGGAGCATTTTCAGCGCGTCGCTCATCCACGAGTACGACAGGCAGATCACCCCTGGTTTGTCGTCGCCGTTGTCGAATAGGTAAGTGCCGCGCGTGAGGCGATCGGTGAGGGTCATGCTCATCAGGTCGCGGCCGGTCTCCGGGTCTTTGTCTTTCCAGAATGGGCGGTCGACCATCACGAAGGTCTTTGACGATTGCATGTAGCGGGTACGGTCCAGGGCCATCCACATCTTTTGCGAGAACAAGGTTTCATCGCACTCGATCTGGGTGGTCAGCAGCCAGCTTTGGCAGGTGGTGAGCACGGCCGCGTATTCGCGGGTATCGCCGTAGTTGTCGGTCACCGCGAAACGGCCATCGGCAGCATGGGCGATGCGTTTTACCCCGGCCCGTGGTGCACCGCGGTGCAGCGAGCTCAGGCTGGTACCGGCGGGCCAGTGGGCGCATCGTTCCGGCACATGGCGCCAGATGCCCAGCGGCACCTGGGCTACGCCGCCGACCACCAGGTGCTGGTGATCGTCACAGTTGGTCATGACCACGCGGAATATTTCCAACATGGAGTTGGGGAAATCCGAGTCCCAGCCGCCGGTGCCGAAACCTACCTGGCCAAACACCTCGCGGTGGTGGAACGACAACTTGGCGAAGGCCTTGGAGGTGGCTACGAAGTCGTAGAAGGTGCGGTCGTCCCACAAGGGCACCAGCTTGTTCCACAACGCTTTGAGGCGCGGCACATCACGATCGCGGATGGCTTGCTGGATATCGCCGAACTGCGAGCCGGCTTCCAGGGCGTCGGCCCAGGCGTCAGCCACTTCCTGGAACAGCGCGGGTAAATCGGACAGCTTTTGTGCGTAGTGGGTCTGGCCTTCCAGATCGATCACCGTACTGCCGGAAGCTGGCGTCAGCGGGTTGGGGAAGGGTTTGGTTTCCAGGCCCAGCTTGTCGACGTAGTGATAGAACGCGGTGGACGACACCGGAAAGCGCATGCCGCCCAGCTCGGCGATGATGCCTTCGGCGCCTTCGAAGGCCTGGGAACGCAAACGGCCGCCCATCTTCGAGGCCTCATACACCACGGGCTTGAGGCCCAGCTTCATCAGCTCGTAGGCGGCGACCAACCCGGCGATACCGGCGCCGACGATGGCCACTTCGGCGCCATGGTTGGCGGCGGGGATACTGCCGAGTCCGGCGGGGTGTTCGATCCAGTCATCGAAGGCGAACGGGAAATCCGGGCCAAAGATGGTGATGGGTTTTTTACCGTCGGCAGGGTGGCGATGGGTCTTGCTGATGGTGCTGGACGGAATGCTCATGGCGGGCCCTTGCTGACGACTCGGCGGGAAGTGACCCGCTGAGTATAGGAAAAGATGGCAGCCAGTTTAGGGAGCGTTACGTTCGTTAATAAGACGCAAAGTGTCGTCGGAATGAATTGTTTTTAGTCATAGTGACGAATTAGGTGGTCAGATGGGTTGGCCGCGATCCAATTTGTTACTGAGGATGATCGATGTGGTGGTTTTCTCTACGCCATCGACACTGCCAATCTGGTCCAGCAATTGATCGAGCTGTTCCGGCGAATCGGTGCGCAACCAGGCCACGTAATCGAACTCGCCGCTGACCGCGCACAATTGTTGAACCTGGGCCATGGCGCTCAGCCTGCGCAGCACTTCTTTGCCCGAGCGCGGTTGCACGGTGATCCCCACATAGGCCTGCAAGCCCCCATCTACCACGCGTTGACCCAGGCGCACACCATAACCGGTGATCACCTGGGTTTTCTCCAGGCGCGCAAGGCGCGACGTCACCGTGGTGCGCGCAATGCCCAACTGCCGGGCGAGCATGGCCACGCTTTCGCGGGCGTTGATCTGCAGGGCGGCGATCAACTGGCGATCGATTTCATCTAGAACAGGCACGTGAGGCTCCGTGACGGGCGGCAATGGGAACGCATGTTACAGGCTTGGATCGGCCAGCAGGCAGCGGGCAAACAGTTGTGGCACCGGCAGGTGACGTTGGCTGTAGCGGCCCAGCAGGATGATCTCGCGGAAAAAAGTCAGCTTGCCCAGCGGGATTATTCTTACTTGGGGCGAGCGCTCCAGCCACAAGCCTGCCTTTGGAATCAACGATACGCCCAGGCCACACTCCACCATCCTGACGATGGCTTCGAGTTCATCCAGCTCCAGCGCCACTTGCATCTCAAGCTTCTGCTCGCGCAGAAACCGGCTCACGAGTCGGCCGCCAAACGAAGCACGGTCATAGCGCACATGGGGCTGGGTGTTGAGTAGGTGCAAAGGGTCGTCGCCCACCAATGTGTTCGGCACGACCAACACGAACGGCTCCTTGCGCAGCACCTGCACATACAACTCCTTGGGCAGGTCGAAGGGCGGTCGAATGATGATTGCCGAATCCAACTCTCCAGCGTCGACCTGGTTCAACAGCTCCAGGGAGACACCAGGCACCAACTTGCACTCAACCGTTGGTGCGGCCTGGCGCAAGCGCACCAACGCCTGGGGCAGCAAACCGGTTTGAGCCGTAGTGATAGCACCGACTTTCAACTCACCCCGGTATTCATTGGTATTCACCGGCACCGCCATGCGGTTGAAGGTCTCCAGAATCTCCTTGGCCAAGGGTAATGCGCGCAAACCGGCGGCATTCAGGGTGGCCTGGCGGCCGGTGCGGTCGAACAACTGCACGCCCAGCGCTTGCTCCAACTGACGAATCTGGGCACTCACCGCTGACTGCGTCAGCCCGATATGCATGCCCGCTGCCGCAAACGTCCCGTGGCGCGTTACCGCAATAAAGGTCTTCAATTCACGCAACATGGGGGTCTCGATTCATCAAAATTTTTTGAGCTCGACGCAAAAACTATCGTCTTTTCATCGTTGGGAGCAAGGCTAAACTCGGCTAACTAACGCCCATAGAGGTTTGAACTGATGACACTCGCGCCCTTTCACCTGGCCATTCCGGTATTCGATCTCGCCGCTGCACGGCACTTCTACGGCGACGTCTTTGGGTTGGAGGAGGGCCGCTCCAGCGAACACTGGGTCGACTTCAACTTCTTCGGCCATCAACTGGTGATTCACGAACACCCGAAAACCGCCTCCCAGGAAGCCGCCCACACTAACGCTGTCGACGGCCACGACGTGCCCGTGCCGCATTTTGGCGTGGTGCTGGGCTGGGAAGATTGGCACGCCCTGGCAGACCGTTTACAGGCGCGGCAGACGACGTTTGTGTTGGAACCGCATATTCGGTTCAAGGGACAGGTGGGTGAGCAGGCGACCTTGTTCCTGTTCGACCCGTGCGGCAATGCGTTGGAGTTCAAGGCATTCAGGGATATTGGGCAGTTGTTTGCGAAGTAAGGTTGTAGGCCGCCCCCCACGCAAAACGTCTGTGCCAGACACACAAAAGCCGCGCAATGCGCGGCTTTGGAGTTGGTGGGCCCACACGGACTTGAACCGTGGACCAAAGGATTATGAGTCCTCTGCTCTGACCAACTGAGCTATAGGCCCTCAGTAGGTCGCGGATTATAACGATGGTTTCTCCACTGTGCTATCCGAAAAATCCTCAATGCTCCTGCGAAGGAAGGTCGTCGCAAAAAGCTCGGGCGGTAGCGGCAGGCTGACGATGTAGCCCTGCATCTGTTCGCAGCCTTCAGCAGTCAGGAAGGCTTGCTGCGCGGGGTTCTCCACGCCTTCTGCGATGATGGTGAATTGCATGCTGTGGCCCAGCGCGATGATGGCGCGCACGATGGCTGCGTCGTGGGGGTCGTCAGGCAGGCCGCGGACGAAGGACTGGTCGATCTTCAGGAAATCCAGTGGCAGGCGCTTGAGATAGCTGAGGGACGAATAGCCGGTGCCGAAATCGTCGATCGCCAGCTGTACGCCCAGGCGCTTGAGTTGGTGCAGGACTGCCAGCGCTTCTTCGGCCTGGCTCATGATGAAGTTTTCAGTGATCTCCAATTGCAGGCAGCCCGGTTCGAGGCTGTAGTCGCGCAGTAGCTGTTCGATACGAGCCAGTAAACCAGGGTGGCGCAGTTGCGCGCCGGCGAGGTTGACCGATAGTGGGCCAAAGTCATCGAAAGTGCTTTGCCAGGTGTGCATTTGCCGACAGGCGTGCTCCAGCACCCAGTCGCCAATCTGCAGGATCATGCCGTTCTCTTCGGCCAGGGCAATGAAGTGTTCGGGCGAGACGTCGCCAAAGGTGGGGTGGTGCCAGCGGATCAAGGCTTCGGCGCCGATCAATTCTTGTGTCAGCAGGCTCAGTTTTGGCTGGTAATACAGGACCAACTCATCACGTTCGATGGCTCGCCGCAGTTCGTGCTCCAGTGCCACGCGCTCGTTGGCCTGGGCTGTCAGGTCGCGGGTGTAACTTTCGACCCGGTTACGGCCCTTGGCCTTGGAGCGGTACATCGCGGCGTCGGCGTTCTTGACCAGGGTGGCCACGTCGGTACCGTCCTGGGGGTACAGGCTGGTGCCGATGCTGGCGCTGATGAAGAACTCGTGTTCGCCGGCCTGGAACGGTGGGGTGAAGCAGGCCAGCAGCTTATTGGCCAGTTGCTCGGCGTCGCTGGCGTGTTGCAGGCCGGGTAGAAGGATGATGAATTCATCGCCGCCCAGGCGCGCGACGGTGTCGATGTCACGCAGTTGCTCCTTGAGGCGTACGGCGATGTCTTTGAGCAGCAGGTCGCCGATCGGGTGGCCGAGGCTGTCATTGATGTGTTTGAAACGATCCAGGTCGAGAAACAGCACCGCGCCTTGTTTGCCGGTTTCCTGATGGCCGTTGAGGGCCGCCTGCAGCCGACTTTCAAACAGCGTGCGGTTCGGCAGGCCGGTCAGTGGGTCGTGGTGCGCCTGATAGTCGAGGCGCGCCTGGGCCAGCTTGAGGCTGGAGATGTCGGCAAACACCGCGACAAAATGCGTGATCAACTGGTCGCGGTTGCGCACGGCGCTGATGGTCAGCCAGCTGGGGTACAACTCGCCGTTCTTGCGGCGGTTGGAGATTTCGCCCTGCCAATGACCTTGGGCCGTCAACTGGTGCCACATGGCGGCGTAGAAGGCGCTGTCATGCAGGCCGGAGGCGAGCAGGCGCGGTGTCTGGCCCAGGGCTTCGGCTTCACTGTAGCCGGTGATCTCGCTGAAGGCGCGGTTGACGGCGCTGATGTTCTGGCGCGTGTCGGTGATCAATACGCCCTCGGCGGTACTCTCGAATACCGTGGCGGCCTGTTGCAGTTTTTCCTGCATCAGCTGGCGCTCGGTGATGTCCCGGGCGATGGTGAGCATGCAGTCTTCACCGGCAATTGGCAGTGGGCGGCTGGAGACTTCGCACAGCCGGATCTGCCCGTCGCTGCGGCGTATATGGCAGATGAAGTCACGCACGTATCCATCTCGATGCATCAACTCCAGCATGTGCTTGCGTTCGTTAAGATCGACCCAGATGCCCAGGTCAAGGGTCGATTGGTCGAGGGATGTCGTACTGTTGAAGCCGGTGATGCGACTGAAACCATCGTTCACTTCAATCAGCAGGCCATCCCGCTGGCGGCTCAGCAGCAAGCCATCGGGAGAGGCGTGGAAGGCCTTGGCGAATTTCTCTTCGGAGATTTGCAGTTGTTGCTGGGTTTCCTTGAGTTGGGTGATGTCGCGGACCACCACCACAATGGCTTCGGTGGTGTCGAGTTGAAACGGTTCGGCGGAAATCAGCCCGATAAAGGCCTGGCCATTGCTGCGCAGAAAGGGCATTTCCAGGTTGCGAATGCTGGTGGTTTGCACGCGTTTCAACAGATCGGGGCCGATACCGGGGATGCCCCAGATATTCAGGGCGGTCGCGGTTTTTCCGATCACCTCTGCGGCTTTCAGGCCCACTTGGTCCTCAAATGCTTTGTTGACCTCAAGCAGGCAGCCATCGGACAGTCGCGCGATCACCAGGATGTCGGGGCATTGCTGAAACACGGAAGCAAACTTTTGCTCGGAAAGCTGCAGCGCCTCTTCAGTACGTTTGGCTTCGCTGATGTCGATCATCAAGCCCCGCAACACTGGTTCATGGCCGTGTTCGATCAGGCTCACAATGTCACGCACCCAAAGGCAGCGGCCGTCCGCCGTGATCACCCGATAGTCGATGCTGTGGTCGCGGTTGGCGCGGGTTTCCCGGTAGCAATAGGCTTCGGTGCGGATGAGGTCGGCGGGGTGAATGATGTTGCGCCAGAAGCCCGGAATCAGCCAATGGGCGCGCGGGTAACCGAGCAGGTCCTCGGCGTGGGGTGACACATAGCTGTAGGTGAAATCGGTAACGCTGGCTTCCCAGGCGATGGCGGACAGGCTCTCCACCAGGCCGCGATAATGGTATTCGCTGCTGCGCAGTTCCTGTTCGAGGGCGACGCGGCGGGAAATTTCCGAACTCAGCCGGCGATTGATCCGAATGACGATGGCCAAAACGGTGCTCAACAACAGCACCGCGGGCAGGCCGTACATCAGCAGGTCGGTCCAGAACGTACGATGGTCGGTGAGGCTGCCCACCCAGTGTTGCTGGATGGCTTCTGTTTCAGCAGGGCTGAGGTCGGCGAGAACCTTGTCCAGGATACCCACCAGTATTTTGTTGTCCCGTGGTACGCCCATCGCCAATTGATAGCGGTACGGCGTTTCGCCACTTACGTACAGGCCATCGAGCTTGAGCTGGCGCAGACTCCAGACGCTCGACGCGAGGTCGCCCACCACGGCGTCGACTTCGTCGGTGGCCAAGGCCTGCAGCGTCGAACTGACATTGGGCAGGGCCACCAGGTTGAGGTCTGGATGGTGGGTGCGTAGCAGTTCATGGGGGGCATAGTTTTCCACCACGGCAATCTTCAGCCCATAAAGGTCATTGAGGTTGCGTGGTCGGGCGCCGCCTTCATGGGCGAGGATGACAATGGGAAAGTCCAGGTAAGGGCGTGTGAATGCCATGAAGTCCTGGCGTTCGGGGGTAGACATGATGCCCGGCAGCAGGTCGAGTTGGCTGTGGCGTGCCTGCTCCAGCAAGGCACTCCAATTGACCGGCTCAATCAGTTTGATCCTGACCCCCAGGCGTTCCTGGATCAGGCGTACGTAGTCCGCCGCCAAGCCTTGGTAGCGGCCCTCTTCATCACGGTATTCGAAGGGTGGCCAGGAGGCGTCCACCCCCACGCGCAACTCCTGATGGTCCGCCAGCCAGCCACGCTCATCATCGCTAAGAGTCAACGCGCCAGCCGTTGCGGTCCAGGTCAGCAGCGACAGCAGTAACACAGTCGGCAATCTGGGCATAACGGTCTCGTTATGGCACGGGGAATGTTTCGAGTGTAGACGGGCATTGCGGGGGAGGGGATTTGCGCAGGATTTTATCTGTACAAAGCAAAACCCCCGGCCTGGGCCGGGGGTTCTGGTGTCACTCGTCGAGGAAGGAGCGCAGATGCTCGCTTCGCGTCGGGTGGCGCAACTTGCGCAACGCCTTGGCTTCGATCTGGCGGATCCGCTCGCGGGTCACGTCAAACTGCTTACCGACTTCCTCAAGGGTGTGGTCGGTATTCATGTCGATGCCGAAACGCATGCGCAGTACCTTGGCTTCACGGGCAGTGAGGCCGGACAGTACGTCGCGGGTCGCTTCCTTAAGGCTCTCAACAGTGGCGACATCGATTGGCGACTGCATGGTCGAGTCTTCGATGAAGTCACCCAGGTGGGAGTCTTCGTCATCACCGATCGGGGTTTCCATGGAGATCGGCTCTTTAGCGATCTTCAATACCTTGCGGATTTTATCCTCAGGCATTTCCATGCGTTCGCCCAGCTCTTCCGGGGTCGGTTCGCGACCCATTTCCTGCAACATCTGCCGGGAAATACGGTTGAGCTTGTTGATCGTCTCGATCATGTGCACCGGAATACGGATGGTGCGGGCCTGGTCGGCGATCGAGCGAGTGATCGCCTGACGGATCCACCAGGTGGCATAAGTCGAGAACTTGTAGCCGCGACGGTATTCGAACTTGTCCACCGCCTTCATCAAGCCGATGTTGCCTTCCTGGATCAGATCGAGGAATTGCAGGCCACGGTTGGTGTACTTCTTGGCGATGGAGATCACCAGACGCAAGTTCGCTTCAACCATCTCTTTCTTCGCGCGGCGGGCCTTGGCCTCACCGATCGACATGCGACGGTTGATGTCCTTGATCTCGGCAATCGTCAGACCGGTTTCGGTCTCGAGTGCGGTCAGCTTCTGCTGGCAACGGATGATGTCCGGCTGCAGGCGGCCAATGGCTTCAGCGTACTTCGCCTTACCTTTGGCCAGGGCGTCGCTCCAGCTTTCGTCAACTTCGTGGCCCGGGAACTGGCGCAGGAAGTCGGTACGCGGCATGCGCGCATCACGGACACAGAGCTGCATGATCGCACGCTCTTGTGCACGCAGGCGTTCAAGGGCGCTACGAACACGTTCAACCAGGCCTTCGAATTGCTTCGGTACCAGCTTGATCGGCATGAACAGCTCAGCCAGCGCCAGCAGCTCGGCAATTGCCAGCTTGTTGGAGCGACCGTGCTTTTTCAGGGCCTTGCGGGTGATTTCCATTTGATCGGAAACCGCGCCGAAACGCTGGGCAGCAATGATCGGGTCTGGGCCGCTTTCGACTTCATCTTCGTCGTCGGTGCTGGCTTCGGCATCGTCGTCTTCGGTGTCATCGTCCGCTTTCGCGGCTTTGGCATCGACAGGCGGCGGTACTTCTGCAGCAGGCGGCGCGATGCCGTCGTCCGGGTCGATATAACCGCTCAGGACGTCGGACAGGCGGCCACCTTCGGTGGTGACGCGAGTGTACTCGGAGAGAATGTGGTCAACCGTGCCAGGGAAGTGCGCGATTGCGCCCATCACTTCACGGATACCCTCTTCGATACGCTTGGCGATTTCGATCTCGCCTTCGCGTGTCAGCAACTCGACGGTACCCATTTCACGCATATACATGCGCACAGGGTCAGTCGTGCGACCGATGTCGGTCTCCACCGCGGCCAACGCGGCAGCGGCTTCTTCAGCGGCTGCCTCGTCGGTATCGGCGTCGGCCAACATAAGGGCGTCCGCATCCGGAGCACTCTCGTGTACGGGGATCCCCATGTCATTAATCATGCGGATGATGTCTTCCACCTGCTCTGGATCTGAAATATCCTCAGGCAGGTGATCGTTGACCTCTGCGTAAGTCAGATACTTCTGCTCACGACCAAGGGTGATCAACTCTTTGATACGAGACTGCTGTTGCGCTTTTCCGGACATAACACCCTATCCACTGAAGGTCTTGGCGGGCAAAAAACAAGCCGAGGATTATACCCGAGCTATGACCTCACACGCCAGCTGAGGTCGGGTTTGATGCGGAAACATTCTGTTTTAAGAGGTCGCGCATCTGTTTTGCTATCTGAATTTGCTCTTCAGCCGATAATCCCGGCTGTCTTGCTCTCTTGATGAGTTCATCGAGGGTCTGCGTGTGCTGGCCCGCGGATAACCTAGTAATGGTGTCTAAAAACTGTTGTTCAAGGTTATCGCCGTCAATTAGCCACTCCTTTTCCGCGAGCGCCTTCAACAAACGACCCTGTTCTGTGCCATGCCAGCGAGCCATCAGCTGAATGGAGTTTAGCTTAGGATTTTTCTGCACGGCCTCGATCAGTGCGATCAGCACCTGAGCGTAGGTATTGCTCGCGTTGGCAAAATGGTCGGCGCTTTCAACCTTGCTCGCTAATTGCGGGTGGTGGATAAGCGTGCGCAGGGCAATCAATGTGGGCGCTTCTACGGCGACCGGTGTGCGCGGGGCATAGGCTTCATCGCGATCGCCGCGCTTGCCGTTTTTGCTCCAGGGTTTCTTGTCCCATTTCTTGCCGCCGGCACCGGGCTTCTTCGGCGTCCATTCCTGCTGGGGGGCATACGCCTCCTGGGGTTGATGGAAGTCGGCATAGTCCGGCATGGCGTCATAATCCATGCCGGGGTCGTAGGCAGGCGGCGCGTCCTGCGGCGCGCTGTGCACCAGCTGGCTGACGGCCTCGCCACTCAGCCCGGTAATTTCCAGCAGGCGTTGGCGCATCAGGGTGCGCAGGTTCGCGCCTGGAACCTTGTCGATCAAGGGTGCCGCGAGGGTGGCCATATGGGCCTTGCCTTCGAGGGAGCGTGGGTCGGCTTCTTCGGTCAGTTGCTGGAAGAAATAATCCGCCAACGGTTGCGCATGTTGATTGATGCGGGCGCGGAATGCGTCGGTGCCTTCGGAGCGCACCAGGGTGTCCGGGTCTTCCCCTTCGGGCAGGAACAGAAAGCGCGCGCGGCGCCCATCCTGCAGGCTCGACAGGGTGGCTTCGAGCGCGCGCCAGGCGGCGTTGCGGCCGGCCTGGTCGCCGTCGAAGCAGAACAGCACGCTTGGCACGACGCGAAACAGGCGCTTCAAGTGTTCTTCGCTGGTGGCGGTGCCGAGGGTGGCCACGGCGTTGCGCAAACCTTGCTGGGCCAGGGCGATCACGTCCATATAGCCTTCGACCACGATGATTTCATCGAGGTTTCGATTGTTCTTGCGCGCCTCGAACAGGCCATAGAGTTCCTGGCCCTTGTGGAATACCGGGGTTTCCGGGGAGTTCAGGTACTTGGGCTTGTCATCCCCCAGCACTCGGCCGCCGAAGGCGATGATGCGACCACGGCTGTCGCGGATCGGGAACATCACGCGGTCGCGGAAGCGGTCGTAGCGCTTGCCGGTCTCGGCGTTCTCAACCAGGAGGCCGGCGTCGATCATGGCTTTTTGCTGCAGGGTATCGCTGCTCAGGTGTTTGTACAGGTTGTCCCAGCCAGGTGGAGCAAAGCCGAGGCCGAAGTCCCGGGCGATTTCGCCGGTCAGGCCGCGCCCTTTCAGGTAGTCGACGGCGGCCTTGCGCTGCGGATGGCTTTTAAGGGCTTGACGGTAGAAGTCGGCAGCGGCAGTCAGCAGGGGGTACAGCGGCGAGTCGGTGGGTTGCCGTGGTTTATGCGGGCGGCCACTTTCTTCGCGGGGGACTTCCATGCCGGCGGCTTTCGCCAGGTCCTCGATCGCCTGGGGGAAGTCCAGGTTGTCGTGGTCCATCAGGAAGCCGAGGGCGTTGCCGCCTGCGCCGCAGCCGAAGCAGTAGTAGAACTGCTTGTCGGGGCTGACGCTGAACGACGGGGTTTTTTCCTTGTGGAACGGGCAGCAGGCCGTGTAGTTTTTGCCGGCTTTCTTCAATTGCAGGCGCGAGCTGACAACATCGACAATGTCGGTGCGGTTCAGAAGGTCGTCAATAAAGCTCTGGGGAATCAGCCCGGCCATGGCGTTCTCGTCATCACTGCGTGTAAATGAGTGCCCGTGAAGTGCTCAAGCGCACGTATCGAATGGCTTGACCATCAATCGTCTGCTTGGGCTGTCAGGAAGTGTATCTGCCGAACATTCACTGACGTTAGTTTCAATCAGTGTGTCGGCCTGGAAATGTTGCCCTCGAGTCCGGCGCCGGCCAATCGTGGCCTCGGATGCTCGTCGCTGGGCACAGCCGATACAGTTGATCGCCTGCTTATAAAATGAGTGTGCTCGTCAGTAGCCTTGTTAGGCTCGTCAGAAGAGACGTGCACCGCTGGCAAAAGAGCCAGTCCTGACGTTTGAAGCAGGTGTATCAGTCGCGTGTGCGGCGTCAACGATGAAGCATCAAGCGATATCCGCAAATGCCAACAGCCCGGCTGAGGGCCGGGCTTGGCAGAAGCTTGCTACGAACGTCTGTGTATTAGTACAGACGAACGGCGCGGCGCTGTTCGCGCTGAACTTTCTTGGCGTGACGCTTAACAGCGGCTGCTGCTTTACGCTTACGCTCAGAAGTTGGCTTCTCATAAAATTCGCGGCTACGAACTTCAGCCAGAACACCGGCTTTTTCGCAGGAGCGCTTGAAACGACGCAGAGCTACGTCGAAGGGTTCGTTCTCTTTTACTTTGACGGCTGGCATCCAGAGCTACCTTCTTTCATTACCGGGAATCAACGTTCTCGTCGCAAAAAATTCGCGGCTGAGGTCGTCGGTTTTTAAGGGTTGCGGATGTTAACCCCTCATTGGCAGGAATGCAAAGCCTCTGATCGAAAACCGCTAGTCGGGAGGGGGAGTGGCGACTATTATGCGCGCCTTCGAATTCAGCCTCTACAAGGCGCAAACCCATGCTAGTACTGGGACTTGAAACCTCCTGCGACGAAACCGGTGTCGCACTTTACGACAGTGAACGCGGGCTTTTGGCCGATGCACTGTTCAGTCAGATCGACTTGCATCGGGCCTATGGCGGCGTTGTGCCGGAGCTGGCCAGTCGTGATCACGTCAAACGTATGCTGCCGTTGATTCGCCAGGTGTTGGACGAGGCCGGTTGCGTGCCGACCGAGATCGATGCGATTGCCTATACGGCGGGCCCCGGATTGGTCGGAGCCCTTCTGGTTGGCGCCTCTTGTGCCCAGGCGCTGGCTTTTGCCTGGGGCATTCCGGCCCTCGGCGTGCACCATATGGAAGGCCATTTACTGGCGCCGATGCTGGAAGAAAACCCGCCGCAGTTCCCGTTCGTCGCTTTGTTGGTTTCGGGCGGGCATACGCAGCTGGTCCAGGTCGACGGAATCGGTCAATACACGCTGTTGGGCGAGTCCTTGGACGACGCCGCCGGCGAAGCTTTCGACAAGACCGCGAAGATGATGGGCCTCAATTACCCGGGTGGGCCGGAAATTGCCCGCCTTGCCGAAAAAGGCGTTGTCGGTCGCTACACCTTCCCGCGCCCGATGTGCGATCGCCCTGGCCTGATGTTCAGCTTCAGCGGCTTGAAAACCTCCGCATTGAATACCTGGCAGCACAGTGTCAGCGCCGGGGACGACAGTGAGCAAGCCCGTTGCGACATCGCGCTGGCGTTCCAGCAGGCCGTGGTGGAGACTTTGACCATCAAGTGCAAGCGCGCCCTGAAACAGGCCGGCATGAAGCGCCTGGTGATCGCCGGTGGCGTCAGCGCCAACAAGGCGTTGCGCAGTTCATTGGAAAAGATGCTCGGTGATATGAAGGGTGATGTGTTCTACGCCCGCCCTGAGTTCTGCACCGACAACGGCGCGATGATCGCCTATGCCGGTTGTCAGCGCCTGCAGGCGGGGCAGCACGAAAGCCTGGCGATCAGCGTGCAGGCGCGCTGGCCGATGGAGCAGCTGCCGCCCTTGTAAGTGTGCAACATGAGTCGGGCTCATTGGCGGTATTTAAAAATGCCGTTCGCGCCCGGCAAACAGGTCGCGTAGATTGCCCCGGTGTCGCCAGACGATCAGCAGTGTCAGCACGCTCATCGGCAGCAGCGCCGCCGGTTCCTGCCAGGCCAGCAACGGCAGGGTGAGCGGTGTGGCGATCAGAGCTGCCAGCGAGCTGGTGCGGGTCAGGTAGAACGTCAGCAACCAGGCGAGCACGGCCAGCAATGCCGCCGGCGGGTAGATCCCCAGCAGCATGCCGGCTGCCGTGGCGACACCTTTACCGCCGCGAAAACGGAAGTACAGGGGAAACAGATGGCCGAGGACGGCGCACACGCCCACCCAGGCCTGCTGCTGCAGGGGCAGGCCGGCGAGGTTGGCGATCAGTACGGGCAACAGGCCCTTGCATACGTCGCCCAGCAGCGTCAGTACGGCGAGCTTCTTGCCGGCCAGGCGCAACATATTGGTGGCGCCGGCATTGCCTGAACCACTCATTCGCGGGTCGGGATTTCCCGTCAGGCGGCTGAGCAAAATGGCGAAGGACAGCGAGCCGAGCAGGTAGGCGAGAATCGCCAGTGACCAAAACATGCTAACTATTCCGGGCGAGGATGCCCTGATTCTAACGGGGCATCGCGCCCTTGTCGTGCTGCGGAGAAGAGCTTGGACAGAGTGTTTATCGAAGGCCTGGAAGTCGACACCGTGATCGGGGCCTACGACTGGGAGCGCGGGATCCGCCAATGCCTGCGCCTGGACCTGAGCTTCGCTTGGGATAACCGCCCGGCTGCGGCTGGCGACGACCTGGCCCTGGCCCTGGATTACGCCAGCGTGTCCGCGCGGATCCAGGCCTTTGCCGAGCAGTCCCAGTACCAGCTGGTCGAGACCTTTGCCGAACGCCTGGCCGAAGTGCTGATGAGCGAGTTCCAGATTCCCTGGCTGCACCTCAGGCTGACCAAGCCCGGCGCAGTGCCGGCTGCCAAGGGTGTAGGCGTGGAGATTGAGCGCGGATGTCGCTGACTCAGGTTTACCTTGGCCTCGGTAGTAATATCGAGCGCGAGCCCCACCTGCGCGCCGGGCTCGACGCGTTGGCGAGTTTCCTGACGGATATGCGCTGCTCGGCGGTGTTCGAGAGCCAGCCGGTGGGCATCAAAAGCGGGCCCTTCTTCAATCTGGTGGTGTCGGCCTATACCGACCTGTCATTGATGGAGTTGGATCGTCGTTTGAAATCCATCGAGGCTGACAATGGCCGCTATGCGCCGGATCGCAAAGGCCTGCCGCTGGATATCGACGTGCTGCTGTATGGCGAGTTGGTGGGTGACTTCGATGGTTTGATCCTGCCGCGGGCGGAGATCCTGAAAAATGCCTTTGTGCTGTGGCCGCTGTCGATGATGGCGCCGGATCGGGTGCACCCTGAAGCGGGCAAGACGATGGCTGCGTTGTGGCGTGATGCTCAGATTGATCAGGTGCTGGCGCCTGTCGGGTTTGAATGGCAGGGCCAGCAACTCACCCCGGACTCGCTCCTACAAGGGTTTGTGTAGTTCCTTGTAGGCTTTGAGTGCTCTGAGTCGTTCACGCTTGAGCGCCTCGCCCAACTCCGGCCCCTTGAATCCCCGCTCAAGCAGTGGCGCAACTGCAACCTCGCGCGCTGCTTTCGCCGCGCCGCGTAAGTAATCCGCCTGTGGGTAACTTCTTCGCTCCAGCCCCTTGCGGCCCCGGGCATCCATTTCGCAGGCGACCACAAACTCCTCAAAGCGCTGTGGCCTGCGGTATACGTCAAAACTTTGCAGCAACTCCAGCAGCGTCGAGGCTTTCAGCTCCAGCGCGCGATGACCGTGGGTGTGATACTGGCCCACCAATAGCGCCAATTCCTGGCAATCCCTTGGCACTTTGAAGCGCTCATTGACGGCCTTGATCAGCTTCAAGCCTCGATGCTCATGAGCGATGTGCTGCGGTAACTTATCCACAGGCGTCAGGCCCTTGCCCAGGTCATGCAGCAGGCAGGCCCAGCGTACGGTCAGGGGCTGTTTGTGCACGGCAGCTTGTTCCAGCACGCTCAAGGTGTGCACACCCGTGTCGATCTCGGGGTGATGGGCCTCGGGTTGTGGCACGCCAAAGAGTGCGTCCACTTCCGGCATCAAGATCTTCAGCGCATTACAGTCCCGAAGTACCTGGATAAACACCTCTGGCTGATCTTCCATCAACGCCCTGGAGATTTCTTTCCAGCTGCGCTCTGGGGTCAGGGCTTCCAATTCACCGGACTCGCTGAGTTGACGCATCAGCTCCAGCGTCTCCGGTGCTACCGTAAAACCCAGGTGTGCGTAGCGCGCGGCAAAACGGGCGACACGGAGAACTCTGAGTGGATCTTCGGCGAATGCGGGGGAAACGTGACGAAGTATGCGGGACTCAAGGTCGCGCTGGCCGTGATACGGATCAGTCAGGTTACCGTCGTCGTCTTCG
Organism: Pseudomonas sp. LAMO17WK12:I1; assembly: GCF_900177315.1. Lineage (NCBI taxonomy): Bacteria > Pseudomonadati > Pseudomonadota > Gammaproteobacteria > Pseudomonadales > Pseudomonadaceae > Pseudomonas > Pseudomonas sp. LAMO17WK12:I1. Next base: position 43,484 of record NZ_FWZV01000011.1, on the reverse strand, counting down.
GCCATGGCGTTGATGGTCAGGTCGCGACGGATCAGGTCTTCTTCCAGCGTCACCTCGGGGCTGGCGTGAAACACAAAACCACCGTAACCCCGACCACTCTTGCGCTCGGTGCGGGCCAGGGCGTACTCATCGCCGTTTTTCGGGTCCAGGAACACCGGGAAGTCCGAACCCACTGGCTTGAAACCCTTGGCGAGCATCTCTTGGGTGCTCGCGCCGACGACCACGCGGTCGACATCGGTGACCTTGATGCCCAGCAGGCGGTCACGCACGGCGCCGCCGACTTTGTAGATTTTCATGAAAAAGCCTCCATTAGCGGCACAGGATACCGCCTGTGCCTGGCCAATGGAGGCTTTGCTGTTTCAGAGATGAACGACGGCCAGGTCCAGGCGGCCGTAGTCGTTGTCGTTGTGATCGTTGCGCGGTGGCACATGGTGGGTCTTCATCACTTGGTCGCCTTGCAGGGTTTCCAGGTGGATGTCGAAGCCCCAGAGCCGATGCAGGTGCTTGAGCACTTCTTCGGTGGATTCGCCCAGGGGTTTGCGGTCGTGCTGCTGGTGGCGCAGGGTCAGAGAGCGGTCGCCGCGCACATCGATGCTGTAGATCTGCACGTTGGGCTCACGGTTGCCCAGGTTGTATTGCGCCGCCAGGGTTTCACGGATGGTGCGGTAGCCGGGTTCATCGTGGATGGCCGGCACCACCAGGTCATCCTTGAGGTCATCATCCAGGATGCTGAACAGTTTGAGGTCGCGGATCACCTGGGGTGAGAGGTACTGCAGGATAAAGCTCTCATCCTTGAAGCTGCTCATGGCGAACTTGATCGTCGACAGCCAGTCACTGCCGGCGATTTCCGGGAACCAGCGGCGGTCTTCATCGGTGGGGTGTTCGCACATGCGCCGAATATCGCGGTACATGGCAAAACCCAGCGCGTAAGGGTTGATCCCGCTGTAATACGGGCTGTCGAAGCCGGGTTGGAACACCACGCTGGTGTGGGATGTCAGGAACTCCATCATGAAGCCGTCGGTGACCAGGCCTTCGTCGTACAGGTCGTTCATCAGCGTGTAGTGCCAGAACGTCGCCCAACCTTCGTTCATCACCTGGGTCTGGCGCTGTGGGTAAAAGTACTGGGCGATCTTGCGTACGATACGCACGATTTCCCGTTGCCACGGCTCCAGCAGCGGTGCGTGCTTTTCCAGGAAATACAGGATGTTTTCCTGGGGTTCGGCGGGGAACCGCGCGTTGTCCTTGTCGCTGTTCTTGCCGGCGCGTTTGGGAATGGTGCGCCACAGGTCGTTGATCTGCTTCTGCAGGTGCTCCTCGCGCTCCTTCTGGCGCAGGCGCTCTTCCTCGGCAGAAATAGGGTATGGGCGCTTGTAGCGGTCGACGCCATAGTTCATCAGGGCATGGCAGGAGTCGAGCAAGTCCTCCACGGCGTCGATACCGTGGCGCTCCTCGCACTGCATGATGTACTGCTTGGCGAACACCAGGTAATCGATGATCGAGCTGGCGTCGGTCCAGGTGCGGAACAGGTAGTTGCCCTTGAAGAAACTGTTGTGCCCATAGCAGGCATGGGCCACCACCAGCGCCTGCATGCAGATGGTGTTTTCTTCCATCAGGTAGGCGATGCACGGGTCGGAGTTGATCACGATCTCGTAGGCCAGGCCCATCTGGCCCCGGGTGTACGACTTTTCGGTACTGAGGAAGTGTTTGCCGTATGACCAGTGGTGGTAACCCAGGGGCATACCGACGGAGGCGTAGGCATCCATCATCTGTTCGGCCGTGATCACTTCGATCTGGTTGGGGTAGGTGTCCAGGGCATAACCCGCCGCGATGCGGCTGATTTCCCGGTCATAGGCCTGGATCAGTTCAAAGGTCCACTCGGAGCCGGTGGAAATGGGTTGGCGCTTAGTCTCTTTTTTGGCGGTCATGTCACTAACCTGCGCTGGAAGAGTTCACGGAAGACCGGATAGATATCGCCGGCCGAGACCAGTTGCTGTTGTGCGAACGTGTCGGCAAAGGCTTCGCCGATGCGCTCGTATTCGAACCACAGTGCCTGGTGCTCACGGGGGGTGATTTCGACGTAAGTGTAGTACTGCACAAACGGCATGATGTGGTTGATCAGGATGTCGCGGCAGATCGGCGAATCGTCGTTCCAGTTGTCGCCGTCGGAGGCCTGGGCCGCGTAGATATTCCACTCGTTGGCCGGGTAGCGCTCGGCCATGATCTCCTGCATCAGCTTCAAGGCGCTGGACACGATGGTGCCGCCGGTTTCCCTCGAGTAGAAGAACTCCTCCTCATCCACTTCCCGTGCGCTGGTGTGATGGCGGATGAACACCACGTCGATCTTGTCGTAGTTCCGCTTCAGAAACAGGTACAGCAGGATAAAGAAACGCTTGGCGATGTCCTTGGTCGCCTGGGTCATCGAGCCTGACACGTCCATCAGGCAAAACATCACGGCTTTTGAGCTGGGGTTGGGCTGCTTGACCAGCAGGTTGTACTTGAGGTCAAAGGTATCGAGGAACGGTACGCGGTGGATGCGCGCGCTGAGTTTCTCTATTTCCACCTCGATTTCCTGGATATCGCCGAAGTTGTCCGGCTCTTCGCGCTTTAAACGCGCCAACTCTTCCTTCGCCGCCCTCAATTTGGCGCGGCTGCTGCCCGACAGGGCGATACGCCGCGCATGGGCCGAGCGCAGCGTGCGGATGATGTTGATTCGAGAGGGGTTGCCTTCGTTGCTGATCCCGGCGCGTACGGTCTTGAAGGTATCGGTGCCGGTCAGGTTACGTTTGACCAGGTTGGGCAGTTCCAGGTCTTCGAACATGAACTCGAGGAATTCTTCCTGGGTGATCTGGAACACGAACTCGTCCATGCCTTCGCCGGAGTTGCCGGCCTTGCCCGGGCCTTTACCGCCGCCACCGCCCTGCGGGCGCTGGATATGCTCGCCGGTGGTGAACTCTTTATTGCCGGGGTGCACGACAGTCTGCTTGCCGCCCCGGCCGTGGTGCAGCACCGGTTCGTCGATGTCGCGTCCGGGAATGCTGATTTGTTCGCCATGCTCCATGTCTGTAATGGAACGGCGGCTGACGGCCTCTTCAACGGCCTTTTTGATGTGGTCACGGTAACGCCGCAGGAAACGCTGGCGGTTTACCGTGCTCTTGTTCTTGCCATTAAGGCGTCGGTCGATCACATAGCTCATGAGGAGCCCTCCGGGCAGCTTCACGTTACAAGCTTCAAGCGGCGAGCTGGAAGCTTAGAGACAAGCGGTCAACTGCCAGGTCCATGACCTGGCAGTGGACGCCCATCGCTGCCTTACTGCGATTTGCGCACCCGCAGGTACCACTCGGAGAGCAGTCGTACCTGTTTGTCGGTGTAGCCGCGCTCGACCATTCGTGTGACGAAGTCGTTGTGTTTTTGCTGGTCCTCCTTGCTGGCCTTGGCATTGAAGCTGATGACCGGCAGCAGATCCTCGGTGTTGGAGAACATTTTCTTCTCGATGACCACCCGCAGCTTCTCGTAGCTGAGCCAGGTAGGGTTCTTGCCGTTGTTGTTGGCGCGGGCACGCAGTACGAAGTTGACGATTTCGTTGCGGAAATCCTTCGGATTGCTGATGCCGGCGGGTTTTTCGATCTTCTCCAATTCTTCGTTGAGGGCTACGCGGTTGAGGATTTCGCCGGTTTCCGGGTCGCGGTATTCCTGGTCCTGGATCCAGAAGTCCGCATACAGCACGTAGCGGTCGAAGATGTTCTGGCCGTACTCGCTGTAGGACTCCAGGTACGCGGTCTGGATTTCCTTGCCGATAAACTCGATGTAGCGCGGCGCGAGGTATTCCTTGAGGAAGCGCAGGTAGCGTTCGCGGGTTTCGGCCTGGAATTGTTCCTGTTCGATCTGCTGCTCCAGCACATACAGCAGGTGCACCGGGTTGGCCGCGATCTCATGGGGGTCGAAGTTGAAGACCTTGGACAGGATCTTGAACGCAAAGCGCGTCGACAGGCCGTTCATGCCTTCATCCACGCCCGCTGTGTCGCGATATTCCTGGATCGACTTGGCCTTGGGATCGGTGTCCTTGAGGTTCTCGCCGTCGTAGACGCGCATCTTCGAATAGATATTCGAGTTTTCCGGCTCCTTGAGGCGCGACAGCACGGTGAACTGGGCGAGCATCTTCAGGGTGTCGGGTGCGCAATGGGCCTTGGCCAGCGAGCTGTTGAACAGCAGCTTGTCGTAGATCTTGATTTCATCGCTGACCCGCAGGCAGTACGGCACCTTGACGATGTAGATCCGGTCGATGAAGGCTTCATTGTTCTTGTTGTTGCGGAAGGTGTGCCATTCCGATTCGTTGGAGTGGGCCAGCAGGATCCCGGTGAACGGAATCGCGCCCAGGCCTTCGGTACTGTTGTAGTTGCCTTCCTGGGTGGCGGTGAGCAGTGGGTGCAGCACCTTGATCGGCGCCTTGAACATTTCCACGAATTCCATCAGGCCCTGGTTGGCCCGGCACAGTGCGCCCGAGTAGCTGTAGGCGTCGGCGTCGTTCTGCGGGAATTCTTCCAGCTTGCGGATATCGACCTTGCCCACCAGCGCCGAAATGTCCTGGTTGTTCTCGTCGCCCGGTTCGGTCTTGGCCACGCCGATCTGGTTGAGGATCGACGGGTAGAGTTTCACCACGCGGAACTGGCTGATATCGCCGCCAAACTCGGCCAGGCGCTTGGTGGCCCAGGGCGACATGATGGTGTTGAGGTAGCGTCGTGGGATGCCGAAGTCTTCTTCGAGGATCGCGCCATCTTCCGTGGCGTTGAACAGGCCCAGGGGCGACTCGAAGACCGGTGAGCCCTTGATGGCGTAGAAGGGCACCTTTTCGATCAGTTGCTTGAGTTTTTCGGCCAGGGACGATTTACCACCGCCAACGGGGCCGAGCAGGTAGAGGATCTGTTTCTTCTCTTCCAGGCCTTGGGCGGCATGGCGGAAGTAGGAGACGATCTGGTCGATGCATTCTTCCATCCCATGGAAGTCTTCAAAGGCCGGATAGCGGCGGATCACCTTGTTGGAAAATATTCGCGACAGGCGCGAATTGTTGGCGGTTTCCACCAGCTCCGGCTCGCCGATCGCCAATAACAGGCGTTCGGCGGCAGATGCGTAGGTGCTGCGGTCCTGCTTGCACAGCTCGAGATACTCTTGCAGCGTGAGTTCTTCCTGCTGTGTGGACGCGAAGCGTTGTTGGAAGTGGCTGAAAATACTCATGACGTCGTCACCTCGCTCGATACGTGGAGCCGACGCCGGATCTATCAGTCGATGCTGGCAGTCATTGACGAACGCCAATGGCTGTTTTCCCCCCAGAACACCCTGAAACGCTACCGATGACCCGTACGCCGGTGTACCGGCTCTCCCCTGATTCGGATGGCCTGCGCTTAAGGATAGTTCGGAATCTGAGAGGGCAAGGCGCGATGCGCAATTAGTTTGACTACGCCGTTCGTCAGAAACGGCGCGAGCCCAAGCGTCACGCGGGGTAGCGGGGTGTGAAAAAAATTATTGCGAATCGCCGGAGGCAATTTCTGCAGGATACGTCGTACGCCACAGCTCAAAGCCACCATCCAGGCTGTAGACGTCGGAGAAGCCCTGGCTGACCAGGTAGGCGGCTGCGCTCTGGCTGGAATTGCCGTGGTAGCAGGCCACGATCAGCGGTGCATCAAGGTCGGCGGTACGGATGAAATCGGCGATGTTGACGTTGTCCAGGTGCTGGGCGCCAGAGATATGGGCGGCGGCGTAAGTAGGCTGGTCACGGATATCGACCACCACTGCACCTTGCTCGCGCAGGGCCTGGGCTTGTTCGGGAGGGATACGTTTGAATTCGCTCATGGTGGGCTCCTATGGCCTGGCTGCAGCCGGCAGGGTAACGGGAAGAGTGGGTGGGCACTGGCAGCCGTGACGCTCGCCGGTGTCGATGTTCATCAGGGTCATGGCGCCGCCCCATACGCAGCCGGTGTCGAGGGCGAATACGCCCGGTTCGTCGCACTTGCCTTCAAGGGCTGCCCAGTGACCAAAGATTATCCTGGTGTCGCGGGTCTTGCGTTCCTTGTGGGCAAACCATGGTTTGTAGCCGGGCAGTGCCGTGTCGACGCCTTCCTTGCTCTTGAGGTCCAGCTTGCCCTCGGCGGTGCAGAAGCGCATGCGTGTGAAATAGTTGGTAATCACCCGCAGGCGGGCGACGCCGGTAAGGTCGTTGTCCCACTTCACTGGCTCGTTGCCATACATGCCGTCGAGGTAGGCGGTGTACAGGCTGTCATCGGCCAGGGCGTTTTCGACTTCGGCGGCGCACTTGAGGGCTTTTTTCAGCGTCCACTGCGGCGGGATACCGGCATGGACCAAGGCCATATTGCGGCTTTCGTCGTAATGCATGATCTTTTGTCGACGCAGCCAGTCAAGCAGTTGTGCACGATCTGGCGCCTCGAGGATTTCCCGCAGGGTATCGCCCTTTTTCAGGCGCTCGATGTTATTGCCGGCCGCCAGCAGGTGCAGGTCATGGTTGCCCAGTACGCACACCAGGGAATCCCGCAGGCTATACAGGTAACGTAGCGTTTCCAGGGACTCGGGGCCGCGATTGACCAGGTCGCCTACCAGCCACAGGCGATCGTTCGCCGGGTCGAAGGCCACCCGTTCAAGCAGGCACTTGAGAGGCTCCAGACAGCCTTGCAGGTCGCCGACCGCGTACGTTGCCATCAGTGCAGGGCGCCTGGTACGGCGAGGCGGAAAGGCTTGATGATGGCGTCGAACAGTTTGCCATCAGTGGCTTTCATCTGATACGAGCCTTGCATGGTGCCGACCTTGGAGGTCATTACCGTGCCGCTGCTGTAAGTGTGGCTGGCGCCAATGTCGATCAACGGTTGTTGGCCGACAACGCCTGCGCCGCGAACTTCCTCGACCTGACCGTCACCGTCGGTGATCACCCAGTGGCGTGACAGCAGCTTGGCCGGCACCTGCCCGTTGTTTTTCACCGTGATGGTGTAGGCAAAGGCGAAGCGGTTCTGTTCAGGTTGCGATTGGTCCGCGAGGAAGCGGGTGACGACGCTGACGTCGATCTGGTAGCGAGGATCGGACATGCAAGAGGCCTTAAAAGCAAAAGCGGAGGACAGCAGATGCGGATCAGTCTAGGCCAAGAGGTGGGCACTAGGCCAGACATGTGTCTGGCCATGCCTGGGGGTTTCAGTCGGCGACTGGCGCAGGCTGGATGGCAAGTTGGTCGGCCAGGCGCACGAACGCGGCGAGGTCCAGTTGCTCGGGGCGCAGGCTGCCGTCGACGCCGGCTGCTTCGATCTCGGCGTTGCTCAGCAGGGCCTTGAGTGTGTTGCGCAGTGTCTTGCGGCGCTGGTTGAACGCTTCACGCACCACGCGTTCCAGCAATTTGTGATCCTTGGCCGGGTGTGGCAGCACGGCGTGAGGCACCAGGCGCACGATGGCCGAATCGACCTTCGGCGGCGGGTTGAATGCGCCCGGGCCGACATTGAACAGGTGTTCGACGCGGCAGTGGTACTGAACCATGATCGACAATCGGCCCCAATCACCACCACCAGGGCCGGCAGCCAGGCGTTCCACCACTTCTTTTTGCAGCATGAAGTGCATGTCGCGGATGATCCCGGCGTTGTTCAGCAGGTGGAAAATCAGCGGTGTGGAGATGTTGTACGGCAGGTTACCCACCACACGCAGGCTATTAGGCGCGGCGTTGAGGGTATTGAAATCGAACTTCAGTGCATCGCCCTGATGCAGGTTGAAGTTGGGCTTGTCGGCGAACTGCTGGTTGAGGATCGGGATCAGGTCCTTGTCCAGTTCCACCACGTCCAGTTGGCCGCCACTGGCGAGCAAGCCTTGGGTCAACGCGCCCTGGCCCGGGCCGATTTCCAGCAGGCGGTCTTCTGGCTTGGCATGGATGGAGCGCAGGATACGGTCGATCACGCCGGCGTCGTGCAGGAAGTTTTGCCCGAAGCGCTTGCGCGCCCGGTGTTGGTAATGCTCGGTCATATACGGGTCTCGGCCATCTGATAGGCGGTTTCCAGGGCCACGTGCAGGCTGCCGGTATCGATCTTGCCGCTGCCTGCCAGGTCCAGGGCGGTGCCATGGTCGACGGAGGTGCGGATGATCGGCAGGCCCAGTGTCACGTTGACTGCGGCGCCGAAGCCTTTGTATTTCAGCACGGGCAGCCCCTGGTCATGGTACATCGCCAGCACTGCGTCGCAGTGCTCCAGATATTTGGGGGTAAACAGAGTGTCTGCTGGCAGTGGGCCACGCAGGTCCATGCCTTCTTGGCGCAGACGCTCCAGGGTTGGTTCAATGATGTCGATTTCTTCATGGCCCAAGTGTCCGCCTTCGCCGGCGTGGGGGTTGAGCCCGCAGACCAGGATGCGCGGTTGGGCGATGCCGAATTTTTGTTGCAGGTCGGCATGCAGGATGCGCGTAACGCGCTCCACACGCTCGGCGGTGATGGCGTCGGCAATGTCGCGCAATGGCAGGTGCGTGGTCACCAGGGCGACCCGCAGGCCGCGTGTGGCCAGCATCATGACGACTTGAGCGGTGTTGGTCAGCTCGGCCAGGAACTCGGTGTGGCCGGAAAACGCAATGCCCGATTCGTTGATCACGCCCTTGTGGACCGGCGCGGTGATCATGCCGGCGAAGTCGCCGTCGATGCAGCCTTGCCCCGCGCGGGTCAGGGTTTCCAGGACGAACGCCGCGTTGGCCTTGTTGAGTTGCCCGGCAACGACCTTGGCTTGCAGCGGGGTGTTCCACACATACAAGCTGCCGGCGGGCGCCGGCAGGTCGGGCCAGTTGCCCGGTCCCACGTCCAGCAGATTGACGACCACACCCAGCTGCGCGGCCCGCTCAAGGAGCAGGTCGCGGCTGGTAATGGCAATCAGGGGGTGCGGCTGGGGGTGCGAGGCGAGCAGCAGGCACAGGTCTGGACCAATGCCGGCCGGCTCGCCGGGTGTCACGGCGAAACGCTGGGGTTTCACGGAGCTGCCTGGTCGGTGCCTGTTTGCTCGGCGCCTGGCAGCTTGTTTTCCACGTAGGCTTCGTCACGGATCTGACGCAGCCAGGTCTGCAGCTCTTCGTCGTATTTGCGGTTACGCAGTACGTTCAGCGCCTGCTGCTCGCGGGCCTGGCTGGTGTTGTCGGTGGCGCGACGACCAAGGACTTCCAGTACATGCCAGCCATATTGGGTCTTGAACGGCTTGGACAGTACGCCTTGCGGAGTATCGGCCATTACCTGCTGGAACTCAGGCACCAGGGCTTTCGGGTCGATCCAGTTCAGGTCGCCACCGTTGAGGGCGGAACCCGGGTCTTCCGAGAAGCTCTTGGCCAGGGTGGCGAAGTCTTCACCGCTTTCGATGCGGTCATAGATCTTCTGGGCCAGTTCCTTGGTTTGGGCCTCGGTGCGGATTTCGCTTGGTTTGACCAGGATATGACGAACATGCACTTCGTCTTTCAGCGAGGTCTCGCCACCGCGACGTTCCAGCAACTTCAGGATGATGAAGCCGCCTGGGGTGCGGGCTGGCTGGGTGATGCCACCCACTTCCATGGCACTCAGTTCACGGTCGAACGGAGGTGGCAGTTGAGCCGCTTTACGCCAGCCCATATCACCACCTTCAAGGGCGTTGTCGCTGCCGGACTGGGCAATGGCCATCTGGGCAAAGTCAGCGCCGGCTTTCAGGCGATCATAGATAGCCTGGGTTTTCGCCGCTGCCGCATTCAGCTGCTCGGAGTTGGCACTGTCCGGGGTCGGGATCAGGATATTGGCCAGGTGCAGTTCTTCGGAAAGCTGCATCTTGCCCAGGTCCGAGGCCAGGAAGTTCTTCACTTCCTGCTCGGATACCTGGACCCGCTCGGCAACGCGACGCTGGCGCACACGGCTGATGATCATTTCGCGGCGGATCTGGTCACGGGCGTCTTCATACGAAAGACCGTCGTGGGCCAGGGCCGCGCGGAATTGATCAATGCTCATGTTGTTGCGCTGAGCGATGGTGCCGACCGCCTGGTTCAGTTCTTCGTCCGAAATGCGGATGCCGGAACGCTCGCCGATCTGCAGTTGCAGGTTTTCGACGATCAGGCGTTCCAGTACCTGCTGGTCCAGCACGCTGGTCGGTGGCACGCCGCCGCCACGCTTGGCGATGGTTTGCTGCACTTCCTTGACGCGCTGGTCCAGTTGGCTTTGCATGATCACGTCGTTATCGACGATGGCCACGACTTTATCCAGTTGCTGAACCGCAGCGTGAGCCGATACGGTGCCCAGGAACAGCGCGCCCAGCACTAGCGGGCGCAGACAATCAGAAAGCTTGGTCTTCACGTTCACGATAACCTTCAATGCCTTTGTCGAGGAAGCTCTCTACCTTGGCGCCGGTCAGGCCGCCGAGTCCTTTGAGGACGATCTGCAGGAAGAGCCCGTGGTCACCCTTTTCGTTAAGCGGGGCGATCTGGCTGTATTCGTCGTTGGAAACCCAGTAACGGTTGATGACGCGCAGTTTCCAGCAGCAGTTGTCGTACTCGAAACCACCGAAGGCTTCCAGGGTACGGTTGCGAGCGTAGTCATACTGCCAGCGGGTGATCAGGTTCCACTGGGGAATGATCGGCCACATCATCGAGAAGTCGTGTTGTTGGATTTTGTAGTAATCCTTCACGTAGTTCGGATCGCCTGGTTGACCGTAGTCGCCACCGAACTGCCATTTGCCGGTCAACTGGTTGTAGACGACCTGGTCGTTACGATAGCGATAACCGACGTTGATGATCTTGTTCGGGTTGTCTTCCGGCTGGTAGTGAAGCATCGCGCTACCGGAACGAGGGCTGTGCTCCTCGGTATCCCAGTTGTAGTCGGCAGTGGCGCGCCAGTCGCGGTTGAAGCGGAACTCGTAGTCCAGGGCAACGGGCGATACGTCGGACTGTGCATCGGCACGGTCGGCCGCCAGGATGCCAGGCAGTTGTACTTCACGATCCTTGAAGTACACAGCCTGTCCCACGGATACGCGTTGACGCTCGAAACCGTTCTCTTCGATCCACCGGCTGGTCAAGCCCAGGGACAGCTTGTTCTCGTCGCCGATACGGTCGGAGCCGCTGAAGCGGTTGTCGCGGAACAGTGACGCGTAGCTGAACGAGTATTCGCTGGTGTCGAAGACCGGGATATCGGCCTGGTCCTTGTTCGGCACGTACAGGTAGAACGCACGCGGCTCGAGGGTCTGGCGATAATCCTTGCCGAACCAGTTGGTGTTGCGATCGAAGTACAGGCCGCTGTCGACGCTGGCCACCGGAACCGCACGGTCCTGGGAGCTCTTGAAGGTGCCGCCCGCGTACGGGTTGGCTGCGGTTGCCGCATTCTGATCAGCAATGATCTGGTTCTTGCCGATGTTATCCAGGTCCAGATCGTACTTGGTGTACACGTACTTGAGCTTCGGCGTTACAAAGCCGTAGGTCCAGTTCATCGGGTACTCGACAGCCGGCGCTACGTTCAGGCGCGTGCCATTGGCACGGGTAAGACCGCGGACATAAGTGTCGAGGCGGCGCTCGATGTCCCCGTTCTCATTGCTGAAATTGCCGTTTTCCAGGTCACGATCAAAGCGTACGGCTTCGGTCTCATAGCTGAAGTTCAAGCCACCCGGATGATAAGGCAGGGTACCGTTGAAGGTGATCTGCGGCAGGCGGTTATACGGCGTGACCTGGGAGATCGTCGCCAGTTGGTAAGCCTGCAGGTTCAGGCGTGCCTGGAAGGTGTCACCGCGATAAGCCACGGAGCCCTGCTGGTTGACGTAGTCGCGGCTCTCGACACCTTCCTGGTAGGACTTGAGGTCCTGGAAGTAGTAAGGGTCACTGATCGTGGTGTAGTCGACCTGGGTCAGTACACGCGAATCCAGCCCGCCCTTGTGCTGCCAATTGAGCATGTAGCGGGTTTTTTCGTAGTCGGTCTGCTTCTTGCGTTCGTCGTTGTCGTCGTTCAGGTACGCGCCGCCGAACTGGCCTTCGCTGGACTTGGTGAGGTAGCGGAATTCGCCTTCCATCATCATGCCGCGCTTGGTCATGTATTGCGGGTACAACGTGGCATCGTAGTTTGGTGCCAGGTTGAAGTAGTACGGCGTGACCAGGGTAAAGCCGGTTTCGCTGCCGGTGCTGAAGCTCGGTGGCAGGAAGCCGGACTGACGACGGTCGTCGATCGGGAAGTAGATGTAAGGGGTGTACAGGATCGGAATGTTCTTGATCCGCAGCGTCGCGTTGGTGGCAGTACCGAAACCGGTGGCCGGGTTCAACGTGATGTTGTTGCCCCTGAGCTGCCAGGCGTTGCTGTCCGGCTCGCAGGTGGTGTAGGTACCGTCCTTGAGGCGGATGATCGCGTTTTCGGCGCGCTTGGCGTACAGCGCGTTACCGCGGATACGCGACTTGTGCAGCACGTATTCGGCGTTGTCGATCTGCGCAGCGCCGGTATCCAGTTGAACCTGGGCGTGGTCGCCGACGATCAATGCACCGTTGTCGCGCAGTCGCACGTTACCGTTCAGCTCGCCCCGGTTCTCGGCCTGGTACAGGCTGGCTTCTTCCGACTCCAGCTGCATGCTGCCCTGGCGCATGACGACGTCACCGGCCAGGGTTGCGACTTGTTGTTCCTGCTCGTAACGAGAGGCCTTGGCACCGATGAAGGTGGGCGCATCGCTCTTGTTCGTCTTGTCGTTCATGCCAGGACGAGTTGGCTCGATGTACGCACCGCCGCAGTAAGGACCGGTTTCCGCCAGCTGGGCTGCGGTCAACTTTTCGCGAGGCACCCAGTCCAAGTGGCTGTAGTCGGCGCTGCGCGAACGCAGGCCACGGCCCTTGGACTCGGTGACCAGTGCGGTCTTCGGCTCGGCTTCGGCACTGCCGCCAGCGTCGGCCTGCGCCGTGCTGTTGGCCGAGCTGACGGCTGCGCCGTCATGCACCGGGCGCGGTGGCAATGGGGCGGCGGCGGTCTTCGGCGCGCAGTCCCAGGCACCCGAAGCAGAGACTGAGCAGTCATACTGTTCCGCGGCGACCACGAATGAGGTGGCGAAGGGTTGCATGACCAGCAGACTGCCGGTTACCAGCAACGGAAATTTTCTACGAAACGCGGGGGATTTCAATGCCATCTTATTAGTCCGGGCTTCCTGCGTGCCATCTGCCCGCGGTTTGGGCCGCACGCCTCTCGATGGTCTGAAAAAGATGCGTGATAATAAAGCATGACCCGCTTGACGGCTAGCGCCGTCGGAGACCCTTGTAATGCCCGAGCAAGATCTACGTTTACAGCAGCTGGAAGTCTGGCTGGATGAGCAGTTGCCGATCCTTTTCAACGCTCAAGGCTGGGGTGCCGTACCCCCGGCCACATTGACCGCGGCCAGCAGCGACGCGAGTTTCAGGCGCTATTTCCGTTGGGAAGGCGGCGGTCGGACTTTCGTGGTAATGGACGCGCCGCCCCCTCAGGAAAACTGCAAGCCTTTCGTCGATATCGCTTATTTGTTGTCGACGTCGGGAATAAATGTTCCAAAAATTTATGCACAAGACTTGCCGCGAGGCTTTCTTTTGCTCAATGACCTGGGCAGAAAAACCTACCTGGACGTGATAAACGACGAAAACGCCGATCAATTGTTTGCCGATGCCATTGACGCCTTGCTGGCTTATCAGCAGTTGCCGATGGACGCACCACTGCCCAGCTATGACGTCGCCTTGCTGCGCCGTGAACTCGAATTGTTTCCCGAATGGTACGTGCGCCGACACTTGGGTCTCGAGCTGGATACCCGGCAGCAGGCACTTTGGCAGCGTGTCAGCGATCACTTGATCGACAGCGCCCTGGCGCAACCCAAAGTGCTGGTGCACCGCGACTATATGCCACGCAACCTGATGATCAGCGAGCCTAACCCTGGCGTGCTGGATTTTCAGGACGCGGTGTATGGTCCGGTCACCTACGACATTACCTGCCTGTTCAAGGACGCCTTTCTCAGCTGGCCCCAGGCCCGTGTGCGGGAATGGCAGCGCGACTACTGGGAACGTGCGGGCCAGGCCGGCATTCCGGTACAGCCGGATTTCGAAGACTTCCTGCGCGCCAGCGACCTGATGGGCGTGCAGCGCCACCTCAAGGTCATCGGTATCTTTGCACGCATCTGCCATCGCGACGGTAAGCCACGCTACCTGGCCGACGTACCGCGCTTCTTTGCTTATATAGAGGCGGTGCTGGCCGATCGTCCGGAGTTGAGCGAACTGGCTGAGTTACTGACCAGCCTGCGGCAGCCCGCAGAGGCCGGCGTATGAAGGCCATGATCCTGGCCGCCGGCAAAGGCGAGCGGATGCGTCCGCTCACCTTGCACACGCCCAAGCCGCTGGTGCAGGCCGGCGGCAAGCGCCTGATCGAGTACCACCTGGAGGCGCTGGCCAAGGCCGGATTTACCGATGTGGTGATCAACCATGCCTGGCTCGGCCAGCAGATCGAGCGCTACCTGGGGGATGGCGCGCAGTTCGGCTTGCGTATCCGCTATTCCCCGGAGGGCGAACCGCTGGAAACCGGCGGCGGGATTTTCCAGGCGCTGCCGCTGCTGGGGGATGAGCCGTTCCTGGTGGTCAACGGCGATATCTGGACCGACTACGACTTCACCCGACTCAAGCAGCCGCTTAAGGGCCTGGCTCATCTGGTGATGGTCGACAACCCGGCACATCACCCCTCGGGCGGTGATTTCTACCTTGATCAGGGCTTGCTTCATGATGCGGCGCCCGGTGCCGATAACCTGACCTTCAGTGGCATTTCAGTGCTCGACCCCCGGCTGTTCGAGGGTTGCAGCGCCGGTGCCTTCAAGCTGGCGCCGCTGCTGCGTGCGGCCATGGCGAAAGGTTTGGTAACGGGGGAACACATGGCGGGACGCTGGATTGATGTCGGCACGCTGGAGCGCCTGGCGCACGTCGAAACCCTGCTGACAGCGGGGCAGTAGCATGTTGTGGCCAGGGACGCTGATCGGCGCCGGGGCTGGCTTTGCCATTGCCAGTATTCCGGGGGCCTTGTTGGGTGCGCTGTTGGGGCAGGCGCTGGATCGCCGCCTGCAACTGCACAGTTGGGCACAGTTGCGCGAGCGCTTGGGCGGGCGTCCGGCGTTACGCAATGACGAGTTATTGTTTGTGTTGCTCGGGCGCCTGGCCAAAAGCAACGGGCGTGTGGTAGACGGGCATATCCAGCAGGCGCGGCAGGAAATGCGCTCACTGGACATGACCGAGTCGGCCCAGCGCCGCGCGATTGCGGCGTTCAACCGCGGCAAATCCGGTTCCGACCGGGTACGCCGCTACCTGCGTGTGCTCAAGGCCCAGCCCCATGCGGCGGAAGGGGTGTTGCGGGCGTGCTGGCGGATGGTCTGGGCGGACGGCAAGGCGGATGCCGCCGAGCGCGACTTGATCGACCTGTGGGGGAAGTGGTTGGGCTGGACACCGCAACAGCTCCAGGCGTTGGCGGCCGACTACACACCTGAGCGCAAGCCGCTGGTCAATCGTGGCACGACCTACCAGGAAGCGTTGCGCTTGCTCGGCGTGACAGCTACCACCGAGCCGTCGGTCATCAAGCGTGCCTATCGCCGCCTGCTGAGCCGTCACCACCCGGACAAGGTGGCCGGCAGTGGCGCCAGCCCCGCGCAAGTGCGTGAGGCCACCGAGCGCACCCGTGAATTGCACAATGCCTATTCATTGATTCGCGAGCGCCGGGATTTTCGTTAGAGGCCAGTCTTTCACGGATAACCACATTGGTTCTGTGCTGATCCTCAGTCGGCGCTGGCCTGCGGGCTCAACCAGCCGCGAACCCGGCGATACAACTGTTCCTGCTCGGCGGCGCTGTTGCCGGGCAGGGTCTTCAATGACACCTGCTTATAGCCGTCATTCTTCAAGCGCTTCGCGGCCTGGGCGCGCGCCAGGGCGTTGTTGCGTGCTTGAGCGTTGTCTTGATAGAAGACGTCGGCCGTCGGCAGCTTCAGCGCCGGCGCCAGTTGCTGCACATCCGGATGACGCCCGGCAGGCGTCTGGGCGGCAACCATCACGAGCTTGTGCACCTGGGAGGGTTGTTTTTCAGTCAGGTAACGCGCCGCCCACCAGGCGCCAGTGCCATGGCCCACCAGCACCACCGTGCGTGCGCTCTGGGTCTGGGCAAAAGCCACGGCGGCATCGATGCGCGCGAAGATGCGCGAGGCGTCGGTCTTGTCCTGTTCGTCGGCACCCGGGACCACCGCCGGGTCGGTGCCTTCCGCCTCGGCGCTGGCGGCTTGCTCGATCGGCTTGTCGGCGGTGCTCGCGTCTTTACTGCTGGTGTCGACGGTGGCGTTGGGTGCTTCCATGACACGCGGTGGCAGGGTGTCCATGCTCACGTCCGGTAACGACAGGCTGAGGCTGCCCCAATTGGCATCCGGCAATTTACGTCGCAACGGGCCGATTGCTTGCGGCCAGTCAGCATTTTCGCCGGCGCCCGGTACGATAATCACCACGCCTTCGGGTTCGGCGCTGTTGGCCGGTTTCCACAGGGCAAGGAATGAATCACTGCCGGCCTGCAACTGTTGCTGCTCTTGCTGCGGGATTTTGCGTTCCAGGGCGCTGGCCTCTTCCTGGCTACGCTCGGGCAGGGGTTGGCGTTCGACGGGTTTTTCGGCAGCCGGTGCCGGTGCGTCTTCAGCCTGCACAGAAAAGGCACTGGTAAACAGCAGTGACAGGCACAATGCTGGCAGTGCCGAACGGTTTCGATAGGACATCGTTGATTTCCGGCCAGAAGTGATTCCAGCAGCCTAATGGGTTGGTCAGTATTTGTCAGTGATGTGAGACGTGGATCATGGGTTTTCGCTGTCTGCTGGTTATCGGCTGTTTGTGCCTTGCCTTGATGGCAAACGCCTCCCCCGCGCCCGCCACACCGCAGGCGCAGCTGAATGCGCCGCAGCGCGAATGGCTGGCCCGGCACCCGGAGTTGCGGGTGGGCGTGGTGTTGCAGGCGCCTTACGCGCAATACGACCGACGCCTGCAGCGCTTGTCCGGGGCGAATGTCGAGTTGATGCAGTGGCTGGCCAAGGCGCTGAATATCGAGCTGACCTGGCGCAACTTCCCTGATCAGGAGCAGTTGGAGGCGGCCGTACGCGATGACGAGGTAGACATTGCCCCTGGCCTGCAGCAAACCCCGGCCGGTTTGCGCCTGTGGCAGTTCACCGACCCGTATATGCGTGTGCCTCAACACATTGTCGGCATCCGCGAGGGCGGTGGTGCCGTGGAGCTGGAGAAGCTCGACGGTCAATCCCGGGTTGCCGTGCGCATGCCCAGCGCCGTGGCCGATTACCTGCGCAGTACCTATCCCGGCCTCAACCTGCAAGGCGTGCCCATGGAGCGCCAGGCCTTGCAACTGTTGGTCAGCCAGCAGGCGCGTTATGCCGTGGTGGATGAAGCGCAATTAAGCCGCTTGTCTGCAGAGGCCGAGTTCAGCGGGCTGGCGGTGGTCGGGGACATCGGCCTGCCGCAATTGCTGCGGGTCGCCACGCGCCGGGATTGGCCGGAACTGGCCGGCATCATGGAAAGTGCCCTGAGCGCGATCCCGGCCCGCGACCTGGATCAACTGCACAGTCGCTGGCTGCAACCCAAATACCCACGTTTATCCGAATCCAAAGGCCTTTGGCAGAACCTCAGCCTGCTGCTCGGCCTGTTGCTGCTCGCCAGCCTGGCCGTGGTGTTCTGGCAGCGCCGCCAGCAACGTGTGCTGGAGCATGGCTTGCTGGCCGCCCGCGAAGAAAGCGCCGCCCGTGCCGCCGGTGCCGAAGCGTTGCGCTTGACGCAGTTCTCCATCGACCAGAGCACCGTCGGCATCCTGTGGGTCAACTGGGACAGCCACGTGCGCTACGCCAATCGTGCGGCCGAGAGCATGCTGGGTTACGAGCCCGGTGCACTGATCGAACGGCCGCTGGTCGACCTCGACCCGACCCTGGATATGGACCGCTGGCTCAATTTGTGGAAGCGCGCACGGGCCAGCGAGGAGGGGCCGCAGAATTTCGCCACCGATTGTTTGCGCGCCGATGGCAGCATCCTGCCGGCCAACGTGTCCTTGAGCTTTGTGCGATTTGCCGAGGCTGAATACCTGGTTGTCTACCTGAACGATGTCACCGAACTGCGCCGCACCCTGGCCGCCTTGATGCAAAGTGAAGCGCAACTGCGCGAGTTGTCCGCTCACCTGGAAACCGTGCGCGAAGAAGAAAAGGCGCGCATCGCCCGGGAAGTTCACGACGAACTCGGGCAAATGCTCACGGTGCTCAAGCTGGAAACCTCCATGTGCGAGCTGTCCTATGCGCAACTGGATCCTGGCCTGCACGAGCGCTTGAACAGCATGAAGCGCCTGATCGCCCAACTGTTCCAGTTGGTGCGGGACGTGGCGACGGCGCTGCGCCCGCCGATTCTCGACGCCGGGATTGCCTCGGCGATTGAATGGCAAGCCCGGCGTTTCGAAGCGCGCACGCAGATTCCCTGCCTGGTGCAGGTACCGGATAACCTGCCGACCTTGAGCGATGCCAAGGCCATCGGCCTGTTCCGTATCCTGCAAGAGGCGCTGACCAATGTGATGCGCCATGCCCAGGCGCATACTGTCGAACTGACCCTGGCGGTGGAAGGCACCGACCTGCGGCTGACCATCAGCGACGATGGCGTCGGTTTCGTCCAGGCCCAGGGGCGCCCGGTATCGTTTGGCCTGGTGGGGATGCGCGAGCGCGTGCTGATCATGGGCGGGCAACTGAGCCTGGACAGTCAATTGGGCGAGGGCACCACCCTGAGTGTCACCGTTCCGTTGGATGCATAACGATAAGAGGAAGCCCTTGTGATCCGTGTACTGGTAGCCGAAGACCACACCATCGTTCGTGAAGGCATCAAGCAATTGATCGGCCTGGCCAAGGACCTGCTGGTGGTGGGGGAGGCGAGTAATGGCGAGCAGTTGCTCGAGACCTTGCGCCATGTGCCTTGCGAGGTGGTGTTGCTGGACATCTCGATGCCAGGCGTGAATGGCCTGGAAGCGATTGCGCGCATTCGTGCGCTGAGCAATCCGCCGGCGATCCTGGTGCTGTCGATGCACGATGAGGCGCAAATGGCCGCCCGCGCCTTGAAGGTGGGCGCTGCGGGCTACGCCACCAAGGACAGCGACCCGGCGCTGCTGCTGATGGCGATTCGCAAGGTCGCCGCCGGCGGGCGTTACATCGACCCGGACCTGGCGGACCGCATGGTCTTCGAGGTCGGCCTGACGGATTCAAGGCCCTTGCATTCGCTGCTGTCCGAGCGTGAATTTTCGGTGTTCGAGCGCCTGGCCCAGGGCGCCAACGTCAATGACATCGCCCAGCAACTGGCGTTGAGCAGCAAGACCATCAGCACCCACAAGGCGCGGCTGATGCAAAAGCTCAATATCACCTCCCTGGCGGAGCTGGTGAAGTACGCCATGGAGCACAAGCTCCTCTAACCACATACCCAATAACGACAACCCCAAAACACCGCCGAACCCATTCTTGCCGCGTGCAGCTCGCCTCTTGCCGCTGCCCTGTCCCATCCCCGCCATCCGTGTAGGGCGATCCCTACCCCAAACCTTCCATCCGGCTGATGCCATTCTCTCCTGGCCCCCGATTTCCGGGGGCTCGCGCCTGGACTACGCTTGTGCCACAGCAGTCCAAAATATAAAGGTGCGGGTATGAGCGAGGTGGATTCAAATGATGTGCTGGTCAGCTTTCGTGGCGTGCAGAAGAGCTACGACGGCGAGAACCTGATCGTCAAAGACCTCAACCTGGAGATTCGCAAGGGCGAGTTCCTCACCCTGCTCGGGCCTTCCGGTTCGGGCAAGACCACCAGCCTGATGATGCTGGCCGGCTTCGAAACGCCGACCGCCGGTGAAATCCAGCTGGCCGGACGCTCGATCAACAACGTGCCGCCGCACAAGCGCGACATCGGCATGGTGTTCCAGAACTACGCGCTGTTCCCGCACATGACCGTTGCCGAGAACCTCGCGTTCCCGCTGTCGGTGCGGGGCTTGAGCAAGACCGATATCAGCGAGCGGGTCAAACGCGTGCTGAGCATGGTCCAGCTCGATGCCTTCGCCCAGCGCTACCCGGCGCAACTGTCCGGCGGCCAGCAACAGCGCGTGGCCTTGGCCCGGGCGCTGGTGTTCGAGCCGCAACTGGTGCTGATGGACGAACCCCTCGGCGCCCTCGACAAGCAACTGCGCGAACACATGCAGATGGAGATCAAGCACCTGCACCAGCGCCTCGGCGTGACCGTGGTGTACGTGACCCATGACCAGGGCGAAGCCTTGACCATGTCCGACCGCGTGGCGGTGTTCCACCAGGGCGAGATCCAGCAGATCGCCGCGCCACGTACCTTGTATGAAGAGCCGAAGAACACCTTCGTCGCCAACTTCATCGGTGAAAATAACCGCCTCAATGGTCGCCTGCACAGCCACACCGGCGAGCGCTGCGTGGTGGAGTTGGCGCGCGGCGAGAAGGTCGAGGCGCTGGCGGTGAACGTCGGCCAGATCGGCGGCCCGGTGACCCTGTCGGTGCGCCCTGAGCGTGTCAGCCTCAATGGCTCCAGCGAAAGCTGCGTCAACCGTTTCTCCGGGCGGGTGGCGGAATTCATCTACCTGGGCGACCACGTGCGCGTGCGCCTGGAAGTCTGCGGCAAGACCGATTTTTTTGTGAAACAACCGATCGCCGAGCTGGACCCGGCGTTGGCGGTCGGCGACGTGGTACCGATTGGCTGGCAAGTCGAGCACGTTCGCGCACTCGACCCACTTCTAGAGGCGAATTGATCGCCCCATGGCTTCACCAACCCTGCACGTGGAGAGAACAACAATGTTGAGATCCCTGAAGTATTCCGTCCTGGCCCTGAGCTTGATGGGCGCGACACAGGCCATGGCTGGCCCGGACCTGACCGTCGTGTCCTTTGGCGGTGCGAACAAGGCTGCACAGGTCAAGGCTTTCTATGCACCTTGGGAAAGCGCGGGCAACGGCAAGATCGTCGCCGGCGAGTACAACGGTGAGATGGCCAAGGTCAAAGCCATGGTCGACACCAAGAGCGTGTCCTGGGACCTGGTGGAAGTGGAGTCGCCGGAACTGTCCCGTGGCTGTGATGAAGACATGTTCGAGCCGCTGGACCCGAAACTGTTTGGCAACACCGCCGACTACGTGAAGGGCGCGATCCAGCCGTGCGGCGTGGGCTTCTTCGTATGGTCGACCGTTCTGGCCTACAACGCGGACAAACTGGCTTCTGCGCCAACCAGTTGGGCGGATTTCTGGGACACCAAGAAATTCCCGGGCAAGCGCGGCCTGCGCAAGGGCGCCAAGTACACCCTGGAATTCGCCTTGATGGCCGACGGTGTTGCACCGAAGGACGTGTACAAAGTGCTGGCCGGCAAAGATGGCCAGGACCGTGCGTTCAAGAAACTCGACGAACTCAAGCCCTCGATCCAATGGTGGGAAGCCGGCGCACAACCGCCGCAATACCTTGCCTCGGGTGACGTAGTGATGAGCTCGGCCTACAACGGCCGCATCGCCGCGGTGCAAAAAGAAAGCAACCTGAAAGTGGTGTGGAACGGCGGCATCTACGACTTCGACGCGTGGGCCATCCCTAAAGGCCTGTCCAAGGAACGTGCCGAAGCGGCGAAGAAATTCATCGCCTTCTCGGTGCAGCCGCAGCAGCAGAAGACCTACTCGGAAAACATCGCCTACGGCCCGGCCAACACCCAAGCCGTACCGTTGCTGGCCAAGGACATCCTCAAGGATATGCCGACTACGCCGGAAAACATCGCCAACCAGGTGCAGATCGACGTGAGCTTCTGGGCGGATAACGGCGAGCAGTTGGAGCAGCGCTTCAACTCCTGGGCTGCCAAGTAACACTGCATAACCCTGGGGGAGGGGGCTTGCCCCCTCCCACAAGGGATTTCTTGTGTGTGAAAGATTGCATTCATTTTCAAGATTCGGAGTCAGCCATGGCCATCGCCGTTCCCTCAAACGAGGTCAACAGCCCCACCCTCAAGCAGCGCCTGGCGCGTGCCGAGCGGCTCAATCGCTGGAAGGCCCAGGCCTTGATTGCGCCGCTGGTGCTGTTTTTGCTGCTGGTGTTCCTGGTGCCGATTGTTGCGCTGCTGTTTAAAAGCGTCGGCAACCCGGAAGTGGTGGGCGGTCTGCCGCGTACCGTGGTGGCGGTGACGGCCTGGGACGGTCGTGGTCTGCCGGGTGAGCCGGTGTACCAGGCCCTCAGTGAAGACCTGGGCGAGGCGCGCAAAAACCAGACCCTGGGTGATCTGTCCAAACGCTTGAACATGGAACTGGCCGGCTATCGCAGCCTGCTGACCAAAACCGCGCGGGCGCTGCCGTTTACCGAAGCGCCCGGCTCTTATAAAGAAGCGCTGGAAAACCTCGACGAACGCTGGGGCGACCCGGCGTACTGGCAGGCGATCCGGCGCAATACCAGCAGCCTGACACCGTTCTACCTGCTGGCGGCCGTCGATCACCGCATCGACGACCTCGGCGAAGTGGCCCCGGCCACCCCGGACCAGGCGATTTACCTGGACATCTTCGCCCGCACCTTCTGGATGGGCCTGGTGATCACCGCCATCTGCCTGCTGCTGGCTTATCCGCTGGCGTACTTGCTGGCCAACCTGCCGGCGCGCAAAAGTAACCTGCTGATGATTCTGGTGTTGCTGCCGTTCTGGACCTCGATCCTGGTGCGGGTGGCGGCGTGGATCGTGCTGCTGCAATCCGGCGGGCTGATCAACAGTGCGCTGATGGGCATGGGCCTGATCGACAAACCCCTGGAGCTGGTGTTCAACCGCACCGGGGTCTACATCTCCATGGTGCATATCCTGCTGCCGTTCATGATTTTGCCGATCTACAGCGTGATGAAAGGCATTTCGCCCACCTACATGCGTGCGGCGATCTCCCTGGGCTGTCACCCGTTCGCCAGCTTCTGGCGCGTGTACTTCCCACAGACGTACGCCGGTGTCGGCGCCGGCTGCCTGCTGGTGTTCATCCTGGCGATCGGTTACTACATCACCCCGGCACTGCTGGGCAGCCCGAACGACCAGATGGTCAGCTACTTCGTGGCTTTCTACACCAACACCAGCATCAACTGGGGCATGGCGACGGCGTTGGGCGGCTTGCTGCTGCTGGCGACCGTGGTGCTGTACCTGATCTACAACCGGCTGGTGGGCGCCAGCCGCCTGCGCCTGAGCTGAGGAGACCTTGCGATGCTGAGTCCTTATATGTCACCGGTGGAGCGGGTGTGGTTCTACAGCTTGCGGATCCTCTGCGGCTTGATCCTGTTGTTCCTGATCTTGCCTGTGCTGGTGATCATCCCGCTGTCGTTCAACAGCGGCAGTTTCCTGGTGTACCCGTTGCAAGGCTTCTCGCTGCACTGGTACCAGGATTTCTTCGCCTCGGCGGAATGGATGCGTGCGTTGAAGAACAGCATCATCGTCGCCCCGGCCGCCACGGTATTGGCCATGGTGTTCGGCACCCTGGCGGCGATCGGCCTGACCCGTGGGAATTTTCCCGGCAAGGCGTTGGTGATGGCCCTGGTGATTTCGCCGATGGTGGTGCCGGTGGTGATTATCGGTGTGGCCAGCTACCTGTTTTTTGCGCCATTGGGGCTGGGTAACAGTTTCTTCTCGCTGATCGTGGTGCATGCGGTGCTTGGGGTGCCGTTTGTGATCATCACCGTGTCGGCGACCTTGCAGGGTTTCAACCATAACCTGGTACGGGCGGCGGCCAGCCTGGGTGCCTCGCCCTTGACGGCGTTTCGCCGGGTAACCTTGCCGTTGATTGCACCGGGGGTGATCTCCGGCGCGCTGTTTGCCTTCGCGACGTCGTTCGATGAAGTGGTGGTGACCCTGTTTCTCGCCGGCCCCGAGCAAGCGACCTTGCCGCGCCAGATGTTCAGCGGCATCCGCGAAAACCTCAGCCCGACGATTGCGGCGGCGGCGACCTTGCTGATCGCCTTCTCGGTGTTGCTGTTGCTGACCCTGGAGTGGTTGCGTGGGCGTAGCGAGAAACTGCGCACGGCCCAGGTCTAAAGACCAGTACAGCCCCCCTCCCACAGGGGGGGGTTTGACCATTCAGCGCCTGAATGGAAGACAACCCGATCCAGTCAGCTACTCTTGTGCCAGCCCATCACCGATAAGAGGCCGCGCACATGAGTACTTCCTCATTCAAGATCGCCCACAAACTGCTGACCGGCGCTGGCGCCATCGAGCAACTTGCCGCCGAGCTGACGCGCCTGGATGTGGATAACCCGTTGATTGTCACCGATGCGGTGCTGGTCAAGTCAGGCACGGTGGCGCTGGCACTTGAGCATCTGGGCGAGCGCTCTTATGAGATCTTTGATCGCGTGCTCCCCGACCCGGAAATCTCCATCGTCGAAGACTGCATGCAGGCGTACCGCGACGGTGGCCACGACGGCCTGATCGGCCTGGGGGGCGGCAGTGCCATCGATATTGCCAAAAGCGTTGCCGCCTATGCCGGTTACCACGGCGCCCTGGCGGACTTATTCGGCGTCGACCAGGTGCCGCGCAAGGGCCCGCCGCTGATCGCCATCCCGACCACCGCCGGCACTGGCTCGGAAGTGACCAATGTGGCGATCCTCTCCGACAAGGTCGCGCAGTTGAAGAAGGGCATCGTCAGCGACTACCTGCTGCCGGACGTCGCGTTGATCAGCCCGCAAATGACCCTGACCTGCCCGCGCAGCGTCACCGCCGCCAGTGGCGTGGATGCGCTGGTACATGCCATTGAGTCCTACCTTTCCCTGAACGCCTCGCCGATCACGGATGCCCTGGCCATTGGGGCGATCAAGCTGATCGCCAAGGCGCTGCCCAAGGCCTACGCCAACCCGGCCAACCTGCAGGCCCGCGACGATATGGCCACCGCCAGCCTGATGGCCGGCATGGCCTTCGGTAATGCCGGGGTGGGCGCCGTGCATGCGTTGGCCTACCCGCTGGGCGGGCGGTTCAATATCGCCCATGGCGTCAGCAATGCGCTGTTGCTGCCCTATGTGATGCACTGGAACAAACTGGCCTGTGTCGAGCGTATGCAGGACATTGCCCAGGCCATGGGCGTGAATGTCAGCGGCCTGAGTGTCAACGATGCCGCCGACCAGGCCGTCGAGGCGATGACGCGATTGTGTGCCGCCGTGGAGATTCCTTCCGGCCTGCGCAGTTTCGGGGTTCCCGAGGACGCCATCCCGGCCATGGCCACGGAAGCGGCGGGTATCGAGCGCCTGATGCGTAACAACCCGCGCAAGCTCAGCGCGGCCGATATCGAGAAAATCTATCGGGCGGCGTACTAGCCGTTGAGTTAGGTCACGGTGCGCAGGGCAAAGCATGAGGTATACAATGCGCGCCATCGTGATTTAGCTCAAAAAAGGTGCGTCATGCAGCCCTTCGTTATTGCTCCATCGATTCTCTCCGCCGATTTCGCCCGCCTGGGTGAGGAAGTGGACAAGGTGTTGGCCGCCGGTGCCGACTTCGTGCACTTCGATGTCATGGACAACCACTACGTGCCCAACCTGACCATCGGTCCGATGGTCTGCGCGGCGCTGCGCAAGTACGGCATCACCGCGCCGATCGATGCGCACCTGATGGTCAGCCCGGTGGATCGCATCATCGGTGATTTCGTTGACGCCGGCGCGACCTACATCACCTTCCACCCGGAAGCCTCGCTGCACGTCGACCGCACCTTGCAACTGATCCGCGAGGGCGGTTGCAAGGCCGGCCTGGTGTTCAACCCGGCCACCCCGCTGGACGTGCTCAAGTACGTGATGGACAAGGTCGACATGGTGCTGCTGATGAGCGTCAACCCAGGCTTCGGCGGGCAGAAGTTCATCCCCGGTACCCTCGACAAGCTGCGTGAAGCCCGTGCGCTGATCGATGCGTCGGGTCGCGACATCCGCCTGGAAATCGACGGTGGGGTCAACGTCAACAATATCCGTGAAATCGCGGCTGCCGGCGCCGACACCTTCGTGGCCGGCTCGGCGATCTTCAACGCCCCGGACTATGAGGAAGTCATCGCCAGGATGCGCGCCGAATTGGCGCTGGCGCGTCCATGAGCGGCTTTGAGCAGCTGTTCCCCGGCAAACTGCCACGGCTGGTGATGTTCGATCTGGACGGTACCTTGATCGACTCGGTGCCAGACCTGGCGGCGGCGGTGGACGAGATGCTGCTCAAGCTGGGACGCAAGCCGGCGGGGCTTGCGTCGGTACGCGAGTGGGTCGGCAATGGCGCACCGATGCTGGTGCGCCGGGCCCTGGCCAATCACATCGATGCCGAAGGTGTCGATGAGGTTGAGGCCGAGCACGCCCTGGAACTGTTCAATGTTGCCTATGAGCGCAGCCACGAACTGACCGTGGTCTACCCCGGCGTACGCGACACCCTCAAATGGCTGAGCAAGCAGGGCGTGGAAATGGCCCTGATCACCAACAAGCCGGAGCGCTTTGTCGCGCCGCTGTTGGACCAGATGAAAATCGGCCGTTATTTCCGCTGGATCATTGGTGGCGATACCTTGCCGCAGAAGAAACCCGACCCGGCGGCGCTGTTTTTCGTGATGAAAATGGCCAATATTCCGGCGTCCCAGTCGCTGTTTGTCGGCGATTCACGCAGTGACGTGCTGGCGGCGAAAGCGGCCGGCGTGCAGTGCGTGGCCCTGAGTTACGGCTACAACCATGGTCGTCCGATCGCCGAAGAGTCGCCGTCGCTGGTGATTGATGATCTGAGACTGCTAATCCCCGGTTGCTTGGGAGCTGGCGCTGAGATAACGTTGCCCGACATCGATCCGTCCCCTTCTGGAAATTCCATCGTGGTGGTCACTCGCAAACTCTGGATGAAAGTCATCAAGGCCCTGGCCCGCTGGCGTTGGCGCGCCTGACTGATCCTGGCCGCGCCATGCGGCACGTTTGCATACCTGACTGTTAGACCCTCACGCCACGAGGCACCTCATGATCCGCGAAGAATTCCTGCGTTTGGCCGCTGCCGGCTATAACCGTATCCCCCTGGCCTGCGAAACCCTGGCCGACTTCGACACGCCGTTGTCGATCTACCTGAAACTGGCCGACCAGCCCAACTCCTACCTGCTGGAGTCGGTACAGGGCGGCGAGAAATGGGGCCGTTACTCGATCATCGGCCTGCCATGCCGCACTGTGCTGCGGGTGCACGACCATCATGTGAGCATCACCCATGATGGTGTCGAGATCGAAAGTCATGAGGTCGAAGACCCGCTGGCCTTCGTCGAAGCCTTCAAGGCGCGCTACAACGTGCCGACCATCCCTGGCCTGCCGCGCTTCAACGGCGGCCTGGTGGGGTACTTCGGCTACGACTGCGTGCGCTATGTGGAAAAACGCCTGGGCAAATGCCCGAACCCTGACCCCCTGGGCGTGCCGGACATTCTGCTGATGGTCTCCGATGCGGTGGTGGTGTTCGACAACCTCGCCGGCAAGATGCACGCGATCGTGCTCGCCGACCCGTCCCAGGCCGACGCCTTCGAGCAAGGCCAGGCCAGCCTCGAAGCGCTGTTGGAAAAACTGCGCCAGCCGATCACCCCGCGTCGCGGCCTGGACCTCAGCCGTCCGCCGGCGGCTGATCCGGTGTTCCGCTCCAGCTTTACCCAGGATGACTATGAGCGCGCGGTCGATACCATCAAGGAATACATCCTCGCCGGTGACTGCATGCAGGTGGTGCCGTCGCAACGCATGTCCATCGACTTCAAGGCGGCACCCATCGATCTGTACCGGGCGCTGCGCTGCTTCAACCCGACGCCATACATGTACTTCTTCAACTTTGGCGACTTCCACGTAGTGGGCAGCTCGCCGGAGGTGCTGGTGCGTGTCGAGGACAACCTGATCACCGTGCGCCCGATTGCCGGCACACGCCCGCGTGGCGCGACCGAAGAAGCGGATCTGGCGCTCGAAGAAGACCTGCTCAGCGACGACAAGGAAATCGCCGAACACCTGATGCTGATCGACCTGGGCCGCAATGACACCGGGCGTGTCTCGGAAATCGGCTCGGTGAAGTTGACCGAGAAGATGGTCATTGAGCGTTATTCCAACGTGATGCACATCGTGTCCAACGTCACCGGCGAGCTGAAGGCCGGGCTGACTGCGATGGACGCGTTGCGGGCGATTCTGCCGGCAGGCACCTTGTCGGGGGCGCCGAAGATCCGTGCGATGGAAATCATCGACGAACTGGAGCCGGTCAAGCGCGGTGTCTATGGCGGCGCCGTGGGGTATTTCGCCTGGAACGGCAACATGGACACTGCCATTGCGATTCGCACTGCGGTGATCAAGGACGGGGAGCTGCACGTGCAGGCCGGTGGCGGGATTGTCGCCGACTCGGTGCCGGCCCTCGAATGGGAAGAAACCCTGAACAAGCGCCGCGCGATGTTCCGCGCCGTAGCGCTGGCTGAACAGACCCCCAATTCTTGAGGTTTCCCCCATGTTGCTGATGATTGATAACTACGATTCCTTTACCTACAACGTTGTGCAGTACCTGGGGGAGCTGGGCGCCGAGGTCAAGGTGGTTCGCAATGACGAACTGACCGTGGCCGAAATCGCCGCCCTGAACCCGGAACGTATCGTGGTTTCGCCGGGCCCCTGCACGCCGACCGAGGCGGGTATCTCCCTCGAAGCCATCAAGTACTTCGCCGGCAAGCTGCCGATCCTGGGCGTTTGCCTGGGCCATCAATCCATCGGCCAGGCCTTTGGCGGTGATGTGGTGCGCGCGCGCCAGGTGATGCACGGCAAGACCAGCCCGGTGTTCCATAAAGACCTGGGCGTATTCCAGGCACTCAATAACCCGGTGACCGTGACCCGCTACCACTCGCTGGTGGTCAAGCGCGAAACCCTGCCGGAATGCCTGGAGCTGACGGCCTGGACCCAGCTGGAAGACGGCTCCGTCGACGAGATCATGGGCCTGCGTCACAAGACACTGAATATCGAAGGGGTGCAGTTTCACCCTGAATCGATCCTGACCGAGCAGGGCTACGAGCTGTTCGCCAACTTTCTCAAGCAGAGCGGCGGCACGCGCTAAGGACTTTCCATGGATATCAAGACTGCCCTGAGCCGTATCGTCGGCCATCTGGACCTGAGCACCGCTGAAATGAGCGATGTGATGCGCGAAATCATGACCGGTCAATGCACCGACGCGCAGATCGGCGCTTTCATGATGGCAATGCGCATGAAGAGTGAAAGCATCGACGAGATCGTCGGCGCCGTATCGGTGATGCGTGAGCTGGCGGACAAGGTCGAGCTCAAGACCCTCGACGGCGTGGTCGACGTGGTCGGCACCGGCGGTGACGGTGCGAACATCTTCAACGTCTCGACGGCCTCGTCCTTTGTGGTGGCGGCGGCGGGCTGCACCGTGGCCAAGCACGGTAACCGCGCGGTGTCCGGCAAGAGCGGCAGTGCCGACCTGCTGGAAGCGGCCGGTATCTACCTGAACCTCACGCCGGTACAAGTGGCGCGCTGCATCGACAACGTCGGCATCGGCTTTATGTTTGCCCAGTCCCATCATGGTGCAATGAAGCACGCCGCCGGCCCACGCAAGGACCTTGGCCTGCGTACCCTGTTCAACATGCTCGGCCCGCTTACGAATCCGGCCGGTGTGAAGCACCAGGTGGTAGGCGTGTTCAGCCAGGCGCTGTGCCGGCCATTGGCTGAAGTACTCCAACGCATGGGCAGCAAGCATGTGCTGGTGGTGCATTCCAAAGACGGCCTGGACGAGTTCAGCCTGGCGGCGCCAACGTTTGTGGCGGAGCTGAAGGATGACCAGATCAGCGAATACTGGGTCGAACCGGAAGACTTGGGCATGAAGAGCCAGAGCCTGCACGGCCTGGCGGTGGAAAGCCCGGCGGCGTCCCTGGAGCTGATTCGCGATGCCCTGGGGCGTCGTAAGACCGAGAACGGTCAAAAAGCCGCGGAAATGATTGTTCTGAATGCTGGCGCGGCACTTTACGCAGCCGATCATGCCTATAGTCTTAAGGAAGGTGTCGAATTGGCCCACGATGCGCTGCACACCGGTCTGGCTCGTGAAAAGCTCGAAGAGCTGGGAGCATTCACCGCTGTATTCAAGATGGAGAATGAAGGATGAGTGTGCCGACCGTTCTGGAAAAAATCCTGGCCCGCAAGGCTGAAGAAGTCGCCGAACGCCGTTCCCGTGTGAGCCTGGCCGAGTTGGAAGCCCAAGCGAAAGCCGCTGACGCACCGCGTGGATTTGCCAAGGCACTGATCGCCCAGGCCAAGCTCAAGCAGCCGGCCGTGATCGCCGAGATCAAGAAAGCATCGCCGAGCAAGGGCGTGATCCGCGAAAACTTTGTACCGGCGGAAATCGCTCTCAGCTACGAGAAGGGTGGGGCGACGTGCCTGTCGGTACTCACTGACATCGATTTTTTCCAGGGTTCCGACCTGTTCCTGCAGCAGGCCCGCGCCGCGTGCAAGTTGCCGGTGATCCGCAAGGATTTCATGGTCGATCCGTACCAGATCGTCGAAGCCCGTGCCTTGGGTGCCGACTGTGTGTTGTTGATTGTCTCCGCATTGGATGACGTGAAGATGGCCGAGCTGGCGGCCGTGGCCAAAAGCGTTGGCCTGGATGTGCTGGTGGAGGTGCACGACGGCGATGAGCTGGAGCGCGCGCTGAAAACCCTCGACACACCGCTGGTGGGGGTCAACAACCGTAACCTGCACAC
This sequence comes from Pseudomonas sp. LAMO17WK12:I1, assembly GCF_900177315.1. NCBI lineage: Bacteria > Pseudomonadati > Pseudomonadota > Gammaproteobacteria > Pseudomonadales > Pseudomonadaceae > Pseudomonas > Pseudomonas sp. LAMO17WK12:I1. The sequence goes on along the minus strand of NZ_FWZV01000011.1, from coordinate 12,786 downwards.
CTTTGAAGTCAGCCTGGAAAACACCCTCGACCTGCTGCCGCGTATTCCGCGCGACCGCCTGGTGATTACCGAAAGTGGCATCGTCAACCGTGCCGATGTGGAGCTGATGGAAATCAGTGACGTTTATTCGTTCCTGGTGGGTGAGACCTTCATGCGTGCCGAGAATCCGGGGGCGGAACTGCAGCGTCTGTTCTTCCCGGAGCGTGGCGTGGCGGTCAGTGGTTCCACTCTCGATTGATTTGAAATGCGATCAACGTGTGGGAGGGGGCTTGCCCCCGATGGCGGCGGTTCAGTTGGAGCATTCTCGACTGACACACCGCTATCGGGAGCAGGCCCCCTCCCACATTTGGGGTTGTGTTTATTCAGATAGGTAGGTGCCCATTGATCCAGCCAGTGTCGATGCGTGTTGAAGCAGGCCTTGCCGCCGAGCAAGCCTTGTTGGCCGCCGTTTGCGCGGGTGAGCAGGCGTTTGGGTTGTTGTTCTGGCAGCCCAGCGACCAGGCACTGGTGATGCCGCGCCGCTTGAGCCGATTGCCTGCTTTCGATGTCGCCAGCCGCGTGTCTGCGGATGCCGGTTGGCCGGTGCTCTTGCGCGAAACCGGCGGCGAACCGGTGCCGCAGTCCAGCGCCACGGTCAATATCGCCCTGGTCTACGCTCCGCCGCGCAGTGAGGGTGATCAAGGTCGCATCGAAACCGGTTACCAGCGTCTATGCCAGCCGATCTGCGATTTACTTGTCGAGTTGGGCGGCGATGCCTCCGTCGGGGAAATCGACGGTGCATTCTGCGACGGTCGTTACAACGTCAACCTCAACGGGCGCAAAATGGTCGGTACTGCCCAGCGCTGGCGGCAAGGCGGGGGCCGCCCGGTGGGGTTGGTGCACGGTGCGTTGTTGCTGGATAACGATCGTGAAGAACTGATCGCGGCGGTCAACCGCTTCAACCAAGCCTGCGGCCTGGAGCAACGGGTTCGCGCCGACAGCCATATTGCCCTGCACGAAGCCTTCCCCGCGCCGGACGCAATCAGCCGGCTGGACACCTTGTACCGACAAATGCTGGCCAGCTTCCTGCCGGCTTAACGGGTACCGAACACCACCATCGTCTTGCCTTTGACGTGCACCAGGTTGCGCTCTTCCAGATCCTTGAGCACGCGGCCGACCATCTCCCGTGAACAACCGACAATGCGCCCGATTTCCTGGCGGGTGATCTTGATCTGCATGCCGTCGGGGTGAGTCATTGCATCGGGCTGCTTGCACAGCTCCAGCAAGCAACGGGCCACACGTCCGGTGACGTCGAAGAACGCCAGGTCGCCAACCTTGCGCGTAGTGTCTCGCAGGCGCTGGGCGATCTGACCACTGAGGGCGTAGAGAATATCGGGGTCCTGCTGGGCGAGTTCGCGAAACTTTGCGTAACTGATCTCGGCCACTTCGCACTCGACCTTGGTCCGCACCCAGGCGCTGCGCTCCTGCTCCTTGCCTGCTTGTTCAAACAGCCCCAGCTCGCCGAAAAAATCCCCGGTGTTCAGGTAGGCGATGATCATTTCGCGGCCGTCTTCATCCTCGATCAGGATGGTGACTGAGCCCTTGATAATGAAAAACAGTGTTTCGGAGCGCTCACCGGCGCAGATGATGTTGTGCTTGGCGGGGTGGCGCCGGCGCTGGCAGTGCATCAGCAACTTGTCGAGATTCTTGATCTTGGGTATGGGCGTAAGAGCAACCATGGTTGTATCCCGAAAGGCAGCGCGAGGGGGTTGGAGTTGTTGTACTCAGCGGTATCGGCATTGATACACGTTGTATAAGGGTGGCAATACGCCACTCCTTTGGCGCCAGCTTAACAGACACATTCTGACTCGATTAGCGAATTTTCCGAGTCAGCTCCGTTATTGATCGCTTTGATGGGAAGCGCGGTTGCGCCCGGGCCCTGTGCTAAGCTGGCGACCCTTTTTTAGCAGTGGAGTCTGGGCGATGAAGGCACGCATCCAATGGGCGGGCGAAGCCATGTTCCTCGGTGAGTCGGGCAGTGGCCATGTGGTGGTCATGGATGGCCCGCCGGAAGCCGGTGGCCGTAACCTGGGCGTACGCCCGATGGAAATGCTCCTGCTTGGTGTGGGCGGTTGCAGCAATTTCGACGTGGTCAGCATCCTGAAAAAATCCCGCCAGGCCGTGGAAAGCTGCGAAGCCTTCCTGGAAGCCGAGCGCGCCACTGAAGATCCCAAGGTGTTCACCAAGATCCACATGCATTTCGTGGTGAAGGGACGGGCGTTGAAAGAGGCCCAGGTCAAGCGTGCCATCGAGCTGTCTGCCGAGAAGTATTGCTCGGCGTCGATCATGCTCGGCGCGGCGGGTGTGGCCATCACCCATGATTACGAGATCATCGAGTTGGGTTGACCGCCAATCGGCAAAAGAAAAGGGCGCTTCGATAGCGCCCTTTTTTGCAGCCGCAGGTTTAGTCAGATGCGGTAGGTGCTTTTGGTCATGACCTTGGCCAGCAGGCTCATGCCGAATCGCACTGGCGCCGGGAAGCGGAAACCGCCGGCATCCAATGCACTTTCGGCGTGGTGCTCCTCATCAATACGCATCTGCTCAAGAATCGCCCGGGACTTTTCGTCATCGGCCGGCAGTTGCTCCAGATGTTCATCCAGGTGCTTGCACACTTGATGTTCCGTCGCGGCGACAAAGCCGAGGCTGACCTTGTCGCTGATCAAACCGGCAGCCGCGCCGATGCCGAATGACAAACCGTAGAACAGCGGGTTGAGCACGCTGGGATGGCTACCCAACTGGCGAATACGTTGCTCGCACCAGGCCAGGTGATCGATTTCTTCCTCGGCCGCATGCTCCATGGCCGCGCGCACCTGCGGCAGCTTGGCGGTCAGGGCCTGGCCCTGGTACAGCGCCTGGGCACAGACTTCACCGGTATGGTTGATACGCATCAGGCCTGCGACATGGCGGGTCTCGGTCTCGCTCATCTGCGCGTCAGGCTGCACGATGGCGGGCGACGGGCGGTACGGTTGGCCGCTGAAGGGCAGCAGTGTGCGCATGGCCATGTCGGCTTGCAGCAACAGACGGTCAATGGGCGAGTAGTGACGTTGGGTAGTCATGCTGACCTCCGGGAAGAATCTCGGCGGCCAGTTTACCGCAAGAGAGAGGAACGCGTTTGCCCTGAGTCAAGGGCATGGGGTCGCAGCCTTGGGCTGCGCCCCTTGTAGCGGGCTATTTCAGCCCGGCGGCCAGTTCATCTGGCGCTGGCCCAGCACATGCATATGGATGTGGTAAACGGTCTGCCCGCCTTTCGGGTTGCAGTTCATCACCACCCGGAAGCCTTCTTCACAGCCTTGTTCCACCGCCAGGCGCTGGGCAGTGAACAGAATATGGCCGGCCAGGGCTTTGTCTTCCTCGGTCAGGTCATTGAGGGTGGGGATGTGTTTTTTCGGGATGACCAGGAAATGCACGGGCGCTGCCGGGTGGATGTCCTTGAAGGCCAGGACTTGATCATCTTCATAGATGATATCCGCAGGTATTTCCCGGTTGATGATTTTGGTGAACAGAGTATCCACAGCTGTTTCTCCATTATGAAAGTGCAAGGTGAGTGTACCCAGGCGATCAGCGCGGGCAATAGGCCTTGTTGATCGCCCCGGCGATCTTGCGAGTCAACCAGCGCGGGCTGAAACGCGGGCTGAAGGCCAGCCAGCGATTACGTCGTCCAGGAATGATGATGGCTTTGTTCTTTTCCAGTGCGCGCACGGTATAGAGCGCCACTTCTTCCGGGCTCATCAATTGCTCGCTGCGCTCGAGTCTGGCGGTGTCCATCTGCGCCGTACCGAAGAAGGCGGTGCGCGTAGGACCGGGGCAAAGCACCGAGACCTTGATGCCACAGGTCTTCAGTTCTTCGCGCAAGCCTTCGGAGAAATGCAGCACGTAGGCCTTGCTGGCGTAGTAGCTGCTCATCCACGGGCCGGGTTGGAACGCGGCGACCGAGGCGACGTTGAGAATCTGCCCGCCACCGTGCAGCGCCATGGTGTTGCCCAGGGCGTGACACATGCGGGTGAGGGCAAGGATGTTGACTTCGATGAGGTCTTGTTCGGTCATCCAGTCCTGGGCCAGGAATGGCCCGCTGGTGCCAATGCCGGCGCAGTTCACCAGCAAATCGATCTGCCGCTCGCCTTCTTCCAGCTCCAGCAGGAACCCGGACAAGCGCAATGGCTCGCCGAGATCGCATGCCCGAAACAGCACCTCGACGCCGAAGCGTTGGGTCAATTCGATTGCAATGTTTTCCAACTGATCACGCTGGCGGGCCACCAGAATCAAGCTGCGGCCGCGACGGGCCAGGGCTTCGGCCAAAGCCAGGCCGATGCCGCTGGAGGCACCGGTGATCAGAGCGTAACGGGTCATGCCTTTCTCCATCGCAACACGCCGCGCCTGGGATGGAGGCATCGCAGGCGCGGCGCGTTTCTTTACTGTTCTGGAGAGTCTACAGGTTCGGCCGCGTCGTCAGCACTTTGCGCGTCTTCTTCGTCGACGATCACGCTTTGATCGGCGTCTTCATCGGAAGTGATGGAGCTGCTTTCGTAGCTGCTGTCCACGTTGGTTTCGAGTTGATCCAGGTAGCCGTTCATGCCCAGCGACACCACGATGATGAGCATCAGCGGGATGAATGCCAGCCACAGCGAGGCCAGGACCTTCACCGCGGTGGAGTTGCGCGGTGGCGGTGCGCCGTACTGGTTGGCGCCGGTGTTACCTGGCATGACCAACAGCAGCAGCGGGAAAATACTGTTCACCAGCGGTACCAGGTTCAGCAGGTACAACCAGCCGGACCAGCCCAGATCGTGCAGGCGCTGCACGCCGATCTGCACGCTCACGACCACAACCGCGACGAACAGCGCGAAGCCCAGCAGCGAGCCGAGGATAATGGCTATCGTCGGCGACGCGGTTGCGATGGCAAAGCCCACAGTACTGAGGATGCCGGCTGCGACGAGCATGGCGACTGTCAGTACCAGCGTCCATGCCAGGTACCGCAGACGACCAATACGGCCATTGATGGTGAAGACCTTGAGGGTGGCGTATTCCGGCAGGCTTTCACCTACGGCGGCACGCGGTGGTGCGTACGGCGAAGCCGCAGGACGGGAGAAGTCCGCAGCGCTGGAATCTGTTTCGTGGGTTTCGGCAAGGCTGAAGGCTACGGGCTGTTCGGCCTCGATACGCGCGTCGACCCCGGCGTTTTTCAGCGCGGTGAGGTAGGTTTCGGCGTCGGGGCGGGACAGGTCGCGTTTCAGTGCAACAACGCGGCCGGTGAAGAGTTTCTCGATGTCCTCGACCGTGCTCTTGAACAGTTCAGCCAGGTTCAGCTTGGCTGTGGTGCTTTCGACACCCGGGAGCAGGGCCCCATCAAACACAATCTTGAAACGGTTGTCGCTCATGCGGGCATCCTTGTCACTGAATCAGTGGGGTAGTGCAGGCCTGCTCGATCGGCAGGCCTTGCGGTTGGGTCAGCGTGGCCAGCGCAACTGTGTCGCCTGCTCGCGCGCCTTGCGGTATTCGGCATCCAGGCGGGCAACGAGTTCATCGACGCCGGGTAAATCATTAATCTCACCGACACCTTGGCCTGCAGACCATACGGTCTTCCAGGCCTTGGCTTCGTCGCTCAGCGGCTTGAGCTTGGAGCCGAAGTTTACTTCGCCTTTGCCCTGCAGGGCAGCGAGGTCGAAACCGGCATTTTCCAGGCTCTGGCGCATAAAGCTTGCGGGCACGCCGGAGACTGCGGGAGTGTGCACGATGTCGGCGGCGCGCGATGTGAGCAGCATCTCTTTATACGCATCCGGGGCGTGGCTTTCGGTGGTACCGATAAACCGTGTGCCGAAATACGCCAGGTCTGCCCCCAGCAACTGGGCGGCGAGTATCTCATGGCCGTGGTTAAGGCAGCCGGCCAGCAGCAGGGTTTTGTCGAAGAATTGGCGAATCTCCGCGATCAGCGAAAACGGGCTCCAGGTACCGGCATGGCCACCGGCGCCTGCGGCCACGGCGATCAGGCCGTCGACACCGGCTTCAGCGGCTTTTTCGGCATGGCGACGGGTAGTGACATCGTGAAACACCAGGCCGCCATAGCTGTGCACCGCATCTACCACTTCTTTCACTGCGCCCAGGCTGGTAATCACGATCGGCACCTTGTGCTCAACACAGATCGCCAGGTCAGCCTCAAGGCGAGGGTTGCTGTTGTGCACGATCAGGTTGACGGCGTAGGGGGCAGGATTGTCCAGCTGCGCCAGGCCCGCTTCGATTTCCTCCAGCCAGGCCTTGAAGCCACTGCTCTCGCGCTGGTTGAGCGCCGGGAAGCTGCCGACCACGCCGTTGCGGCAGCAGGCCAGCACCAATTGCGGATTGGAAATCAGGAACATCGGCGCCACCACCACGGGCAGGTGCAGACGTTGTTCAAGCAGAGTGGGCAGCGACATTGGAGGTACCCCGAGTAATGACGTTAGAACGGTTTGACCACGACCAAAATTACGATAGCCAGCAATATCAGAACCGGGACTTCATTGAACCAGCGATAAAAGACATGGCTGCGGGTGTTTTCGCCACGGGCGAAACGTTTTACCTGCGCGCCGCACATATGGTGGTAGCCAATCAGGAACACTACCAGGGTCAACTTGGCGTGGATCCAGGCGCCCGATTGAAAGATGCCGGGGTTAAGGGCTATCAGCCAGATACCGAACACCAGGCTGGCCAGCATCGCCGGGCCCATGATGCCGCGGTAGAGCTTGCGCTCCATGACGCTGAAGCGTTCCTTGCTGACAGTGTCCTCGCTTTGAGCGTGGTAGACGAACAGGCGCGGCAGGTAGAACAGCCCGGCAAACCAGCAGACGATGCTGACGATATGGAAGGCTTTGACCCATAGATAAAGCATTTTTAGTTATTCCCAGGTTCACGGTAGCGCAGATAGTAGTGGCTCATGCGCCCATACGTCACGTTGACGGTTGTCGCAGGACGATACGGCCCCTATTATCGACGGCTTTCCAGTGGGTTCGTTGAGGGCAGGTTTATGGTCAAGGTCGGTATCGTCGGCGGCACGGGTTACACCGGTGTCGAATTGCTGCGTCTGTTGGCCCAGCATCCGCAAGCTGAGGTGGTGGTCATTACCTCTCGATCCGAGGCCGGCCTGGCCGTGGCCGATATGTACCCGAACCTGCGAGGCCACTACGACGGCCTGGCGTTCAGTGTTCCGGACATCAACACCCTTGGTGCCTGCGATGTGGTGTTCTTTGCCACCCCCCATGGCGTTGCCCATGCGTTGGCTGGCGAACTGCTGGCCGCTGGTACCAAGGTCATCGACCTGTCGGCGGACTTCCGCCTGCAAGACGCCGACGAATGGGCCAAGTGGTACGGCCAGCCTCACGGTGCACCGGAACTGTTGGAAGAGGCGGTGTACGGCCTGCCGGAAGTCAATCGTGAGCAGATCAAGCAGGCACGCTTGATCGCCGTGCCGGGTTGCTACCCGACGGCGACGCAACTGGGCTTCCTGCCGTTGCTCGAGGCCGGGCTGGCGGATGCTTCGCGCCTGATCGCAGACTGTAAGTCGGGTGTCAGCGGTGCCGGTCGTGGAGCAGCGGTAGGTTCCTTGTACTCCGAGACGTCGGAAAGCATGAAGGCTTACGCAGTAAAAGGGCATCGCCATCTGCCGGAGATTCGTCAGGGGCTGCGTCGCGCCGCCGGCAAAGACGTAGGCCTGACCTTCGTGCCACACCTGACGCCGATGATTCGTGGCATTCATTCCACGTTGTACGCCACCGTGGTCGATCGTTCGGTAGACCTACAGGCGTTGTTTGAAAAGCGTTATGCCAACGAGCCGTTCGTCGATGTAATGCCTGCTGGCAGCCATCCGGAAACCCGCAGTGTGCGAGGCGCCAACGTGTGTCGGATTGCGGTGCATCGTCCGCAGGATGGTGACCTGGTGGTGGTGTTGTCGGTGATCGACAACCTCGTCAAGGGCGCGTCGGGCCAGGCGGTGCAGAACATGAACATCCTGTTTGGCCTGGATGAAAAGCTGGGTCTGTCCCACGCCGGCATGCTGCCTTAAGACGATTGGCAAAGTGTGCAAAAGGCCCGTTGATCGGGCCTTTTGTGTTTCTAATGGCGGCGATGCAGATTGATATACCGTAACAATAGTTGACCGCTTTTCTAGGAGAAGCGGATAATGCCCGCCATTACGCATATGGCGGCGCTACGCCGGGAGATTATCAGCATGAGCGTTGAATCCTTCACCCCCACGGCTTTGCAATTTACCCACGGTGCTGCGCACAAGGTGAAGAGCCTGGTCGATGAAGAGGGTAATGATCGCTTGAAGCTGCGCGTATTCGTTACGGGCGGCGGTTGTTCAGGGTTTCAGTACGGTTTCACCTTCGATGAAGATGTGGCCGACGATGACACCATCGTTGAGCGTGAGGGCGTTAGCCTGGTCGTGGACCCGATGAGCTTCCAATACTTGGCAGGTGCCGAGGTGGATTACCAGGAGGGTCTGGAGGGTTCGCGTTTCGTGATCAAGAACCCTAACGCGACCACCACCTGTGGTTGCGGCTCTTCGTTCTCGATCTGATCGACAGCCTGATCTACAACGAATAAAAACGCCGCGTGGCTTTGATCGGCCAAGCGGCGTTTTGCTGTCTGCGATTCTGGCGAGGTGTTCGTCAGGCGGGGTAGATCGCGCCAAGTACCCTTAGCCCGCGTGCGCCGGTGACACTGGGCCGGTTGGCGGCAATGCCTTCCAGGCAGCAGTGAGCCAGCCAGGCGAAGGCCATGGCTTCGACCCAGTCCGGGTCTACGCCGTGGGTGGCGGTGCTGCTGACTTGAGTGGATGGCAACAACGCGGCCAGACGATTCATCATTGTGGTGTTATGGGCGCCGCCGCCACAGACGAGTAACGTTTCTGTCTCGGGCTGCGCGGTTTGCAGGGCCTCGACGATGGTCAGGGCAGTCAGCTCCAGCAGGCTGGCCTGTACGTCCTGGGGTTCAAAGGCGGGCAGGCGGCCAAGATGCTGGTGCAGCCACTCGAGGTTGAACACTTCACGGCCGGTGCTTTTCGGGCCTTTGGTCAGGAAGAATGGATCGCTGAGTAGGGCCGTGAGTAGTTGAGGCTCGACCTTGCCACTACCCGCCCACTGCCCATCACGGTCAAAGTGTTCGCCGCGCTGCTGTTGAATCCAGGCGTCCAGCAGCACATTGCCTGGGCCGCAGTCGAAGCCGGCTACGGGCTTGCCGGTTTCGATCAAGCTGAGATTGCTGAAGCCCCCAATATTCAACACTGCACGGTTGCCGGTGCTTTCGCCAAACAACGCCTCATGAAAGGCGGGCACCAGAGGCGCGCCCTGGCCGCCAGCGGCAACGTCGCGGCTGCGGAAGTCGCTGACTACGCTGATGCCCGTCAGCTCCGCAAGCAATGCCGGGTTGCCGATCTGCACGGTAAAGCCTCGGGCGGGTTCGTGACGGATGGTCTGGCCATGGCTGCCGATCGCGCGTATGTCTTGAGGCTTGAGGTCGTGCTGGTCGAGCACCGTGTGAATGCCGTGGGCGGCGAGTGTGACCCAATGCTGCTGGGCTATCGCTGAGCGGGCAATCTCATCCGGGCCGCTGGCGCACAGGCTTAACAGCTCTGCGCGCAGGGTGTCCGGCATCGGTGTGTAGTGGGTGGCGATCAGATTGATCGCCGAGCCTTGTTCGATCAGGGCGATGTCCAGGCCATCGAGGCTGGTCCCGGACATTACACCTATATAGAACGGCATACCTTAACGCTTCGCCGAAGCAAGCAGGGTAGAGCGCTCCTGGTCCATGCGCGCCATCAGCGGCTGGCTCTGTTGCATAAAGCGTGCGCGCTCGGCCTTGGCAATCGGGTCGGCCATCGGCAGCTTCTGTCCCAATGGGTCAACGTGCACACCATTGACCTGGAACTCGTAGTGCAAGTGCGGGCCGGTGGACAGGCCAGTGGTGCCGATGTAACCGATTACTTGGCCTTGCTTCACGTTGCCGCCGGTTTTCACACCCTTGGCGAAACCTTGCATATGGCCATACAGGGTGCGGTAGGTGTTGCCGTGCTGGATGATCACCGTGTTGCCGTAGCCACCGCGGCGTCCTGCGAGCAGGACCTTGCCATCGCCGGCCGCCTTGATAGGCGTACCGCGTGGGGCGGCATAGTCGACGCCTTTGTGGGCGCGGATTTTGTTCAGAATTGGATGCTTGCGACCCATGGAGAAACGCGAGCTAATACGAGCGAAATCCACCGGGGTGCGGATAAAGGCCTTGCGCATGCTGTTGCCGTCGGCGGTGTAGTAGCTGCTGTTGCCTTGCTTGTTGGTGTAACGCACTGCGGTGTAGGTCTTGCCACGGTTGGTGAAGCGTGCGGAGAGAATGTTGCCGGTGCCGACCACTTTGCCGTTGGCGACTTTCTGCTCGTAGATCACGTCGAATTCATCACCCTGGCGGATGTCCTGGGCGAAGTCGATGTCGTAGCCAAACACGCTGGCCATGTCCATGGTCATGCTATGGGACAAGCCGGCGCGCGCGGCAGATTGCGACAGTGAGCTGTTGATCACGCCGTGAACGTAGGCAGAGCGCATGACTGGCTTGGTGGTAATACGGTTGAAGGCAAAGCCTTTGGCGCCCTTGGTCAGGGAGATGCTCTCGAGGTCACTGACGCTGGTGTGCAGGTTGTTCAGCTGACCGTCTGGTGTCAGTTCGAACTCCAGTTTCTGGCCGTGTTTGAGCTGGGTGAATTGCTTGGCTTGTTTATCGCTGGCCAGTACATCGTTAACGGTGGCTGCGGGAAGGCCTACCTTCTCGAACAGGGTCGAAAGCGTATCGCCTTTCGCCACGATCACTTCGCGGTGTTGAGGGTTCTTGGCAGTGTCTACTACGGGTTTTCTCTGTTCTTGAACGGCTTGCTGGGTGTCTTCCTGCGTGTTTTCGATCTGGGCAAACGGCGATTCAGTGGGAGCATTTGTGGCTTGTTGGGCGTCGGAAGCGTCTTGATCTTGTGTCAGTTGTTCAACTGGACTCTCCAAGTCAAGGCTCAGGGATGTTCGTTTGGCTTCTACGTCACTGGAAGGGAATACCAGGAGTGCCAGGCTGAGAAGGGCGGCGATACCACTTGCTGCGAGCAGGTGGGTCTTCGGGTAAAGCGGCGGCGCTTTAGACGGTTCAGTGGTCATAGGTAATTTGACTTTGAAGATGAAATGGAAAAGATGAATGACATGATGAAGATGAAATAACTGTATAAAATATAACCAAATCATCTGTGGCGCAAGCTCGCGAACGCTGGGCTTGCTGAACGGTGTCCGTGCGCAGGGCAAAACTTGTAATTAGTCCCTGATCTTGTATGGTTGGTTCCCTTTTGAATCTGAGCCTTGCGGGTCTGTTATGAAGTCGGTTGAAGAGCAGCTAGCGCTGATAAAACGTGGTGCGGAAGAACTGTTGGTCGAGGCCGAGCTGATCGAAAAGCTCAAGCGTGGCCAGCCCCTGCGTATTAAGGCTGGCTTCGATCCAACGGCGCCGGACCTGCACCTGGGTCATACCGTGCTTATTAATAAGCTGCGTCAGTTCCAGGAGCTGGGGCATCAGGTGATCTTCCTTATAGGTGATTTCACCGGGATGATCGGTGATCCGAGCGGTAAGAGTGCGACACGCCCGCCGCTGACCCGTGAGCAGGTTCTCGATAATGCCGAGACCTATAAGACCCAGGTATTCAAGATTCTTGATCCGGCCAAGACCGAGGTGGCGTTTAACTCCACCTGGATGGATCAGATGGGGCCGGCGGACTTCATTCGCCTCACTTCCCAGTACACCGTGGCGCGCATGCTTGAGCGTGATGACTTCGATAAGCGCTATTCAACCAATCAGCCGATCGCGATTCATGAGTTCCTGTATCCGCTGGTTCAGGGTTATGACTCGGTAGCGCTGCGCGCGGATGTTGAGTTGGGTGGTACCGACCAGAAATTCAACCTGCTGATGGGGCGTGAGTTGCAGCGTGCTTATGGTCAGGAGGCTCAGTGCATCCTGACCATGCCGTTGTTGGAAGGATTGGATGGCGTCAAGAAAATGTCCAAGTCCCTGGGCAACTATGTCGGCATCCAGGAAGCTCCGGGTGTGATGTACGGCAAGCTGGTCTCTATCCCGGATGCCTTGATGTGGCGCTACTTCGAACTGTTGAGCTTCCGCTCGATGGATGAGATCGATGCGCTGCGTGCGGATGTAGAGGCGGGTGCCAATCCGCGTGACGTGAAGATCAAGCTGGCGGAAGAGATCGTTGCGCGCTTCCATGGTGAAGAGGCTGCGGCCAGTGCTCACCGTGCGGCGGGTAACCGCATGAGAGATGGCGAGCTGCCGGATGATCTGCCTGAGATTGAATTGACGGCTACTGAGGCCATGCCGATTGCGGCAGTCCTTAATAAGGCTGGTCTGGTGAAGAACTCGGCGGTCGCGCGTGACCTTCTGGGGTCTGGTGGTGTGCGTATAGATGGTGAGGTGGTGGATCGCACCTTTATATACGAACTGGGTGCTACCCACGTTTGTCAGGCGGGGAAGAAGGCATTTGCGCGTATTACGCTCAAATCCGAATAAACCTGAAATTAAGTGTTGACGGCGAATTGTATCTGTCTATAATTCGCCCCACTTCCGGCGCAGTCGAAACGTAAAACTCCTTGCTAAACAATGAGTTATGCAGAATAAGACAGCGGATTGCTTCAGTTCATCGAAGCCCAGAAGGCGTTGGTAGAGTCGTGTTGTTTGGCGCTATTAACGATTCGATCTTCT
>NZ_FWZV01000019.1:0-116404 GCF_900177315.1 Pseudomonas sp. LAMO17WK12:I1 | reverse complement strand
CAATGAACCGAAAGTTCGAGATTTCACAAAGCACCGACAGCTGTCACATACCCAATTTGCTGAAGCGAGGCCAACTGGCCACGACTCAGTACCCGAATTTCTTGACGACCATAGAGCATTGGAACCACCTGATCCCATCCCGAACTCAGCAGTGAAACGATGCATCGCCGATGGTAGTGTGGGGTTTCCCCATGTGAGAGTAGGTCATCGTCAAGATTAAATTCCGAAACCCCATTTGCGAAAGCAGATGGGGTTTTGTTTTGGGCGGTCGGAAAGTGCGAAGAGGCGCCTCGGCAGGGTCTTCAGTGCTAAAGTCCATGCCCTCGATTTTGCTTTTCCCAAGGAAGCCGTTATGCCGGATGCGACGTCCCTCAGCGCTGGATTCATGGTGGTTCACGGCAACCGCTTGGACGAACTGCGCAGCCTGGTGGTGAGTTGGATGCGCCGTTATCCCCTGGCGCCTCTGGAAAACGAAATCGCCTTGGTACAAAGCAACGGCATTGCCCAGTGGCTCAAACTGGCCTTGGCTGAAGACCCGCAAGACGACGATATGGGAGGCTGCGGAATTGCCGCCGCCATTGATGTACAGCTCCCCGGCAGCTTCATGTGGCAGCTCTATCGCATGGTCCTGGGACGTGACGAAATCCCTCCAAAATCCCTGCTCGATAAAGCCCCGCTCACTTGGCGCCTGATGCGCCTGCTCCCGGAACTCATCGATCAACAGCACTTCGAGCCGTTGCAACGCTTCTTGACCCACGACTCCGACCTGCGCAAACGCTACCAACTGGCGGAACGACTGGCTGACCTGTTCGACCAATACCAGGTCTACCGCGCTGACTGGCTGGAAGACTGGGCTGCCGGCCGCCATCAATTGCGTAATGGTCGAGGCGAATCAAAGCCACTCAACCCTGCCAATTGTTGGCAAGCCGAGTTATGGCGCGCGCTGCTGTTGGACGTCGGTGAAGAGGGCATGGCCGAAAGCCGCGCCGGCGTGCACCAGCGCTTTATCGAACGTATCAATGCGCTTGAGCAAGCACCGAAGGGATTGCCTTCCCGGGTGATTGTCTTCGGGATTTCCTCCCTACCCGCCCAAGCGCTTGAGGCGCTGGCCGGCCTGGCCCGTTTCAGCCAAGTCCTGCTGTGCGTGCACAACCCGTGTCGCCACCATTGGTCCGACATCGTGGCCGACAAAGACCTGCTGCGTAACGAATACAAACGCCAGGCGCGTAAAGCCGGCATGCCCGTTACTATCGACCCACAAACCCTGCACCAACACGCCCATCCGCTGTTGGCCGCCTGGGGCAAACAAGGTCGCGACTACATCAGCCTGCTGGACAGTTACGACGATCCCAACAGCTACCGCGCCGCTTTTCGCGATGGTCGAATCGACCTGTTCAGCGACAGCGAACCCACCACACTGCTCAACCAGCTTCAGGACGATATCCTCGAACTGCGCCCGCTCAATGAGACTCGGGAACAATGGCCGGCTGTCGATCTGGAGCGTGATACATCCATCCGCTTCCACATTGCCCACAGTGCCCAACGCGAAGTAGAGATTCTCCACGACCAATTGCTCCAACGCTTCAGCGCCGACCCCACGCTTCGCCCAAGGGACATCATCGTCATGGTCCCCGACGTCGACAGCTATGCGCCGCATATTCGCGCGGTATTCGGGCAACTGGACAGAATCGATCCCCGCTTCATTCCCTTTACCCTCACCGATCAAGGCCAGCGCGGCCGCGATCCCCTGCTGATCGCCGTTGAACACCTGCTCAAACTCCCTGACAGCCGCTTCCCCGTCAGCGAGATTCTCGATCTGTTGGACGTCCCGGCCTTGCGCGAACGCTTCGCCATCAAGGAGCGCGATCTGCCCACGCTGCACCGCTGGATCGAAGGCGCTGGCATCCGTTGGGGCCTCAACGCCGAGCAACGTGCGGGGCTCGGTCTGCCGAGTGAACTGGAACAAAACAGCTGGCGATTCGGTCTTCGCCGTATGCTTCTAGGCTACGCCGTCGGCACCGGTGCAGCCTGCGAAGGCATTGAGCCTTACGACGAAATCGGCGGGCTTGATGCGGCCTTGATCGGCCCGCTGGTCGCTTTGCTCGATGCGCTCAGCGATGCCCATCAAGCGCTGTCACAACCCGCAGCACCCCACGAATGGGGCGAGCGTCTGCAACGCCTTATGCAACTCTTCTTCCTACCCAGCAGCGAGCACGACGACTACCTGTTGGGTCAGCTTGAGCAACTCAGGGAAACCTGGTTGGAAACCTGCGAGTCCGTTGGCCTGCAGGATGAGTTACCGCTTACCGTAGTCCGCGAAGCCTGGCTGGCCGGCCTGGATCAAGGCCGTCTGTCCCAGCGCTTCCTCGCCGGAGCTGTCAATTTTTGCACCCTGATGCCCATGCGCGCCATCCCCTTCAAACTCGTCTGCCTGCTCGGCATGAACGACGGCGACTACCCACGCGCCCAGCCACCGCTGGATTTCGACCTGATGGGCAGCGACTACCGTCCCGGCGACCGTTCGCGCCGTGAAGATGACCGTTACCTGCTGCTCGAAGCCCTGTTGTCCGCCCGCGACCAGCTCTATATCAGCTGGGTCGGCCGTAGCATCCGCGATAACAGCGAGCGCCCGGCCTCTGTACTCATCGGCCAACTGCGCGACCATATCGCCAGTGGCTGGCACAACGCACAAGAAACACCGCTACTGGACGCGATGACCCAGGAACACCCGCTCCAACCCTTCAGCGCCCGCTATTTCCACGAAGGTGATCCACTGTTCAGCTACGCCCGCGAATGGCAGTTACTCCACGAAGCTGTGGATAACGTCCCAAAAGAGGGTCAACTGGCGCAGCATCAACAGGAAGAACCCCTGAGTCTCGGCCAGTTGCAGGATTTCCTACGCAACCCGGTCAAACACTTCTTCAGCCAGCGTCTGAAAGTGTTCTTCGAAGCCGCCGAAGTACCCCTGGCCGATGAAGAGCCCTTCGTGCTTGACGCGCTGCAACGCTACAACCTGAGCGACAGCCTGTTGAACGCTGCGCTGTCCCAGCCCGAACACCTCGACCAGGCCCTCAACGCCCAGGCCCTGCGGCTGCAAGGCAGTGGCCTGTTGCCGATGGTTGGTTTCGGCGAGTGCCTGCGCAACGAACTCATTGAGCCCCTGCCCGACTTGTTGCAACGCTACCAGCAGTTGCTGGCGCTCTGGCCAACGCCACACACCGCTGCAGAACCGATCAGTTTCGAGCATCAAGGTATAGCGCTGGAAGGCTGGATCAGCGGCCTGCATCGACGCAGTGATGGCGGATTGCTGAGTGTCACCACCATCCCCAATAGCATCGGCTCGATCAAAACACGCAAATGGCATCGCCTGATTCGTCCTTGGGTCAATCATGTGGTGGCCTGCGCCTGCGGCCTGTCGTTGAGCACGGGGTTGGTGGCCAGCGACGATACGTTGCTACTGGCCCCGCTGGATAAGCCCATCGCCCGGGAAATCCTCGGCAACCTGCTGTTGGCCTGGCACAGCGGCATGAGAGAGCCGCTCCCGGTAGCCGTCAAGACCGCCTTCGCCTGGCTCAGCCAGACCGATCCGGTCAAAGCCCACGCCGCCGCGAGCAAAGCCTATGAAGGTGACGGCCTGACCACCGACGGCGAGCGTCGCGAAACCCCGGCGCTCACCCGACAGTTCCCCGATTACGCCGCCCTGGTCGCCAGCGAAGAGTTCGAAGGCTGGTGCGAAACCTTGTATCGACCGCTCATCAACGCCCCATGGCGATCACTCACAGGCGAGGAGGCCGGCCCATGAGCAGCAAACCCTTGGCCCTGGCCTTCCCGTTGAATGGCAGCCAGCTGATTGAAGCCAGCGCCGGCACCGGCAAAACCTTCACCATCTCCGCCTTGTACCTGCGTCTGGTCCTTGGCCACGGTGACAGTGAGTCCGGTTTTGGCCGTGAACTGCTGCCGCCGCAAATCCTCGTGGTGACCTTTACCGATGCCGCCACCAAAGAGCTGCGCGAACGCATCCGCATGCGTTTGGCCGAGGCCGCACGTTTCTTCCGCGAAGAGATTGAACAGCCCGACGCGCTGATCGCCGACCTGCGTGCGCAATACCTCCCCGAGCAATGGCCCGCCTGCGCCAACCGCCTGGACATCGCAGCCCAGTGGATGGATGAGGCGGCGGTTTCCACGATTCACAGTTGGTGCCAGCGCATGCTGCGCGAACACGCGTTCGACAGCGGCAGCCTGTTCACCCAGACCCTGGAAACCGACCACAGTGACCTGCTCGGCGAAGTGCTTCGCGATTATTGGCGACTGTTCTGCTACCCGATGCACGACGACGCCCTCAACTGGGTACGCAGCAACTGGGGCGGTCCGGCCGCGTTGATGCCACGGGTACGCGCACTGTTCGGCAGCGAACGGCCGACGGATGAAACCCGCGAACCCGCCGAGTTGATCAACGCTTGCCTGCAAGAACGCCGTGAAGCGTTGATAAACATCAAGGCTCCCTGGCAACAATGGGCCGTCGAGTTGCGCGAAATCTGCCTGCAAGCCGTAGCCGCCAAAGCCGTCGACGGCCGCAAGATGCAAGCGCGTTACTTCGAGCCCTGGTTCGAAAAGATCAGCGCCTGGGCCGCTGACGAAACCCTGGAACAGCTGGATATTGCCACCGGCTTCACCCGCCTCACCCCCGACGGCATGGCCGAAGCATGGAAGGGCGACCCGCCGCAACACCCCGGCATCGATGCCATGGCCGGCCTCAAGGCCGCCCTCGACGCGCTGCCAACCCCCGACGCCGCGGTGTTGCAACACGCTGCCGGTTGGGTGGGCAAGCGCTTTGAAGAAGAAAAACGCCGGCGTGCCGAAATGGGCTTCGACGACATGCTGATCCGCCTCAACGCCGCCCTGCAAACCGATGGCGGCGAGCGCCTGGCCAGTGTGATCCGCGAGCAGTTCCCGGTGGCCCTGATCGACGAATTCCAGGACACCGACCCGGTGCAATACAGCATCTTCGACAGCATTTACCGCATCGAAGAGAACCACCTCGACAGCGGCCTGTTCCTGATTGGCGACCCCAAGCAAGCCATCTACGCCTTCCGCGGCGCCGATATCTACACCTACCTGCGTGCGCGCAAATCCACGCTCGGCCGTCATCACACCCTGGGCACCAACTTCCGTTCCAGCCATGCGATGGTCGACGCGGTGAACCACGTGTTCCTGCGCGCGGAAACCGGCCGCGGCGCGTTCCTGTTCCGGGAGTCGAATGGCGACAACCCGGTGCCGTTCCACCCGGTGTTGTCCCAAGGCCGCAAGGAAAAACTGCAGGTCGACGGCCAAACGTCGCCGGCGCTGAACCTGTGGCACCTGCCCACCGACCAGCCGGTTTCCAACGCGGTATACCGCCAACAACTGGCCGGCGCCTGCGCCACTCGGATTGTCGAATTGCTCAACGGCGGCCAGCAGGGCACGGCCGGTTTCCTGCAAACGGATGACAGTTTCAAAGGTGTACTGCCGTCGGACATCGCCATCCTCGTGCGCGACGGCAAGGAAGCCCAGGCCGTGCGCGCCGAGTTGGCCACCCGTGGCGTGCGTAGCGTGTACCTGTCCGACAAGGACTCTGTCTTCGCCGCCCAGGAAGCCCACGACCTGCTCGCCTGGCTCAAGGCCTGTGCCGAGCCGGACGTCGAGCGGCCGCTGCGGGCTGCCCTGGCTTGCGTCACCTTGAACCTGTCACTGCCGGAACTGGAGCGTCTGAACCAGGACGAACTGGCGTGGGAAAGCCGCGTGATGCAGTTCCGAGGCTACCGCACGATCTGGCGCACCCAAGGCGTGTTGCCGATGCTGCGTCGCCTGCTGCACGACTTCAAACTGCCGCAAACCCTGATCGCCCTCAGCGACGGCGAACGTGTGCTGACCAACCTGTTGCACCTCAGCGAGTTGTTGCAGCAAGCCGCGTCGGAACTGGACGGCGAACAGGCGTTGATCCGCCACCTGGCCGAACACCTGGCGTTGTCCGGCCAGGCCGGCGAAGAGCAAATCCTGCGCCTGGAAAGTGACGAGCAACTGGTCAAGGTGGTGACCATTCACAAATCCAAGGGTCTGGAGTACGACCTGGTCTTCCTGCCTTTCATCTGCTCGGCCAAGCCGGTCGACGGCAGTCGCCTGCCGCTGCATTACCACGATGAACACGGCAAATCCCACGTCAGCCTGCGCCCGACCGCCGAGTTGATCGCCCAGGCCGACGATGAGCGCCTGGCCGAAGACCTGCGTTTGTTCTACGTAGCCCTGACCCGCGCCAAACATGCCTGCTGGCTCGGCGTTGCCGACCTCAAGCGTGGCAACAGCAGCAGCTCGGTACTGCACCTGTCGGCGCTGGGTTACCTGCTCGGCGCCGGTGCGTCGTTGAGTGAATCCGCCGGCCTCGCGCGTTGGCTGTTGGATCTGCAGGACGGCTGCCCGGCCATCCACTACGCCCCAGTGCCCGACGCCCAGGACATCCTGTTCCACCCGCCGCGCAACACTGCCCACTTGCTCGCGCCCTTGTTACCTAAGCGCAAGGCCGCCGAGAACTGGTGGATCGCGTCCTACAGTGCCTTGCGCATTGGCGACAGCATGAGCGTCGCCCACCTTGAAGCGCCCGAAAGCCCACAGGCGCAAAAGCTGTTCGATGACGAACGCCTCGATCCCGACGCACCGCGTGAAGTGGCAGCGTCCGGCGCAGACATTCACCGTTTCCCACGCGGTCCGAACCCCGGCACCTTCCTTCACGGCCTGCTGGAGTGGGCCGGGGAAGAAGGCTTCAACGTGACCTCGCAAGCGATCGAACAAGCCGTAGGCGCGCGCTGCAATCGCCGCAACTGGGAAGGCTGGATCGTCACCCTCAGCGACTGGCTGGGCCATCTGCTGCACACGCCGCTGCCGGTGGATAACGACCAGGTCGCCCTGAGCAACCTGCAGCACTACCAGATTGAAATGGAGTTCTGGTTCGCCAGCCATAAAGTCGACGTGCTCGCCCTCGACAAGCTGGTGTGCCAGTACACCCACAACGGTGTGTCCCGCGTCGCCGCCGAAGCAGTGCTGCTCAACGGCATGTTCAAGGGTTTTATCGACCTTACCTTCGAACATGACGGCCGCTACTACGTGGCCGACTACAAATCCAACTGGCTCGGTCCCGACGATTCGGCCTACACCCAGGACGCCATGGAACAGTCGATCCTCGAACATCGGTACGACCTGCAATACGTGCTTTACCTGCTCGCCCTGCATCGCCAACTCAAGGCGCGCCTGCCGGACTATGACTACGACCGTCATGTCGGCGGCGCGCTGTACCTGTTCCTGCGCGGCACCCAGGCTGTCAGCCGAGGGGCGTTTTTCACCCGGCCGCCACGGGACCTGATCGAAGGCCTGGACCTGCTGTTCCAGGGCAAGCCCATCCCGCCCAAGGCTGAGCCTGCCTGGGAACAAGGAGTGTTGTTATGAGCCTGTCGCCGTTACCGCTTGAGGCGTTAGCGCCCTTGAGCCGCGCCGCCGACCTGGTGAGCCTGCTGGAGCGTTGGGTTGACCGGGGGTGGCTGCGGGCGTTGGACAAGGCGTTCGTAGGCTTCCTGCACGAGCTCGATCCACACGCCGACCCCTTGGTGCTACTGGCGGCGGCGCTGACCAGCCATCAACTCGGCCACGGCCATGTGTGCCTGGACCTGTTCGAAACCCTCAACGCGCCGGATTTTGCCCTGTCCCTGCCGCCCGAAGGCGACCTGCAAAGCGGCGCCATGCTGCTGCCGTCGCAGTTGCTCGACGGCCTTGATGGCGCCCGCTGGTGCCACGCCCTGGCCGCCAGCCCGTTGGTCGCCCTGGCGCTGGACGGCAGCGAATCGGCACACAGTCGTCCCTTGGTACTGTCGGGCAAACGCCTGTACCTGCGCCGTTACTGGACTTACGAACGACGTATCGACAGCGCCTTGCGCCTGCGTCTTGCCACCCAGGAAAGCGTCGCCGCCGATTTGCCCCAGCGCTTGAATGGCTTGTTTGACCAACCGGCGCCCGATGGCGTGATCGACTGGCAGAAACTCGCCTGCGCCCTGGCCACCCGCGGTGCATTCAGCATTGTCACCGGCGGCCCCGGCACCGGCAAGACCACCACCGTGGTACGCCTGCTCGCGCTGTTGCAGGCGCCGGCCGTTGAGTCCGGCAGCCCGCTGCGTATCCGCTTGGCCGCGCCGACCGGTAAAGCCGCGGCGCGCTTGACCGAATCCATCAGCCAGCAAGTGCTGTCGCTGACAGTGCCGCAAAGCGTGAAGGAAAAGATCCCGACCCAGGTCACCACGGTCCACCGCTTGCTGGGCAGTCGCCCGGGCACTCGGCACTTCCGCCATCACCTTGGCAACCCGTTGCCTCTGGATGTACTGGTGGTGGACGAAGCCTCGATGATCGACCTGGAAATGATGGCTAACCTGCTGGATGCGTTACCGCCCCATGCCCGCCTGGTGCTGCTGGGCGACAAAGACCAACTCGCCTCGGTGGAGGCCGGCGCCGTACTCGGTGATTTGTGCCGCGACGCCGAAGCCGGCTGGTACAGCCCTGACACCCGCCAATGGCTGCAAACCGTCAGCGGCGAAGACCTCAGCGCCAGTGGCCTGCACGAAGACCTCGATGGCAGCCATCCCTTGGCTCAGCAAGTGGTGATGCTGCGCTACTCGCGGCGTTTCGGCGAAGGCAGCGGCATCGGCCAACTGGCGCGCTGGGTCAACCAGCAAAACGCCGACGAGGCGCGCAAGCTGCTGGCCGCGCGCAGCCACAGCGACCTGTTCTGCGTCAGCCTCAAAGGCGAGCACGACCACGCCCTGGAGCGCCTGGTGCTGGACGGGCAGGGCGACGGCGCCCAGGGTTATCGCTATTACCTCAACCTGCTGCACAGCGCACGCCCCGCCGTCGACACCCCGCGCGATGACCTTGCCTGGACCCACTGGGCCCAGCAACTGCTGCAAGCCTTCGATGCGTTCCAACTGCTCTGCGCCGTGCGCAAGGGGCCTTGGGGTGTGGAAGGCCTGAACCTGCGCATCACGGCCGCCTTGCGCAAAGTGCGGCTGATCGAGGGGGATGAGCAATGGTACGAAGGCCGTCCGGTGTTGATGACGCGCAACGATTACGGCCTGGGCTTGATGAACGGCGATATCGGCATTGCCCTCAAACTGCCTGAAAGCGACGGCGGCCCCCAGGTGCTGCGGGTGGCTTTCCCACGTAACGATGGCCAGGGTGGCGTGCGCTTTGTCCTGCCCAGCCGTCTCAATGATGTGGAAACCGTGTACGCCATGACCGTGCACAAATCCCAGGGCTCGGAGTTCACCCACACCGCATTGATCCTGCCGGACGCGCTGAACCCGGTGCTCACCAAAGAGTTGATCTACACCGGCATCACCCGCGCCAAGCGCTGGTTCAGCCTGATCGAACCCCGGGGCGGGGTGTTTGAAGAGGCCGTGCGCCGCAAGGTCAAACGCTTGAGTGGGTTGATGCTGGAGTTGGGTCAGGAGTCAGAAATATCTGACGCTGTGCTATCGTTGCGGCATCACCCCGAAAACACCTGAGAGAATCGTTGCATGAACCTGGCTGTCTCGCCCACAGAGCTTAGTTCGAGCTGGAGACGCTTGCTGCTGGTGGCGATTCTATGCCTGCTGGCGCCCCGGGTATTTGCCGAGGCCCCAGGCCCGGCTGACCAGCGCGCCCAGGCGGTCACCCAGGTGGTACTCGGTATCCTCAGCTATGCCCGTTGGCCAGTAGAGCCTGCGCAACTGCGCCTGTGCATCGTCGGCCCGACCCAATACACCGACGACCTGATCAAAGGCACCATCCAGGCCACCGGCCGTCCGGTCGTGGTGCGGCGCCTGCTGGCCGACCATCCCGATATCGTCAACGCCTGCGACGCCGTGTACATCGGCAAACTCAGCAATGACGAACGCAGCCGCCTGTTTGCCTCGTTGATCGGCCACCCGGTGCTCAGCATCAGTGAAGGCGGCGACCAATGCACCGTGGGCAGCCTGTTCTGCCTGCGGGTGGGCGATGAGCAAGTGTCGTTTGAGGTCAACCTCGACTCGGTGGCGCGCAGCGGCGTGCGCATTCATCCCAGCGTGTTGCAACTGTCCCGGCGCCGGGCGCCCACCACATGAAAGCGGCGAACGTACGACCTACCCTGCGTTCCGTCATCGGCCGGGGGCACATGATCCTGGCGCTGGTGGCGGTGACGCTGGCCAGTGTCTCCCTGACCCTGCTCGGCGTGTTGGCGCTGCGGGTCTACGCCGAACACAACCTGCACCTGATCGCCCGTTCCATCAACTACACCGTGGAAGCGGCCGTGGTGTTCAACGACCGCAGCGCCGCCACCGAAGCCCTCAGCCTGATTGCCTCCACCGAAGAAGTCGCCCAGGCTGACGTGTTCGATAGCAGTGGCCGGCTGTTGGCGCACTGGGAACGCCCGGAAACCGGCATGCTCTCCCGGGTTGAACTGGCGCTGGCGCATACCCTGCTCGAACAGCCCATCAGCCAACCGATCCTCCACCAGGGGCGCACCATCGGCAGCATTCACCTGACCGGCCACGGCGGTAGCCTGCTGCGCTTCCTGCTCAGCGGCCTGGCGGGGATCCTGATCTGCACCGTCCTCAGTGCCTGGGTCGCCCTGCACTTGGCGCGGCGTCTGTTGCGCGGCATTACGGAGCCGCTGCAAAGCCTCGCCGCCGTGGCCCACGCCGCCCGCAGCGAGCGTGACTTCGACCGCCGCGTGCCGCCGGCCCGCATCGCCGAACTCGATAGCCTGGGCAGCGACTTCAATGCCCTGCTCGGCGAGATGGAAGCCTGGCAAAACCATCTGCAAAGCGAAAACGAAACCCTCGCCCACAAGGCCAACCACGACAGCCTTACCGGTCTGCCCAACCGCGCGTACTTCGAAGGCCGCCTGATTCGCGCGCTGCGCAGCGCCGCCAAGGCCAAGGAACAGGTGGCCGTGCTGTACCTCGACAGTGACCGGTTCAAAGAGATCAATGACAGCTTCGGCCATGCCGCCGGTGATGCCGTGCTGGTGGCCGTCGCCGAACGGGTGCGTGCGCAATTGCGTGAAGATGACCTGGTAGCGCGCCTGGGCGGTGACGAGTTCGCCATCCTGCTGGCGCCGCTGCACAGGGTCGAAGACGCCCAGCGCATCGCCGAAAAAATCATCGCCAGCATGGACATGCCGATTGCCGTGCCCGGCAGCACCCAGGTATTGACCTCCCTCAGTATCGGGATCGCCATCTACCCCGAACATGGCGTCACACCCGGCACCTTGCTCAATGCCGCTGATGCGGCGATGTACCAGGCCAAGCGTTTGTCCTCGGGGGGCCAGCAAACGGCGGAGCCGGAGAGCCCCGTCGTCAACGTTCAACACAGGAGTTGATTCCTTGTTCTCGACCGCGCGTTTTATGTTTATCACCCTGCTGGTGGCGCTGCTCGCCCTGGGCGGTTGCCAGACGGCGCCTTCCAAAGGCCTGACCCCGGCGCAAGTCGCCGTCCTCAAGCAACAGGGCTTCGAGCTTACCGATGACGGCTGGGCGTTCGGCCTGTCCGGCAAAGTGCTGTTTGGCAGTGACGTCGAAACCCTTAACCAACCCAGCACCGACATCGTCCAGCGCATCGGCAAGGCCCTGCTGGGTGTAGGCATCGAGCGCGTACGCGTCGATGGCCACACCGACGGCTCGGGCAAGGAAACCTACAACCAGCAACTGTCCCTGCGCCGCGCGAAAAGTGTGGCCACGGTGCTGCAGGGCGTGGGCATGAAAGAGGAAAACATTCAGTTGCGTGGTCTGGGCAGCAGTAAACCGGTGGCCGCCAACGACACGGCGGCAGGGCGTACCGAGAATCGGCGGGTGTCGATTGTGGTGATCGCGGACTGAGCCGGCAGTCCGATTTCAATCTGAAATCCAATCAAAATGTGGGAGAGGGCTTGCCACCTCCCACATTCGAACGGTGTTCGCTTAGTTGGCCGGAGATTCTCTGGGAGCCTCCTGCAATTTAAGGGGAATTGTCGTTGCTGGCCCTTAATCCGCAAACCGCATCTCCCTTGTCTCCCCCATCAACAACCCCTGGTTCTGCTCCGTCACCTCGCGGATGTAATCCCACAACAACGTAATCCGCTTCAACTTCCTCAGATCCTCACGGCAATACATCCAAAACTGGCGAGTGATCGCAATCTGCTCCCCCAGCACCGGCAGCAGCCGTGGATCCTGCGCCGCCAGAAAGCACGGCAAGATCGCCATCGACCGCCCTTGCTGCGTCGCCACGTACTGTGCAATCACGCTGGTACTGCGCAGGCTAGCGCTGGCGCCGGGCACGACGTTGGCCAGGTACAGCAGCTCCGAGCTGAAGGCCAGATCATCCACATAGCTGATAAACGGATGTTCGGCCAAATCGGCCGGGCGCTGGATAGGCGGGTGTTGGTCGAGGTATTCCTGGGTCGCGTACAGCTGCAGTTTGTAGTCGCACAGTTTGCAGCACACGTAGGGCCCGTGTTCCGGGCGTTCCAGGGCGATGACGATGTCGGCTTCGCGCTTGGACAGGCTGATGAAGTGGGGCAGGGGCAGGATGTCGACCGAGATGGCGGGGTAGGTGTCGACGAAGTGGCTCAACTGCGGGGTGACGAAGAAGCTGCCGAAGCCTTCGGTGCAGCCCATGCGCACATGGCCGGACAGCGCCACGCCGGAGCCGGACACCTGTTCGCAGGCCATGTGCAGGGTGCTTTCGATGGACTCGGCGTAGCCCAGCAAACGCTGGCCTTCGGGGGTCAGGACGAAGCCGTTGGTCCGGGATTTTTCGAACAGCAGCGTACCGAGGGACACTTCCAATGAGCTGATGCGCCGCGACACGGTGGTGTAGTCCACCGCCAGGCGTTTGGCGGCGACGCTGGCCTTGCGGGTGCGGGCCACTTCGAGGAAAAACTTCAGGTCGTCCCAATTCAGGGAGCCCAGTGATGTGATGTTTTTTTGCATATTGGACCGGCTTTTATGTGCGTTCTTATTAGAGATTTGCACATCTATACTCCAAAAACAGTCCGAACGCCTCATTCTTCAAGGCGATTCAAGCGCCTTGTCTCTGTATAAATATAAGAGTTGGAGACCACATGAACGCATCTGCCGATATTTCCGTGCAACAGGTCAAGTTGCTCATCAACGGTGAGTGGGTCGAGTCCAGGACCACCCATTGGCAAGACATCGTCAACCCGGCCACCCAGCAAGTGCTGGCCAAAGTCCCGTTCGCCACGGCCGATGAAGTCAATGCCGCCATCGACGCCGCCCATCAAGCCTTCCAGACCTGGAAGCTGACGCCGATCGGCGCGCGCATGCGCATCATGCTCAAGCTGCAAGCCCTGATCCGCGAACACTCCAAGCGTATCGCGGTGGTCCTCAGCGCCGAGCAGGGCAAGACCATTGCCGATGCCGAGGGCGATATTTTCCGTGGCCTGGAAGTGGTGGAGCACGCCTGCTCCATCGGCACCCTGCAAATGGGTGAGTTCGCCGAGAACGTCGCCGGTGGCGTCGATACCTACACCCTGCGCCAACCCATCGGCGTGTGTGCCGGCATTACCCCGTTCAACTTCCCGGCAATGATTCCGCTGTGGATGTTCCCCATGGCCATCGCCTGCGGCAACACCTTCGTCCTCAAGCCGTCCGAACAGGACCCACTGTCGACCCTGCTGTTGGTGGAGCTGGCGCTGGAAGCCGGCGTACCGGCGGGTGTGCTCAACGTGGTGCACGGCGGCAAGGATGTGGTGGATGCGCTGTGCACCCATAAAGACATCAAGGCGGTGTCCTTCGTCGGTTCGACTGCCGTCGGCACTCATGTCTACGACCTGGCCGGCAAGCACGGCAAGCGCGTGCAATCGATGATGGGCGCCAAGAACCACGCCGTGGTACTGCCGGATGCCAACCGTGAACACACCCTCAATGCCCTGGTCGGTGCCGGTTTCGGCGCGGCGGGCCAGCGTTGCATGGCCACCTCGGTGGTGGTGCTGGTGGGGGCGGCCAAGCAATGGCTGCCGGATCTGAAAGCGCTGGCGCAAAAGCTCAAGGTCAACGCCGGCAGCGAAGCGGGCACGGATGTCGGCCCGGTGATCTCCAAGCGCGCCAAGGCCCGTATCCTGGAGCTGATTGAAAGCGGCGTGAAAGAAGGCGCCAAGCTCGAGCTGGACGGCCGCGACATCAAGGTGCCGGGTTTCGAGCACGGTAACTTCGTCGGCCCGACCCTGTTCTCGGGCGTGACCACCGATATGCAGATCTACACCCAGGAAATCTTCGGCCCGGTGCTGGTGGTGCTGGAAGTCGACACCCTCGACCAGGCCATTGCGCTGGTCAACGCCAACCCGTTCGGTAACGGCACCGGCCTGTTCACCCAGAGCGGGGCGGCGGCGCGTAAATTCCAGAGCGAAATCGATGTGGGCCAGGTCGGTATCAACATCCCGATCCCGGTGCCGGTGCCGTTCTTCAGCTTCACCGGTTCCCGTGGCTCCAAGCTCGGCGACCTCGGCCCGTACGGCAAGCAAGTGGTGCAGTTCTACACCCAGACCAAGACCGTCACCAGCCGCTGGTTCGACGACGACACGGTCAACGATGGCGTCAACACCACCATCAACCTGCGCTGATTCGGGAGACGACCATGAAGATTGCATTTATCGGCTTGGGCAACATGGGCGCACCGATGGCCCGCAACCTGATCAAGGCCGGCCATGGGCTGAACCTGTTCGACCTGAACCAGACGGTGCTCAAGGAACTCGCCGAATTGGGCGGCAACATCAGCGACTCGCCGCGTGACGCTGCCCAAGGCGCCGAGCTGGTGATCACCATGCTGCCCGCCGCCGCCCATGTGCGCAGTGTCTGGCTGAATGAAGACGGTGTACTGGCGGGGATCGGCAACGGCGTGCCCGCGGTGGATTGCAGCACCATCGACCCACAGACCGCGCGCGACGTCGCCGCTGCTGCCGCCAAGCAAGGCGTGGTGATGGCCGACGCACCGGTCTCCGGCGGCACCGGCGGGGCGCAGGCCGGGACCCTGACCTTCATGGTCGGCGCCACCCCGGAACTGTTCGCCACCCTGCAACCGGTGCTGGCACAGATGGGCCGCAACATCGTGCACTGCGGCGATGTGGGCACCGGGCAAATCGCCAAGATCTGTAACAACCTGCTGCTCGGCATCAGCATGGTCGGCGTCAGCGAAGCCATGGCCTTGGGCGACGCGCTGGGCATCGACACCCAGGTGCTGGCCGGGATCATCAACAGCTCCACCGGGCGCTGCTGGAGTTCCGACACCTACAACCCATGGCCGGGCGTGATCGAAACCGCGCCGTCGTCCCGTGGCTATACCGGCGGGTTCGGCGCCGATTTGATGCTAAAGGACCTGGGGCTGGCCACCGAGGCCGCTCGCCAGGCGAAGCAACCGGTGATCCTCGGTGCGGTGGCCCAGCAGTTGTATCAATCGATGAGTCAGCGCGGCGAAGGGGGCAAGGACTTTTCGGCGATCATCAACAGCTATCGCAAACCCGAATAAACTGACGGTGGTGAGCGGGCTTGCCCCGCTCACCACAAAAAAGCAGTTCACTGGAAGAGGTGGCTCAAGCAAACACAAAATACTTACGTACCGTCTCGACCACTTCCCACGTCCCCTTCATCCCTGGCTCCACCACAAAGATATCCCCAGCCCGCAAGTGAATCGGCTCCATCCCCTCAGGCGTGATCACGCAGTAGCCTTCCTGGAAATGGCAGTATTCCCATTTCACGTATTCGACATACCACTTGCCCGGCGTGCAGATCCAGGTGCCCATGATCTTGCTGCCGTCTTCGCTGGTGTAGGCGTTGAGGTTGACGGTGTGCGGGTCGCCTTCGAGCTTTTCCCATTTGCAGGCATCCAGGACCGGCAGGGGGTGGGTGTCGCGCAGTACGGTGATGGGCTTTGACATGATGACTCCGAGGCAGGGAATGGAAAGATGCACCCTAAGGCCTGGGACGTTGCGCCAGTGGTCTGAACTCGACATCGGGATGCCCAGAAGCGCAGGCGAACACGATTGTCGGGGCATCGCGAATCAGTGTGGGAGGGGGCTTGCCCCCGATAGCGGTGGGTCAGTTGGCACCTGTGTAAACGGACCCACTGCCATCGGGGGCAAGCCCCCTCCCACATTAATCCTCTCTAGCCGACACTTTTGAGCGTGAATCAGCCATTTCCTCGCAGTAAGTGCGAAAGATTTTCCCCTCGGCGCACGAATTCGCAAGAAAATTCACGTCTGGCCCTCGTATCATTCACCCCAGTAACCGCCGAGAGCCTTCAAATGACCTCAATAAAAACGTGGTGGGACATCAGCCCGCCCTTGAGCACGGCAACCCCGACCTGGCCGGGCGATACGCCGTTCCAGGAAGAGCGTGTGTGGCAGTTCGGCCCGGAGTGCCCGGTGAATGTCGGACGCATTACCCTGTCGCCGCACACCGGCGCCCATGTGGATGCGCCGCTGCATTACAGCGCCGACGGAGCGCCGATTGGCGAGGTGCCGCTGGAGGTGTACATGGGCCCGTGCCGGGTGCTGCATTGCCTGGACAGCGGTGCGCTGGTCCAGCCCCATCAGTTGCAAGGGCGTGTGGATAACCTGCCGGAGCGCGTGCTGTTGCGTACTTATCCACAAGCACCGCTGACCGAATGGGATGCGAACTTCACCGCCATCGCCCCGCAGACCATTGAACTGCTGGCCAGCCTGGGTGTGCGCCTGATCGGGATCGACACGCCCTCCCTGGACCCGCAACAGTCCAAGACCATGGATGCCCACAACGCCGTGGCGCGGCATGGCATGGCGATTCTCGAAGGCATCGTGCTCGACGACGTACCGGAGGGCGACTACGAACTGATCGCCCTGCCGCTGCGTTTCGCCAACCTGGACGCCAGCCCGGTCCGTGCCATTCTCCGCCCGCTCAAGGAGCCCACGCGATGAGCCAATGTCCTTTCTCTGCCGACTACCAGCCACCGGAAGAATGGCATAACGCCGAACTGAATTTTTCCGAGTCCATGAGCTACGGCGACTACCTGGACCTGGGCAAAGTGCTCAGCGCCCAGCACCCGCTGTCGCCGGACCATAACGAAATGCTCTTCATCATCCAGCACCAGACCTCCGAGCTGTGGATGAAGTTGATGCTCCACGAACTCAAGG
The DNA here is from genome assembly GCF_900177315.1 of Pseudomonas sp. LAMO17WK12:I1. Classification (NCBI taxonomy): domain Bacteria; kingdom Pseudomonadati; phylum Pseudomonadota; class Gammaproteobacteria; order Pseudomonadales; family Pseudomonadaceae; genus Pseudomonas; species Pseudomonas sp. LAMO17WK12:I1. The sequence continues at coordinate 99,210 of NZ_FWZV01000019.1, read as the reverse complement.
CCGCCCGCGAACACGTGCGCCTGGGCGAGTTGCCGCCGGCATTCAAGATGCTGGCGCGGGTGTCGCGGATCTTCGATCAACTGGTGCACGCCTGGGCTGTGCTGGCGACCATGACGCCGTCGGAATACAAGGCGATTCGCCCGTTCCTGGGGCAGTCCTCCGGGTTCCAGTCGTTCCAGTACCGCGAGATCGAATTTATCCTCGGCAACAAGAGCCCGGCGCTGTTGCGCCCCCATGCCCATCGGCCCGAGTTGTTGCAGGCGTTGCAGGTGGCGATTGCCACGCCGTCGCTGTATGACGAGGCGATCAACCTGATGGTCAAGGCGGGGCTGGCGATTGACCCCAAGCGTGCCGAGCGCGACCCGACGGCGGCGACCGTGCACGATGAGTCGGTGGAGGCGGCGTGGCGCGAGGTGTATCGCGATCCGAGCCGGTATTGGGACTTGTACCAGTTGGCCGAGAAGTTTATCGACCTGGAGGATTCGTTCCGCCAATGGCGCTTCCGGCATGTGACCACAGTGGAGCGGATTATCGGCTTCCAGCCCGGCACCGGCGGCACCGAGGGCGTGGGTTACCTGCGCAAGATGCTCGACACCGTGCTGTTCCCCGAGCTGTGGCGAGTGCGCTCCACGCTGTAAACGCAATCAAATATGGGAGGGGGCTTGCCCCCGATGGCGGAGGGTCAGTGGACACATAAGTGACTGACACACTGCTATCGGGGGCAAGCCCCCTCCCACATGGATATTACTGCGCAGCGGCAACCGCTTTCGTCTTACTCACTCGCAACCGGTAGGCCACATAGATAACCCCCACCCAAACCGGCATCGCATACACCGACTCGCGAATCCCCGGGATCGCCAGCATCACGCTGATGATCATCAGCATGAACGCCAGGCACAGATAGTTGCTGAACGGGAACCAGAAGGTCTTGAACGACGGCGTCACGCCTTGCTCACCCATGGCCTTGCGGAACTTGATATGGGTGATGCTGATCAGCGCCCAGTTGATCATCAGCGAGGCAACCACCAGCGCGAACAGCAGCTCCAGGGCACTTTGCGGTGCCACGTAGTTGACCACCACGCACAGCATCGTCACCAGCGCCGAGATCGCCAGGGCCCGCAGCGGTACGCCTTGCTTGTTGAGCTTCATCAGCGCTTTCGGCGCATCGCCTTGCTCGGCCAGGCCGAACAGCATGCGGCTGTTGCAGTACACGCCGCTGTTGTACACCGACAGCGCCGCGGTCAGCACCACGAAGTTGAGGATGTGGGCGGCGGTGTCGTTGCCGATCAGCGAGAAGATCTGCACAAACGGGCTGCCGCTGTAGGCATCGCCCGACGCGCCGAGGGTTTGCAGCAGTTGATCCCATGGGTACAGCGACAGCAGCACGGTCAATGCGCCGACGTAGAAAATCAGGATCCGGTACACCACCTGGTTGATCGCCTTGGGGATCACCTTGCGTGGCTCGCTGGCCTCGGCAGCGGTGATACCCACCAGCTCCAGGCCGCCGAACGAGAACATGATGAAGGCCATGGACATCAACAGCCCCATGCCGCCATTCGGGAAGAATCCGCCGTGGCTCCACAGGTTGCTGACCGACGCTTGCGGGCCGCCGGTGCCGCTGAACAGCAGGTAGCAGCCGAGCACGATCATGCCGACAATCGCCACCACCTTGATGATCGCAAACCAGAACTCGGCTTCACCGAAGAACTTCACGTTAAGAGTGTTGATCAGGTTCACCGCGACAAAGAACACCAGGGCGCTGACCCAGGTCGGGATCTGCGGCCACCAGAACTGGATGTACTTGCCCACCGCAGTCAGCTCGGCCATGCCCACCAGCACGTAGAGCACCCAGTAGTTCCAGCCGGCCAGGAAGCCCGCGTAACCGCCCCAGTATTTGTGCGCGAAGTGGCTGAACGAGCCGGCCACCGGTTCTTCGACGATCATCTCGCCGAGCTGGCGCATGATCAGGAACGCGATGAAACCGGCGATCGCGTAGCCCAGGATCATCGACGGCCCCGCCGACTTGAGTACCCCGGCCGAACCGAGGAACAGCCCCGTGCCTATCGCCCCGCCCAAGGCGATCAACTGAATATGCCGGTTCTTCAGGCCACGCTTGAGGCCTGCCGGGTTAACCATGTCATCCGCCATTAACGTTCCCTTCTACTTGTTTTTCTCGGGGTAGAACCCCTCAGAAGTGCTGAGGAGTCAGATATTACTCTGGGTAAACTTTTCGTAATACAGCTGAACGCCATCAAGTGCCTGATCCGCCAGCCATTGTTGGATGGATTCGACCATTGGCGGAGGGCCGCACACGTACATATCCGCCAATCCGTCGCGCAATTCGGCCAGGTCGAAATGCTCGGTGAGGTAGCCGCGCTTGCCGGGCCATTCAGGCGCCGGTGCGCTCAGCACTTCGGTGTAGCGAAAACCGCGGATTGTCGAGGCGTATTGATGGATACGCTGCGCTTCACATAAGTCCTCGGCCCCGCGCACGCCGTAGTACAGGTGCACCGGCTGATCACAGCCCGTGGCGGCCAGTTCATCGAGCATGCCCAGTAACGCCGACAGTCCGGTGCCGCCGGCCACCAGCACCAGCGGTTTGCTGACATGGCGCAGGTAGAACGCACCCAGCGGCGCCTCCATCAGCAACCCATCGCCGACGTGGCAACGTTCCCGCAGGTAATTGCTCATCACCCCATCCGGCAGCAGGCGGATCAGGAATTGCAGCTGGTTGCCCGGCAGGTTGGCGAACGAGTAGGCACGCCAACAGTCGGTGCCGGGCACCGAGAGGCGCGCATATTGGCCCGGCAGGAAATCCAGCGCCGCGTCCAACCGCACGGTCAAGATCGCCGTACTGGCCGACACCTGCTGCACCTCGCTTACCGTGCCACGCACCTGCACCGGCCCCGGCGCATTGCACAGGCTCGAATCGAAGTCGAAGTAGAACGCCGCGTCGGACTTCACCCGGGTCTGGCAACTGAGCATCTTGCGCTGTTGCAGGTCGAGGCTGGAGAGGGCTTCCTCGTCCACATAGTCCTGGGTGTAGTCACCTGACTCACACCGGCCCTGGCAGGTGCCGCATACGCCTTCGCGGCAGTCCAGGGGGATCTTGATGCCATTGCGCAGTGCCGCATCCAACAGGATTTCATTTGTGCCCACCGGGAAAAACAGGGTCTTGCCGTCGGCAAAACTGAAGGCCACTTTGTGATTCATTCACGGAAACTCCACGCGTGTAGGGCTGGCACATCACCTGTGGTGAGGGAGCAAGCTCCCTCGCCACAAGATGTGATGTGCTTCAAAGGTGATAGAAATCCAGCACCGAATTGATGGTGTCGTTAAGCAGCAGCGCATGCTTGCGAGTGATCAGCCAACTGTCACCATGGGGCTTGAGGCGATAGGTGGCATGCCCGTAGAACTGCTCCGATGTGGCCAGCCGATAGAACAGCGTGTGCCAGTTCAACCGGACCTCCAGCGTGCCGTCCGCCTGCTCGGCAATGCGTACGTTGTTGATCAGGTGCAAGGTGCGCGGCATCGGTGTAGCGGACGCTGCCTTGCCGGTGCGCAGGCGGAACACGCGGTCCTCCAGGCCCGAACGATTGGCGTAGTAAATCAGCGACATCTCGCGCTTGGGGTCGCGGGTGTAGACGTGCTCCGAGTCCCATTGCGGCAGGTGGAATTCGCTGTGCGGGTCGAACAACTGCACATAGGCGTCCCAGTCCTGGGCGTCGCACAGCTCGGATTTACGGTAGAAAAACTGCTCGATCCGGTACTGCAATGGCGCATTCATCATTCCACCTCCCGCAGTGTCAGCGCTTGTTGGTCCAGGCCCTTGAGCAGGAAGTGCTGCCAGTTGCGGTGCTGGTTGACGTACAGGCCTTCATGGGTGAATTCGGTGCCGGTCATGGCCGGCGAGATGCCGATGGCTTCGCTGTTCGGCGTGGGGCCAGTCTCCCAGCGATGGCTGCCGCGTGAGATATCGCTCCAGCGTTCCAGGCGGCCCTGGAAACCACGCTGGGCTTCGCGAAACTCCACGAGGTCGTCCGGGGTGCCCATGCCCGAGACGTTGAAGAAGTCCTCGAACTGGCGAATACGGTTTTCGCGGTCGGCATCGGATTCGCCCTTCACCCCCAGGCACTGGCTGATGATCTCGGTCTTGTTCCACGCCACCGGGCGGATGATGCGCAGCTGCGAGCTGATCTGGTCGAGGAAGAACAGGCTCGGGTAGATATTCAGGTTGCGCAGGCGGTGCATCATCCACTCGGCCTTCTGCTGGCCGTGCTCTTGCACCAGGCGCGGCATGATGGTGGCGTAGCCGGAGCGCACGCTGGGGTTGGGCATGTCGCTGAACAGCACGCTGTGGCCATTGTTGAAGGCGAACCAGCCGTCATCGGTGTTGGCGTCGCCGGCGCCGAGCTTGCTGTAGTCCAGGGTGCTGGCGGACCCGCTGCCGTTCTCGGTATTCACCTGCTGGCGATGCTGCACCGTGGCCACGTAGTTGTAGTGCACGGTGCTGACGTGATACCCGTCCAGGCCGTTTTCGTTTTGCAGTTTCCAGTTGCCGTCGTAGGTGTAGGCCGACTTGCCCGGCAGCACCTCCAACTCACCGGTGGCCGACTGCGCGACCATCATGTCGAAGAACACTTTGGCATCGCCGAGGAAGTCGTCCAGGCTGTCACGGCCATTCACGTCCAGGCTGATGAAGACAAAACCCTTGTAGCTCTCGATGCGGGCCTTTTTCAGGCCGCGTGTTGCCTTGTCGAAACTTTCCGGATATTCCCCCGGCGCCTTGACCTTCACCAGCCGGCCATCGCTCTTGTAGCACCAGGCGTGGAACGGACAGGTGAAGGTGGACTGGTTGCCTTTGCCGACCCGGGTGAGGGTGGTGCCGCGATGCTGGCAGGCGTTGACCAGCGCATTGAGCCGGCCCTCGCCATCACGGGTAATGATCATCGGCTGGCGCCCGGCGCGCATCGTCACGAAGTCGTGGTTATTGGCCAGTTCGCTTTCATGGCAGGCGTAGATCCAGTTCTTCTCGAAGATCAACTCCATCTCAAGATCGAACAGTTCCGGCTCGGTGAACATGTCGCGGGCGATGCGGAACACGGCGTCTGCCGGGCGAAAATCCAGGCAGCTCTCGATAAAGCTTTTCCATTGCTCGACGCTTCTTGCACCACTCATGGGAGGCACCTTTTGATAATGGCTGAACAGGTGAGCCATTAGGAGGCTGCGACAAGGTGGCGGGCTATCCGCTTAATGGGGGAAGGTGGGCCGCAAAGTTGGGCAGCAAATACCCACGGCGGTGCGGGGCGGTGACGCAACGCGCCACTGTCCGGTGCGGCCAGGGGCGGCAAAACCTGTGGTTTATCCACATAGTCGGCCGTTGCTATCCACCCGGTTGCAATCGGGTCGGCGTGGCGTAGAACTTGCTGTGGAACCACAACGACGCGCCGCCAGAGCGCGCAACCGCCTGACCGCCGTGGGTGCACACTGATGAATAGTCCTACACGCGATATCCATGTCCAACGCTTCGACCTCGAAGGCGCCCGCAGCTGGATGTCCGGCATTTGCGGACCGCACCGCCTGGTGACGAGCACGCCCGAGCGCCTGCGCTTTCATCACAGTGCCAACGTGTTCAAGTCCCGGGCCACCACCCTGGGGGTGATCGAGTACGGCACCGACGTGACCATCGATATCGAAGACGCCGAGCACTTCAGCAGCTACAGCCTCACGCTGCCGTTGGTGGGGGAGCAGGAGCTGAGCAAGAACGGCCAACGCCTGAGTTCCAACCGCGACCAGGGCGTGATCATCGCGCCCAACGAGCACCAGGTGCTGGCGATTTCCGGCGATTGTCGCAAGTTGCAAGTGGTGATCACGCGGGCGGCGATGAGCGAGTCGCTGGAGGGCTTGCTGCAACGGCCGATCGAGGCGCCGCTGCAATTTGAACCGGTGATGGATGCGGTGGAGGGGGCGTCGGCGTCGTGGTGGCGCATGGCGCGCTACTTCATCGCGGAGCTGGAGCGCCGTAGCGAATTGTATGAACAGGCGGCGTTCACCCGTGACCTGGAAAGCTCATTGATCAAGGGCCTGATCCTCGCCCAGCCGAACAACTACTCGGAAGAACTGCGCGACGTATTGGGGGTGAAACTGCCCCATTACCTGATCCGTGCGCGCCAGTACATTCACGACAACGCCCGCGAGGCGCTGCACCTGGAAGACCTGGAAACTGCTGCCGGGGTGTCGCGGTTCAAGCTGTTCGATGCGTTTCGCAAGTACTTTGCCCTGTCACCCATGGCCTACCTGAAGAAGCACCGGCTGAGTGCGGTGCGCCAGGAAATCCTCGAGCATGGATCGATCCGTACCATCTCCGAGATCGCCTTCGGCTGGGGCTTTACCCACCTGGGGCGGTTCTCGGCGGAGTATCGGAAACTGTTCGATGAATCCCCCAGCCAGACGCTGCAACGCATGCGTATGCGCAGTACTTGAACCTGATGAAGATCAACCAGTGGGAGGGGCGGTGCCTGGGCGATTTCAGATCAGTTCTTCAACCAACTGCAGGCAATGACTGAGCCCCGGCGACTGATCATTTACCCGTCGGCTGAGAATGATCGGCGAGGTCGCCGTCGCTTCCACAACCGGCGTGTAGCCGATATCCGCGCGATGCAGCACCTGCACCGACGCCGGCACCAGTGTCACGCCCATGCCCGCACCGACCAGGCCGATGGCGGTCTGCAGTTCGTTGGTCCACTGCGCCACCTTGAGGCTCAGGCCGTGGGCGTCGAACAGTGCGATCACATGGTCGGCATAGCTGGGGCGCGGGTTGCCGGGGTAGAGCACAAACGGCTCGGCGGCCAGTTGGGCGAGGGTCGCGGGTGCATCGAGCAATGGGTGGCCGGCGGGCAGCACGGCCACCAACCGATCCTCCACCAGCACACGCTGGACGATGGCCGGGTCGTCGATGCGAATGCGCCCGAAGCCCACGTCGATACGTCCGGCCTTGAGCGCCTCGACCTGCTGCAAGGTGGTCATCTCCGACAACCCCAACTCCAGTTCCAACGCCTCATGGCTGCGCAACCGCCGGATCAATTCCGGCAGCACGCCATACAAGGTCGACGGCGCAAAGCCGATGCCCAGCCAGGTCTTCTCGCCCTGGCCGATGCGGCGGGTGTTGTCGCAGACCGTGGCCAATTGTTCGAGCAACACATTGGCGTGCTCATAGAAAAACCGCCCGGCCTCGGTCAGCCGCAGCGGTCGGCCACGCTCCAGCAGGATCACGCCCAATTCCTCTTCCAATTGCTGGATCTGCCGGCTCAACGGCGGCTGGGCGATGTGCAGGTGTTCGGCAGCACGGGTGAAGTTGAGGGTCTGCCCCAGCACCTGGAAGTAGCGCAGATGACGCAGTTCCATAACGGCTCCTTTCATACCTTGAGGGTATTGATCGAGACCAATTCTATATTGGAAGCCAGGAAGAATGCGGCACAGAATCGACGTAAATCTATAAAGAACCCAGCGGGTATTGCCATGCCGATTTGCGCCATCGAGTCGATCGAGACCATTATCGTCGACCTTCCCACCCTTCGCCCGCACAAGCTGGCGATGCACACCCTGCAAAACCAGACCCTGGTGATCATCCGCGTGCGCTGCGCCGACGGCATCGAAGGCATCGGTGAATCCACCACCATCGGCGGCCTGAGCTACGGCAACGAGAGCCCCGAGAGCATCAAGGTCAACATCGACCGTCACTTCGCCCCACTGCTGATTGGCCAGGACGCCAGCAATATCAACGCGGCCATGTTGCGCCTGGAGCGCAGCATTCGCGGCAACACCTTTGCCAAATCCGGTATCGAAAGCGCCTTGCTCGACGCCCTCGGCAAGCGCCTGAACCTGCCGGTCAGCGAACTGCTCGGTGGGCGTGTGCGCGATGCACTGCCGGTGGCCTGGACCCTCGCCAGCGGCAATACCGCCCAGGACATTGCCGAGGCCGAAAAGATGCTCGACCTGCGCCGCCACCGCATCTTCAAATTGAAGATCGGTGCCGGTGAAGTGGGCGAGGACCTGGCCCATGTCATCGCGATCAAACAGGCCCTGGGCGAACGTGCCAGCGTGCGCGTCGACGTCAACCAGGCCTGGGACGAAGCCGTGGCCCTGCGGGCGTGCAAGGTGCTCGGCGACCACGGCATCGACCTGATCGAACAGCCGATCTCGCGTAACAACCGTGGCGGCATGGCCCGGCTCAACCTGTCGAGCCCGGCGCCGATCATGGCCGACGAATCCATCGAGTGTGTCGAAGAGGCCTTCAACCTGGCCCGTGAAGGCGCGGCCTCGGTGTTCGCCCTGAAGATCGCCAAGAACGGCGGCCCCCGCGCGGTATTGCGCACCGCCGCGATTGCCGAGGCCGCCGGTATCGGCCTGTACGGCGGCACCATGCTGGAAGGGGGGATCGGCACCCTGGCGTCGGCGCATGCCTTCCTCACGCTGAACAGGCTGGCATGGGGTACCGAGTTGTTCGGCCCGCTGTTGCTGACCGAAGACATTCTTGCCGAGCCGCCGCTGTACCGCGATTTCCAGCTGCATGTCTCCCACTTGCCGGGCCTGGGCCTGGCCATCGATGAGGAGCGCCTGGCGTTCTTCCGTCGTGACGAACACTAAGAGGCGCCGCCCATGTTGTTCCACGTAAAAATGACCGTGAACCTGCCCGTCGACATGCACCCCGAGCGCGCCGCCAGCCTCAAGGCCGACGAAAAGGCCTTTGCCCAGCGTCTGCAGCACCAAGGCAAATGGCGCCACTTATGGCGCATCGCCGGGCTCTACGCCAACTACAGCGTGTTCGACGTCGACAGCGTGCAAGAGCTGCATGACCTGCTGATGCAACTGCCGCTTTACCCCTACATGGCCATCGAAGTGAATGCCCTGTGCCGGCACCCTTCGTCGATCCATGAAGACGACCGCTAGGCCGGTTTTCACCCTGATAACTACAAGATGAGGAACGCACCATGTCCATCCGACTGTCCCAGACTGCCCACGCCCAACGGTTTCTCGAAGAAGCCAGCGGCAACCTCACTGACGGCGGCAACCCGCGCGCCAAGGCGCTGATCTACCGGATCTTGCGCGATACGGTAAACATCATCGAAGACCTGGACGTGACCCCGGAAGAGTTCTGGAAGGCGGTCAACTACCTCAACGAACTGGGCAAGCACCAGGAGGCCGGACTGCTCGCCGCCGGGCTCGGCCTGGAGCATTACCTGGATATGCTGATGGACGCCGCCGACGAGGAAGCCGGCAAGTCCGGTGGTACCCCGCGCACCATCGAAGGCCCGCTGTATGTGGCCGGCGCGCCGCTGTCGAAGTACGAGGCGCGGCTGGACGATGGCAAGGACGACGCGGTGCCGCTGTTTATGCGCGGGCAGGTGCGCGACACCGACGGCAAGCCGTTGGCCGGGGCGATTGTCGATGTGTGGCAGGCCAATACCGGCGGTACGTATTCGTGGTTCGACCCGACGCAATCCGAATTCAACCTGCGTCGGCGTATCGAGACCGACGCCCAGGGCAACTACCGCTTTCGCAGCATCGTGCCGTCGGGCTACGGCTGCCCGCCGACCGGGCCGACCCAGCAGTTGCTCGATCAACTGGGGCGCCACGGGCAGCGCCCGGCGCATATCCACTTCTTTATCTCGGCGCCGGGGCATCGGCACCTGACCACCCAGATCAACCTGTCGGATGACCCGTACCTGCACGATGATTTTGCCTACGCGACGCGGGATGAGTTGATTGCCGAGATTCGCTTCAGTGACGATCAGCAACTGGCGCGGGAGTTTGGCGTGGAAGGGCGGTTTGCGCAGATTGATTTTGACTTTGAGTTGCAAACCGCCGCAGCGCCGGTAGAGCAAAAACGCATGCAGCGGGTTCGCGCCCTCGAAGACTAAATGCGGTCAAAAATGTGGGAGGGGGCTTGCCCCCCACATTTTACCGATGGCGCTGCTCCTATTTGCGTACCACCAGATCAAGCACCTCATCCCGATCCTTGATCTTCTGCAGCACAATCTCCGAGCGGATATCCATCACCCCCGCCGTGCGGTTCAGGTGGTTCACGATAAAGTCCGAAAAGTGCTTGAGGTTGCGTGCCTGCACCCGCAGCACATAGTTGCTGGCGCCGGTGATCACGTAGGCGCTGGCCACTTCCGGCCAGCCTTGCACCTTCTTGATAAACGTCTCATGCCAATCCTCCACATCCTGGCGCAATGACAGGTGGACGATGGCCTCCAGTTCAATCCCCAACTGCTCGGCATTCAACACCGCACGGTAGCCGCTGATAATCCCTTCGCTCTCCAGCAGGCGTAGACGACGCAGGCAGGCAGAGGGCGACAACGCGACTTTTTCCGCCAGTTCCTGGTTGCTGATACGGCCATCCTGTTGCAGGAAATGCAGGAGGCGCAGGTCGGTGGCGTCAAGGATCATGGTTAGAATAAATCCGCGTATTTAGGGGTTAAATTCGAATTTCCTACAGCTTAATTAGCCTGTTACCCACCACTTTGCACGAAAATTCTTTAAATCTTCGTTCATTATTTGCTGCATCCTCACTGACAAAAACCAGGACAGCCCATGACCCCTCGCAGCCATTGCCAAGCCCTCGACACCCAGGACCCGCTGGCGCCGCTACGTCAGCAGTTCGCCTTGCCGCAGGACGTTATCTACCTGGACGGCAACTCCCTCGGTGCGCGTCCGGTGGCGGCGTTGGCGCGGGCGCAGGCGGTCATCGCGCAAGAGTGGGGCAATGGCTTGATCCGCAGTTGGAACAGCGCCGGCTGGGCCGACTTGTCCCAGCGCCTGGGCAACCGCCTGGCGCCGCTGATCGGGGCGCGGGACGCAGAGGTGGTGATCACCGATACCACCTCGATCAACCTGTTCAAGGTGCTCAGCGCCGCCTTGAGCGTGCAGCGCCAACGTGAGCCGGCGCGCAAGGTGATCGTCAGCGAAGCGAGCAACTTCCCCACCGATTTGTACATCGCCCAGGGCCTCGCCGAGTTGCTGCAACAGGGCTATTCCCTGCGCCTGGTCAACAGCCCGGATGAACTGCCCCGGGCCATCGACGGCGACGTGGCGGTGGTGATGCTCACCCACGTCAACTACAAGACCGGCTACATGTACGACATGCAGGCGCTCACCGCCTTGAGCCATGAATGCGGCGCGCTGAGCATCTGGGACCTGGCGCATTCGGCCGGCGCGGTGCCCATCGACCTGCACGAGGCCGGTGCTGACTATGCGATTGGCTGCACTTACAAATACCTCAACGGCGGACCCGGTTCCCAGGCGTTCGTGTGGGTCAACCCGGCGTTGGTGGACCTGGTGCACCAGCCGCTGTCGGGCTGGTTCGGGCATACCCGGCAGTTCGCCATGGAATCCAGCTATGCGCCGAGTGCTGGCATCGCCCGCTACCTGTGCGGCACCCAGCCGATCACGTCGCTGGCGATGGTGGAATGCGGCCTGGAAGTTTTTGAACAGACCGACATGGCCCGCCTGCGCAGCAAATCCCTGGCGCTGACCGACCTGTTTATCGAGTTGGTCGAAAGCCGCTGCGCCGCCCACAACCTTGTGCTCATCACGCCGCGTGAACACGCTCGGCGTGGCAGCCATGTGAGCTTCGAACACCCGGAAGGCTATGCGGTGATCCAGGCCCTGATCGCACGTGGCGTGATCGGTGATTACCGCGAGCCGCGCATCATGCGTTTTGGGTTTACGCCGCTGTACACCAGCTTCAGCGAGGTGTGGGACGCGGTGGAAATCCTCGGTGAGATTCTCGACAACTGCACCTGGGACCAACCGCAATTCAAGGTCCGACATAGCGTTACCTGAATAAACGCCGGAGAAAATGTGGGAGGGGGCTTGCCCCCGATGGCGGTGTGTCAGTTACTTAAATTTTTGCTGATCCACCGCTATCGGGGGCAAGCCCCCTCCCACAGGGGATCTGTGACAACGGTTAGACAGTACAACCACAATAATAAAGGGGCACACCACGTGAGCACACCCGACCACGGCTTTGCCGAGATCACCCACCGCGAACTGGGCCTGAGGCGCCAGCTCACTTCCGGCCAGATGAGCATGATCGCCATCGGTGGCGCCATCGGCACCGGGCTGTTCATGGGCAGCGCCTATGCCATCGGCTACGCCGGGCCCAGCGTGCTGGTGAGCTACGCGATCGGCGCGTTGATCACCTTGCTGCTGATGGGCTGCCTGGCCGAGATGACGGTGGCCCATTCCACCTCGGGCTCTTTCGGCGCCTATGCCGAGTTCTACATCAGCCCGCTGGCCGGGTTTCTGGTGCGTTATGCCTACTGGGCGGCGATTGTGCTGGCGGTGGGGGCCGAGGTCACGGCGGTGGCGATGTACATGAAGTACTGGTTCGCCCACGTGCCGGAATGGGTGTGGATCGTGTCGTTTTCCAGCGTGCTGATCCTGCTCAACGCCATCAGCGTCAAGACTTTCGGCAACTTCGAATACTGGTTTTCGACGATCAAGATCAGCGCCATCGTCGGCTTCATCATCCTCGCGGTGTACGTGGTGTTCGGCTCCGGCAACCCACAATACGGGGTGCAGAACTACACGGCCCACGACGGGTTTTTCCCCCATGGCGTGAGCGGCATGTGGATTGCCGTGATCGTGTCGATCTTCAGCTACTTGAGCGTCGAGATGATCGCCGTGGCCGCCGGTGAAGCGGCGGACCCGGAGCAGGCCGTGAAGAAAGCCTTTCGCGCGACCATCGTGCGGCTGGTGGTGTTTTACCTGCTGACCCTGGCGCTGATGCTCGCCATCGTGCCGTGGAACCAGGCCGGCCAGGCCCAGAGCCCGTTCGTCACGGTGATGCAGACCATCGGCATTCCCGGCGCCACCGGGGTGATGAATTTCGTGATCCTGATCGCGGCCTTGTCGGCGATGAACAGCCAGCTCTACATCACCACGCGCATGATGTTCAGCCTGTCCCGCGCCGGCTTTGCGCCCAGGTCCATGGGGGCCTTGAGCAAGAGCGGCATTCCGCTCAATGCCTTGCTGTTGTCCAGCTCGGGCATCGCCCTGGCGACGCTGTTGAACCTGGTGTACCCGGAAAGTTCGTTCACCCTGATGATGGCGATCTCGATGTTTGGCGCGATCTTCACCTGGTTCATGATCTTCCTCACGCACCTGTTCTTCCGGCGCTATCGCAAGCGTCATGGCGGCGCGAAGCTGTCGTTCCAGTTGCGCCTGTTTCCCTACAGCACGTTATTGGGGTTGGTGCTGATGGGCGCGGTGATGATCACCACGTACTTCACCGAAGCGTTCAAGATGACCCTGGTGTTTGGCGTGCCGTTCCTGCTGATCCTGTCGGCGGTGTATTACGGGTTTTTCCGCAAGGGCAGGACCAAGGCATCGAACAAGGCCCTGGCGTAACCCGGCAATTGTTCGAACGAACGCGCGCATAACAGCAGCGTTCGGCAAGCCCACTCTTCCTGCAACGGTTGGGCGATGAAGCGGCGCGGCGCTGGCCAGCGCGCCAACGCCGCCAGGGGCACGATGCCCAGGCCGGCGCCGCGGGCCACCATGCGAATCAGCCCGTCAAAACCCTCGGCGCGGATACGCGTCTGCACACGAAAGCCCGCGTGCAGTGCCTGTTCTTCCAGGTACACCGCGAGGGCGCTGGCGGCGGCCAGACCCACGTAGTCGTATTGCAGGCTGTCGACAAAGCTCACCGTGCCGCCCGCCAGGGGATGGTCGTGCGGCATGATCAGCGCCAGCGGGTCGTCGCGAAAGGGCAAGGTCTGCAAGCCGTGGGTGTCCACGGCGTCGGAGATGATCCCCAACTCCGCCGTGCCCTGGCGCAAGGCCTGGGTGATGCGCAGGCTGGGCAATTCCTGCAGGTCGATATCGAGGTTGGGGTGTTCGCGCAGAAAGTCCGCGAGCAGTTCCGGCAGGTATTCGCTGAGCGCAGTGGTGTTGCACAGCAGGCGCACCTGGCCTTTGACGCCGTTGGCGTATTCCGCCAGGTCCTGTTGCAGGTGCTCGGCCTGTTGCAACAACAGGCGGGCGTGACGGGCCAGGGCTTTGCCCGCCGGTGTGGGGGTGACGCCGCGACGTCCACGCTGGAGAAACTCGATGCCCAACGACGCCTCCATCGCCCGGATGCGGGCACTGGCGGCGGCCAGGGATAAATGGCTGCGGGCCGCGCCGGCGGTGATGTTGCCGGTGTCGAGGGTGTGCAGGTAGAGGCGCAGGTCGATCAGGTCAAAGTGCATGGCTGATGGCTCGAGGGAGTGGACGGGCCTCAGGATCACGCAAAACAAGAGGCTGCCTCAGTATATGGCGAATTTTCGAGCGCATCGAAAAGTCGCACACTCTGCCCATGAATACCTTCCTCGCGTTTTACCAGAACCTCGGCCCCGCCCTTACCTTGCTGGTGATCGGCACCTTCCTGCTGGCCGGTACGGTCAAGGGGGTTATCGGCCTGGGCCTGCCCACCGTCGCCATGGGCATGCTCGGCCTGGCTATGCTACCGGCGCAGGCAGCGGCATTACTGATCATCCCTTCGACCGTCACCAACCTGTGGCAATTGGCATTCGGCGGGCACCTGAGTGCGTTGCTCCGGCGGCTATGGCCGATGTTGCTGCTGATTTTCCTCGGCACCGGGCTGGGCACGGTGTGGCTGGGGATGGACGGCGGGCAATGGGTGGTGCGCGCACTGGGCGCCGCTTTGCTGGTGTATGCACTGAGCGGACTGTTCCTGCCCACGTTCAAGGTCAAGGCCCGGACCGAGCGTTGGCTGGGACCGGTGTGCGGGCTGATCACCGGCCTTATCACCTCGGCCACCGGTGTGTTTGTGATTCCTGCCGTGCCATACCTGCAGGCGCTGGGATTGAACCGCGATCAACTGGTGCAGGCGTTGGGGTTGTCGTTCACGGTATCGACCCTGGCCCTGGCCGCCGGTCTGGCCTGGCGCGGCACCTTGGGCGCTGGCGCAATCAACGCCTCGTTGCTGGCCTTGGTGCCGGCGCTGCTGGGCATGTGGCTGGGCCAGGTGGTGCGCCAGCGCATCAGTGCGGTGCTGTTCAAGCGGGTATTTTTTATCGGCATGGCACTGCTGGGCGGGCATTTGCTGATCGGCGGTTAACAATTAGCGATCCATTCGTTCCTTGTGGTCAAAGGTATTTTGCCCGGTGGCCGCTTATTCCGAAGGGCCGAGGTGGATAGTCTGCGTCCGGACATTTTCAACCTTCTGGATGCCTCCCATGAAAAAAGTACTCCTGCTCAACGGCGGTAAAAAATTCGCCCACTCCGACGGCCGCTATAACGCCACCCTGCATGACACCGCCTTGGCGGTGTTGGACCGAGGCGGTATCGACGTCAAGGTCACCCATATCGACGAAGGCTACGACGTGGCCGAAGAGGTCGCCAAATTCCTCTGGGCCGATGTGATCATCTACCAGATGCCCGGGTGGTGGATGGGCGCGCCCTGGATCGTCAAGAAGTACATCGACGAAGTCTTCACCGAAGGCCACGGCAGCCTGTATGCCAGCGATGGTCGCACCCGTTCCGACGCCTCGCAGAAATACGGCAGCGGTGGCCTGGTCCAGGGCAAGCACTACATGCTGTCACTGACCTGGAATGCACCGCAGCAAGCCTTCGACGATCCGACCGACTTCTTCGAAGCCAAGGGCGTGGATGCGGTGTACTTCCCGTTCCACAAAGCCAACGAGTTCCTCGGCATGACCGGCCTGCCGACCTTCCTGTGCGTGGACGTGATGAAACGCCCGGCCATCGAGGTGGATGTGGCGCGCTACGAACAGCATCTGGCGCGGGTGTTCAACCTCTCGGTGTAAGCTGCGGTACACCGATAACGAGGACCGCCCGTGAAAGCCCGATCCGATGAGCTACAGATCTTCGTCAGCGTGATTGAGTGCGGCTCGATTTCCGCCGCCGCGGAGCAGGTCGGGCAGACGCCGTCGGCGGTCAGCCGCACCCTGTCGCGCCTGGAAGCCAAGCTTGAGACCACGCTGATCAACCGCACCACGCGTCGCATGGACCTGACCGAGGAGGGCAAGTACTTCTTCGAGCAGGCCAAGCTGATCCTGGCGCAGATGGACGAGCTGGAAGAGCGCCTGTCGTCACGCCAGAAAAACCCCGCCGGGCGCCTGCGCATCAATGCCGCCGTGCCGTTCATGCTGCATGGGATCGTGCCCTACATCGCCGAATTCCGCCGTTTGTACCCGCAGATCCAACTGGAGCTGAACAGCGATGACCTGATCATCGACCTGCTGGAACAGAGCACCGATATTGCGATTCGCATCGGTGCCCTGGCCGACTCCACCCTGCATGCGCGATCCTTGGGCTGTACGCCGCTGCATATCCTCGCCAGCCCCGACTACCTCAAGCAGTACGGCACGCCGACGACCGTCGCCGAGTTGGCTGACCATGCCCTGCTGGGCTTTACCCAGACCGAAACCCTCAACCACTGGCCGCTGCGCCATGTGGAAGGTGACCGCTGGCTGATCGAGCCCAGCGTGGCCGCGTCCAGTGGTGAAACCCTGCGCCAGTTGGCGTTGGAAGGGCAGGGCATTTGTTGCCTGTCGAACTTCATGACCGTCGAAGACATCAATGCCGGGCGCCTGGTGCCGGTGCTGGAGGCGTTCAACAGCGGGTATCGCCAACCGATCCACGCGGTGTTCTACCGCAACTCGCAATTGGCGCTGCGCATCCAGTGCTTCCTGGACTTTATCCAGGCCAAGCTGGCGCGGTATGCCTGCTGATTCGTGACCCTCACGCAAGAGTGAATTGGGCGGTGCGGGCTTATTCGTCAGGGATGAGTCCGTAACAATGGACCCATCACTTACCCCGTCAGGAGCACTCTCCATGAACGTATTCATTACCGGCGCAGCCGGTTTTATCGGCGGTTCCATCGCCACCGGCCTGGTCAAGGCCGGTCACACGGTTACCGGCCTGGTACGCAGCGCCGGGCAAGCGGCAGAAATGACCGCCCTGGGCATCAACCCGGTGATCGGTACCCTCGACGATGCTGCTGTGTTGACCGAGCAAGCGCACAAAGCCGATGCAGTGATCAATGCCGCGAGCAGCGACCATCGTGCCGCGGTGGAAATCCTGCTGGCCGCACTGAAAGGTTCGGACAAGCCATGCCTGCACACCAGCGGTTCGAGCATCGTGGGGGATGCGTCGGGCGGTAAGTCCAGCGATGTCATCTATTTCGAAGACAGCCTGCCGGAGCCGACCGTCGACAAGGCTGCCCGCGTGGCCATCGACAACCTGATCCTGGCGGCCGCAAAAGACGGCGTGAACTCAGCAGTGATCTGCAACACCCTGATCTACGGCCACAGCCTCGGTGTGAAGCGCGACAGCGTGCAACTGCCGCGCTTGCTCAAGCAGGCACGCAAGAGCGGCGTGGTGCGCCATGTGGGCACCGGGCAGAACATCTGGTCCAACGTGCACATTGAAGACGTGGTGGCGCTGTACCTGCTGGCACTGACCCGCAACGTGCCGGGCACCTTCTACTTTGTGGAAAGCGGCGAGGCCTCGTTTATCGACATGACCACGGCGATTGCCCAAGCCCTGAACCTGGGCCGGCCGCAGGATTGGCCATTGGCCGAGGCTGAGGCCGAGTGGGGCTATGAAATGGCCAACTATGGCCTGGGCTCCAACAGCCGCGTGCGTGGCAGGCATGCCCGCGAGTTGCTGGGCTGGGCGCCGAAGCGTACGTCGGTGGTGGAGTGGATTCGTCAGGAGATGGTCTAAGTTTTCCGCCGTTTAGTTGTGGCCAGCGGGCCTGCCCGCGTCGGGCTGCGAAGCGGCCCCCTGTCAGTAATCGCATACATTCAGACAGAAATACGGTGAATGGTTTTGGGGCTGCTTCGCAGCTCAACGCGGGGCAAGCCCGCTCACTACAGGGTGTGTGCTTGCCTTAAAAATCTGGCCCCACCGCGCTCAATTCCGTACCATTCCCCGCCTTATCCCCCGCAATGCCCTGGTACCTCATGAACCTCACCCGTCTGCGCGCCGATGCCCTGGCCGGCCTCACCACGTCTTTCGCGCTGCTGCCCGAGTGCATCGCCTTTGCCCTGGTGGCTCACCTCAACCCGCTGATGGGGCTGTACGGCGCCTTTATCATTTGCACCCTCACCGCCTTGTTCGGCGGCCGGCCGGGCATGGTGTCCGGGGCGGCAGGCTCGATGGCGGTGGTGATCGTCGCGCTGGTGGTGCAGCACGGCGTGGAATACCTGCTGGCCACGGTGCTGCTGGGCGGGCTGATCATGGTTGCGTTCGGCCTGTTGCGCCTGGGCAAGCTGGTGCGCATGGTGCCGCACCCGGTGATGCTGGGGTTCGTCAACGGCCTGGCGATCATCATTGCCCTGGCCCAGTTGGAACATTTCAAAAACGGTGAACGCTGGCTCAGTGGCATGCCGTTGTACGTGATGACGGGCCTGGTGCTGGTGACCATGGCCATCGTCTACCTGCTGCCGCGCATCACCCGTGCGGTGCCGCCGGCCCTGGTGGCGATCCTTGGCGTGGGCCTGGCCGTGTACCTGCTCGGCCTGCCGACCCGTACCCTCGGCGACATGGCCCACATCGCCGGCGGCCTGCCGACCTTCGCGCTGCCGCAGATCCCCTGGACCCTGGAAACCCTCGGCATCATCGCCCCTTATGCGTTCCTGATGGCCATGGTCGGCCTGCTGGAAACCCTGCTGACCCTGAACCTCACCGACGAAATCACCGAGACCCGTGGCTATCCTGACCGCGAGAGCGTGGCCCTGGGCGCGGCGAATATGCTCTCGGGCCTGTTCGGCGGCATGGGCGGTTGCGCGATGATCGGGCAAACCGTGATCAACCTCAGCTCCGGCGGGCGCGGACGTTTCTCCGGGGTGTTCGCCGGGGTGATGATCCTGCTGTTTATTTTGTTTCTGTCACCGCTGATCGAGCGGATCCCGCTGGCGGCGCTGGTGGGGGTGATGTTCGTGGTGTCCCAGCAGACCTTCGCCTGGGCGTCCCTGCGGGTGATCAACAAGGTGCCGCTCAATGATGTGCTGGTGATCATCGCAGTGACCGTGATCACGGTGTTCACCGACCTGGCCACCGCCGTGCTGTGCGGCATCGTGATCGCAGCACTGAACTTTGCCTGGCAACAGGCCCGTGAGCTGTACGCCGATGCGCATTTGGAAGCGGATGGCAGCAAGCTCTATCGCCTGCACGGCACGCTGTTCTTTGCCTCGACGACGCCGTTCCTGAATCAGTTCGACCCGGCCAACGACCCCGCCCAGGTGACGCTGGATTGTCGTCACCTGAGCTTTGTCGACTACTCGGCGATTGCCGCGCTGATGACCCTGCGCGAGCGCTACAGCAAGGCCGGCAAGCATTTGCGCGTGCTGCATTTGTCCGAACGCTGCAAGAAGCTGCTCAAGCGTGCGAGGGTGCATCACGACTGATTTTATGGCCCGACCAGGTCTTCCAGTTCCTGGGCGCGGGTCTGGGTCATGTCCAGCACGCAGCCGGTGCCGTTGACCTGGTCGATGGTGCCGCCAGTAGCCGAGCCGGCGAAGGCACAATTGGCGTCACGGTACTTGATCCACAGGCGCTGCAGGTCCTGCAGTTGCTGCCTGCGGTTGCCTTCCTGGGCGGCGAGGGCGGTTTTGTAGGCTTTGTTCAGGCGCGTGTCCTGCACCTTGGTTTCCTTGACGTTGCAGCTGACCATGTCGGCAGTGGTGTTGGCGCCGTCCATGCATTTTTTCAGCGCCGGGTTGTCGGCGGCGGCAGTGCCGCACACGGCGAGAAGCAGGGCGCCGGCGGCGAGTGTCGTACGAATCATGCTCGATTTTCCTGGCAACGGTGGATGTGCATTCTATGACTCAAGGGTATTCGTTGAGTTTCCAGCCTTCTCTGATCTTCATGTAAGAACACCCCCCGGATTTTCATGCACGGCCCTTGGGCATACCCCAACGCGACAGCGCTTATCCGTGGGCGAAAGTTACTTTCATAAAATTTGAAAATGCTCCTCGGTAATGATTTATGAGTTTCACAACCAATTCGACGTGACCCTTTCCGAGGAGTACCGCATGGCCGCATCACCGGGCTTCGGGCTGTTGGCATACGCTGCCATCGCCATCATTGCTTTGATCGTGCTGATCGCACGTTACCGGCTCAACCCGTTTATCGTCATCACCCTGGTGTCCATCGGCCTGGCGCTGATGGCCGGGATGCCGGCTGACACCATCATGGGCTCCTACGAGGCGGGCGTCGGCAAAACATTGGGGCATATCGCCCTGGTCGTGGCGCTGGGCACCATGCTCGGCAAGATGATGGCCGAGTCCGGTGGCGCCGAGCAGGTGGCGCGCACCCTGATCAACCGTTTCGGCGAACGTAATGCCCATTGGGCCATGGTGTGCATCGCCTTCCTGGTGGGGCTGCCGCTGTTTTTCGAAGTGGGCTTTGTGCTGCTGGTGCCAATCGCCTTTACCGTGGCGCGGCGCGTGGGGGTGTCGATCCTGATGGTCGGCCTGCCGATGGTTGCCGGCCTGTCGGTGGTGCATGCGCTGGTGCCGCCGCACCCGGCGGCGATGATGGCCGTGCTGGCGTATAACGCGTCGGTGGGGCAGACCGTGCTCTATGCGATCCTCATCGGTATACCCACGGCGATCATCGCCGGCCCGGTGTACGCCAAATTCATCGTGCCGCGTATTCACCTGCCGGCGGAAAACCCGCTGGAACGCCAGTTTATCGAGCGTGAACCTCGTGAGCGTTTGCCGAGCTTTACGCTGACCATGGGCACCATCCTGTTGCCGGTGGTGCTGATGATGATCGGCGGTTGGGCCAACGTGATCTCCACCCCGGGCAGCGGCTTCAATCAGTTTCTGCTGTTTATCGGCAACTCGGTGATTGCGCTGCTAGTGGCAACCCTGGTGAGTTTCTGGACCCTGGGCCTGGCGCAGGGCTTCAACCGTGAGTCGATCCTCAGGTTCACCAATGAATGCCTGGCGCCGACCGCGAGCATCACCTTGCTGGTGGGCGCGGGCGGTGGCCTGAACCGGATCCTCGTGGATGCAGGCGTCACTCATGAGATCCTCGGCCTGGCCCACGCGTTTCAGTTGTCGCCGCTGGTGATGGGGTGGCTGTTTGCGGCCTTGATGCGCATCGCCACAGGTTCGGCCACGGTGGCCATGACTACCGCATCCGGCGTGGTTGCGCCGGTCGCCCTGGGCCTGGGTTATCCACACCCGGAATTGCTGGTGTTGGCGACTGGCGCGGGTTCGGTGATCTTTTCCCACGTTAACGACGGCGGCTTCTGGCTGATCAAGGAATACTTCAATATGACGGTGATCCAGACCTTCAAGACCTGGACCGTATTGGAGACGCTGATCTCTGTGGTTGCCTTCGGTCTGACTTACGGTCTGTCCTGTATTTTGTAACCCGGAGCCTTCATGGACATCCTCTACCAGATCCGCGCCCGTCAGGATTCCTTCAGCGCCGGCGAAGGGCGTATCGCCAGGCTGATGCTGGAGGATGTGGGCTTTGCCGCCTCGGCCAGCCTGGAAGAGCTGTCCCAACGGGCCGAGGTCAGTACCGCGACGTTGTCGCGGTTTGCCCGCAGTGTCGGTTGCCGGGATTTGCGCGACCTGCGCCTGCAACTGGCCCAGGCCAGCGGCGTCGGCAGCCGCTTCCTGGACCCGGCAGGGCTGCCTGAACAGTCGGCATTTCATCGGCAGATTCTCGGCGATATCGAAGCGACGTTGCGCCAGCACTTGTCGGGTTTCAACCAGGCCAGCTTTGTCGATGCGGTCAACCTGCTGGGCAAGGCGCGGATGATCCACGCGTTCGGCATGGGCGGGCCGTCGAGTTTGTGCAGCGATGAATTGCAGGTGCGCCTGGTTCGCCTGGGCTACCCGATTGCCGCCAGCCACGACCCGGTGATGATGCGTGTCACGGCGGCAACCCTGGGGCCGGAACACGCGCTGATTGTCTGCTCGCTCACGGGCCTCACCCCTGAGTTGCTCGATGTGGTGGCGCTGGCACGCAACTACGACGCGCGCATCGTCGCCATCACCCTGGCCGACTCACCCCTGGCGCAGTTGGCGGATGTGCTGCTGCCGCTGCAACCGGCCGAAACCAGTTTTATCTACAAACCCACGGCGGCGCGCTACGGCATGCTGCTGGCCATCGACCTGCTCGCCACCGAACTGGCGCTGGCCCTGCCCGACGACAACCAGGAACGCTTGCGCCGGATCAAGCTGGCCCTCGACGATTATCGCGGCGGCCCTGACCGCCTGCCGCTTGGAGATTGACATGACGTACGACACGCTGATTCGCCAGGCGCTGATCATCGATGGCAGCAACACCGAAGGGTTTGTCGCCGATGTGGGGCTGCGTGACGGGCGCATCGAGACGATCGGTGACTTGTCGACGGCGGTGGCCTTGCATGAAATCGATGGGACTGGCCGTGTACTGGCGCCAGGCTTTATCGATGTCCACACCCACGACGACACGGTGGTCATCCGCCAGCCGCAGATGCTGCCCAAGCTCAGCCAGGGTGTGACCACTGTGATTGTCGGCAACTGTGGCATCAGCGCCTCACCGGTGAGTTTGCGCAGCGATCCGCCGGACCCGATGAACTTGTTGGGCAGCGCTGCGGCGTTTGTTTATCCCCGGTTCAGCGACTATCGCAGCGCCGTTGAAAGCGCTCATCCAGCGGTCAACGTCGCGGCATTGATCGGTCACACGGCGCTGCGCAGTAACCACATGGACGACCTGCATCGCACCGCCACACCGGATGAAATCGCCGCCATGCGTGTGCAGTTGCACGAGAGTCTCGAGGCCGGCGCCCTCGGTTTATCCACCGGCCTGGCCTACGCCAGCGCGTTCAATGCCGAGACCGATGAGGTGCTGCAACTGAGTGAAGAACTCACGGCCTTCGGTGCGGTTTACACCACCCATTTGCGCAGCGAATTCGAACCGGTGCTGGAGGCCATGGACGAGGCTTTTCTGATCGGCCGGCACGCACAGGTACCGGTGATTATTTCCCACCTCAAATGTGCGGGCGCGGGGAACTGGGGGCGTAGTCCGCAGCTGTTGGCAGCGTTGGAATCAGCGGCGAACACCCACCCGGTGGGGTGTGATTGTTATCCCTACGCGGCCAGTTCTTCGACCCTGGACCTCAAGCAGGTGACCGAAGCGTTTCGCATCACGATTACCTGGTCGACGCCGCACCCGGAAGTGGGAGGGCGCGACTTGCAGGACATTGCCGGCGAATGGGACGTCTCGTTGATGGACGCCGCTCGTCGTCTACAGCCTGCGGGGGCGGTGTACTACGGGATGGATGAAGCGGATGTGCGACGCATCCTTGCGCATCCATTGTCGATGGTGGGGTCTGATGGGTTGCCCGAAGATCCGTTTCCACACCCACGCTTGTGGGGGGCGTTTCCACGGGTGCTGGGACATTTCAGCCGGGATGTCGGGTTGTTCCCGTTGCACACCGCCGTGCACAAGATGACCGGCTTGTCGGCAGCGCGTTTTGGGTTATCCGAGCGTGGTGAAATTCGTGAAGGGCACTGGGCCGACCTGGTGTTGTTCGACCCGTTGCGGGTGCGGGATGTGGCGGATTTCAATGAGCCACAGCGGGCGGCGCAAGGCATTGACGGCGTGTGGGTCAACGGCGTATTGAGCTACAGCGATGGCCAAGCGAACGGTCAGCGACCGGGGCGCTTCCTGGCGCGCAGTGGGGATTTGCGTGGTGGGTTTTCGACTCTATAGTGGGCGCTTTCATACACGGAGCGATTGTCATGCACTTAGGAAAAGTCACCCCCATCCTGCGGATTTTCGATGAGGCCAAGGCCTTGGAGTTCTACGTCGACTTTCTGGGGTTCAAGGTCGATTGGCAGCATCGTTTCGAGGCGAACTATCCACTCTATCTGCAGGTTTCGCTGGGCGATTGTGTGCTGCACCTGTCCGAACATCATGGCGATGCTTCGCCGGGCGCGGCGGTGCGGATCCAGGCGCAAGGGGTGGACACGTATCAGCAGCAGTTGGCGGGCAAGGATTACCGTTACGCCAAGCCTGGGGTTGAGGAAACGCCTTGGGGATCGCGGGAGATGAGCATCAAGGATCCGTTTGGGAATCGGGTGGTGTTTGTTGAGGAAGGTGAGGGCTGAGAGGTAAATCGCAGGCAATAAAAAACCGCCTTGGTAGGCGGTTTTTTATTGCAATCCCGGTTAGTAGCTGGGGTTGCATATTCAGCGGAAGCTATGACCAGCGAGAAGAATACTACTGCCGATTGTCGCGCCCCGCAAGGACTGGCCAAGGCCGACGGTTTTCACGCATTTCACTGAATGTTATAAAAAACGGTGGCAAGAATTGGCAATAAATTAGCGGACCTCCGCGGAGGGTTTTCTCATCTCCCGTCACACCTTCGATGAGGATGTTGGTTAGTATCACCCCGTTCCAAGTATGTCGTTTTGTAGGTGGCTGGGTATGCGCGCGGAATTATGGACCGAACGCCACGGGCTAGTAATCCGTGCCGGATTTATGCGGGAGGAACCAAAGCCCGGCCGCCTCATCGGAAGCTATGACCAGCATCCTAAGGCCCACATGTTCCGGTAAGTGTGCTGGAGGTAAGGCCCAACTCACGGAGGGCCGAGTATGTCTAGGTTTGCACGACGTACATGGAACCTCGTAGTGAACTGCCTACGTGCTTATCACGTATGGAAGTTCCTGCGGGACAGCTTCGATGACTGCTAACGTCTGAGAGGTGGAGCCGCCTCGGTATATGCCGAGGCGGCTTTTTGATTTCTTACACCCGGAAGTGACTGACCATCTGCTGCAACTGGCTACCCAAACGCGCCAGTTCCACGCTCGATTTCGCCGTTTCATTGCTCGCGGTGGCGGTCTGCTCGGACACATCACGCACATTCACGATGCTGCGGCTGATCTCTTCGGCCACGGCGCTTTGTTGTTCGGCAGCGGCGGCGATCTGCTGGTTCATGGACTGGATGTTCGACACCGTGCGGGTGATGTTTTCCAGGGACACACCGGCCTTGCGCGTCAGTTCGACACTGCTGTCGGTGAGGCTGCGGCTGTTGTTCATCACGTTGGCGACTTGCTGGGTGCCGTTCTGCAAACCGGCGACCAGGCCTTCGATTTCCTCGGTGGATTTCTGCGTGCGCTGGGCCAGGCCACGCACTTCGTCGGCGACCACGGCAAAGCCACGACCGGCTTCACCGGCACGCGCCGCTTCGATCGCTGCGTTGAGCGCGAGCAGGTTGGTCTGTTCGGCCACCGCCTTGATCACGTCCATCACGCTGCCGATCTTGTTGCTCTCTTGTTGCAGGTGCGCCATGGCATCGGTGGAACGTTCCACTTCGGCGGCCAGGCGTTCGATCTGGGCGATGGCCTCGGCTACCACTTTATCGCCTGCGCGGGCCTGGCCGTCAGCGTCTGCGGCAGCCAGAGAGGCTTGCTCGGCGTTGCGTGCGACTTCCTGCACGGTGGCGGTCATTTCGTGCATTGCCGTGGCGACCTGATCGGTCTCGATCTTCTGGCTGTTCACACCGGCGCTGGTCTGCTCGGTGACGGCCGACAACTCTTCGGCGGCACTGGCGATCTGGGTCACGCCGTCGCGAATCCCGCTGATCAGTTCACGCAAGGTGGTGCCCATGCGCTGGATGCCTTGTTGCAGTACGCCCAGTTCATCGCGACGGGTGACCTGGATATTGTGGCTCAGGTCGCCGGAGGCGATGCGCTCAACCACAGCCAGGGTTTCCTGCAGTGGACGGGTGATCTGGCGGGTGATCACCAGTGCCGCGATGATACCGACCAGCAGTGCCAGCAGCGTGCTGATCAACTGCAGGCTACGGGCCTGGGCACTTTCGGCGTCGCGACGATCCAGCTGGATGTCGTAGAGCTTGTCGCTGATGGTGACGATATCGGCGCCTTGGGTGGTCATTTCGGCACGGGCAGCCACGATATTGGCGTTGGCCGTCTTGTAGTTTTGAACGGCTGTGCGATAGGCGCCCAGGGCGGTTTCCAGGGCGCTCAGCGCGCTTTGCTGGCTGGCGCCGAATGCGACACTGAGGCCTTTCAAGCCGCCGATGGCTTTCTCGATTTGTGCCGCAGCGCGGGCTTCGGTGTCCGGGTTGACGTTGTTGGTGTAGCCACGCACTTCGTAGCGGGCCAACTGGAACGCCTGCTTGGCGTTGGTCACCGCCTGGAACTGAGTGAAGCGCTCCGGGCTGTCGGGTATCTGCTGCACGCTGGTGTCCAGCGCATCGATCTGGGCGTTGGCGATATCGGCCTTGTCCCCCATGACCTGGCGAGCAGCGTTGCCGTTACGGTAAGCCTCACGCATTTTGTTCAGGGATTGCTGATAAGCCGTGATGATGGCTTTCTGCTCGTTGAGCAGCTTGACGTTTTCCGGGCTCTTGAAGCTGTCCAGGAGTTTCTGTTGCTGGGCAGCAAAGGCATCCAGGCTGGTCTGCACGTTCTGCGCCACGGCTTCATCACCGTTGGCCAACATGTATTGCAGGCGCACGATGCGCAGTTTGGTCAGCGACGCGTTGAGCTGGGTGATATCGCTCATCCAGTTACTACGGTCGATCAGGCTGCCCAGGCTGGTCCAGCCGGTGAAGGCCAGGATTGAGGTGAGAACCAGTACCAGGCCGAAGCCCAGGCCCAGTTTGAGGTTGACGCTGATGTTACCGAACCAGCTGTTCATCGAATGCTCCGCGAAGGTGATTTTTTGTCTGCTGGACGGTGTTGTTGTTTGAGCCAGCCAAAGTGTGTAGCGCTGTATCGGCGGGGAGGGTTGAATCTGAAGCGCTTTTATTGCGCGTGCGACGAAGGGTCGCGATCCCGGTGCCGTGCCGCGGTGGGGGGCTCATCACCAGCAGGTCTTGTGTGCTAGTCTGCTGGCCCTTTTAGTTCAGGGCGGCGCGCACATCACTGTTTCCAGTGCTGCCCTACAGCGGAGCCTCTTCATGTCCGAAGTTAATCTGTCCACCGACGAAACCCGCGTCAGCTACGGTATCGGCCGTCAGTTGGGCGACCAACTGCGCGACAACCCACCACCGGGTGTGAGCCTGGACGCGATCCTGGCTGGCCTGACCGATGCATTCGCCGGCAAACCAAGCCGTGTTGACCAGGAGCAAATGGCCGCCAGCTTCAAGGTCATCCGCGAAATCATGCAAGCCGAGGCCGCTGCCAAGGCTGAAGCCGCTGCCGGCGCTGGCCTGGCGTTCCTGGCTGAAAACGCCAAGCGTGATGGCATCACCACCCTGGCTTCCGGCCTGCAATTTGAAGTGCTGACCGCTGGTGACGGCGCCAAGCCGACCCGTGAAGACCAGGTTCGTACTCACTACCACGGCACCTTGATCGACGGCACTGTGTTCGACAGCTCCTACGAGCGTGGCCAGCCTGCAGAATTCCCGGTAGGCGGCGTGATCGCCGGCTGGACCGAAGCCCTGCAACTGATGAATGCCGGCAGCAAATGGCGCCTGTACGTGCCGAGCGAGTTGGCTTACGGCGCTCAAGGCGTTGGCAGCATTCCGCCGCACAGCGTGCTGGTATTCGACGTCGAACTGCTCGACGTTCTGTAAGACTTGCTGGTTACCTGTGGGAACGGGGTCGTTCGTTCCCACAGTGTTTTGCCGGTGTGTTCATGGATGGAACTTGCCATTGAGCTCCGTCGCCGGGCGCAACGCTCGGGCATAGCAGAACAGAAACAGATTACGCACCACTTCCTTGAGCACTCCTGGTTCACTCGAACTCAGGCCGTTGACGTCCAGGTCACCCTGATCCTGCAATTCATTCAGCGCTTCTTCTTCCAGCACCGCACAGACTTCGCCGGTTTCCCGATGAAGGATGCGCAGGTAAGGGTGTGGGCGGTCGAGCCAGGCATCTATCAAATAAGTCATGGGTACATCTCCTTGATGGGTTTCAATGAGAATAATTCTTATTCGTAGAATAGCAAGTGCCTATTGGCAGTTTCCTGGTTTTTCTGTGTGGATATTGCGAGGGGTCAACGGGGAGGGCAAAACGCCATCCCGCGCGGGCGCGGGATGGATGCAGCAGGTTCAGACTTTGCGCACGAACTCGGACTTGAGTTTCATCGGGCCGATACCGTCGATCTTGCAATCGATATCGTGGTCGCCGTCGCACAGGCGGATGTTCTTGACCTTGGTGCCGACCTTCACGACCAGGGACGTACCCTTGACCTTGAGGTCTTTGATCACGGTGATGGTGTCGCCGTCCTGCAGGACGTTGCCCACAGAGTCTTTCTTCACGGTTTCATCGCCGGCCACTTCGGCCTCGCCATTGGCGGACCACTCATGGGCGCATTCCGGGCAGATCAGCTGGGCGCCGTCTTCATAGGTGTATTCGGAATTGCATTTCGGGCAGGGTGGCAACGTGCTCACTAAAGCTCCTTGAGATTCAGGGATGACTAAAAGTCGCACATTATATAGGGTTTTGTGATGTTGCAGGCTGTATGAAATCCAAATGTGGGAGGGGGCGTGCCCCCGATGACGGTGTTCCAGTCGATACATCGACCGGCTGATCCACCGCTATCGGGAGCAAGCCCCCTCACACATTGGTCTTGCAGGTATGTTTTAGTGAGTACGCGCGACCGCAAACTCACTCAGCTCAACCAGGGCATCCCGGTACTCGCTGGCCGGCAGGGCTTGCAGGCACTGGATCGCACGGGCCACGTAGTCACGCGCCAGTTGCGCGGTGTACTCCAGGGAACCGGACGCTTCCACGGCAGCGCGGATGGCCTCCAGGTCTTCGATCCCGCCTTTCTGGATCGCCTTGCGCACCAGGGCCGCCTGTTCCGGCGTGCCTTCGCGCATGGTGTAGATCAGCGGCAAGGTCGGTTTGCCTTCGGCCAGGTCGTCGCCGACGTTCTTGCCCAGGGTTTCTGCATCGCCACGGTAGTCGAGCAGGTCGTCCACCAGCTGGAATGCCACGCCCAGGTGATCACCGAAGGTCCGCAGGGCTTCGGCCTGCTCGGCGGTCGCGCCACAGAGCGCGGCGGCACTGTGTGTGGAGGCTTCGAAGAGCATCGCGGTCTTGCCGCGAATCACTTCCATATAGGTTTCTTCGGTGGTGCTGGCGTCGCGAACCTTGGACAGCTGCAGCACTTCGCCTTCAGCGATGATGCGCGTGGCCTGGGAAAGAATCTTCATCACCGGCATCGAGCCCAGCTCGACCATCATTTCGAACGAGCGCGAGTACAGGAAGTCGCCCACCAGCACGCTCGGGGCATTGCCCCACATCGCATTGGCGGTCTCGCGGCCACGGCGCATGCCGGACATGTCGACCACGTCGTCATGCAGCAGGGTCGCGGTGTGCAGGAATTCGATGGTGGCGGCCAGCAGGCGCAGGTCATCGCCTTCGCGGCCCAGGGCCTTGCCACACAGCAGCACTAATAAAGGACGCAGGCGTTTACCGCCCGCCGACGTAATGTAGTCGCCAATTTTGGAGACCAGCGGCACTTTAGACGTCAGCTGCTGCTTGATGATGCCGTCGACGGCGCTAAAATCGTCCGCGACCGCGCGGTAGAAAGCTTGGGGTTGCATCAGCGACAGTCGCTCCAGAAGGGTTGCGCGGCATGCTAGGACCCTGACCCCCGGGTGTCAAGGCGCGATAGACGGCCACTTGCAACACCCATTTACCTTGCGTACAATCGCGCACCCTGAACTTCCTGGGCAGCACCTGCCTTACGCAATTGCATTCGGGACGTCCATCCCATGCAGCCATGCCAGCCAATACCTCTTCTTATAAAGCGCTGGGTGAGCAGGATTATCGGAGAAATACCATGTCGTACGCAGTAATTGTTACTGGTGGCAAGCAATACAAGGTCGCCCCAGGTGAATACCTGAAGATCGAAAAACTGGAAATCGCTACCGGCGAATCCGTTACCTTTGATCGCGTTCTGTTGGTCGCCAATGGCGATGACGTGAACATCGGCGCTCCAGTTGTTGCTGGCGCTACCGTTGTGGCTGAAGTGATCTCCCAAGGTCGTCACGATAAAGTCCGCATCATCAAGTTCCGTCGTCGTAAGCACCACATGAAGCGTATGGGCCACCGCCAGTGGTACACCGAGATCAAAATCACCGGTATTCAGGCTTAATTTCAGCCTAATTCCTCACTAGGAGAATTGACTCATGGCACACAAAAAAGCTGGTGGTAGTACCCGTAACGGTCGCGACTCAGAAGCCAAACGCCTTGGCGTTAAGATGTATGGCGGCCAGAAAATCATTCCGGGCAACATCATCGTGCGTCAGCGCGGCACCCAATTCCACGCCGGTTACGGTGTTGGCATGGGTAAAGATCACACCCTCTTCGCGAAAATCGAAGGCGTGATCAAGTTTGAAGTAAAAGGCGCGTTCAACCGCCGTTACGTGAGCGTTGTCGCCGCTTAATTGCGCGATCGCTGGAAAAGCCCTGTCTTGCGACGGGGCTTTTTCGTTTGTGGAGTGAGTCTCTTGCAAAGCTGTTTGTAATGGGCTCAAGCAGCTGGATTTGCGGCTGTTGATTGAGGTCGCTGCGCTCATTTTTGCAAGAGTCTTATGTCTTGGTTTCTTAAGCTCGTCCGTGCGGCGAGAGGCGTTTTGTTATGAAGTTCGTTGATGAAGTTTCCATCCGAGTAAAAGCAGGCGACGGCGGTAACGGTTGCATGAGTTTCCGTCGCGAAAAATTCATCGAAAACGGTGGCCCCAACGGCGGTGACGGCGGTGACGGCGGTTCCATCTACATGATGGCCGACGAAAACCTCAACACCCTGGTGGACTACCGTTACACCCGGCATTTCGATGCCGAGCGTGGCTCCAACGGCGGCAGCACAGACTGCACCGGTAAAAAAGGCGAAGACCTGGTACTGCGCGTACCGGTCGGCACCACGATCATCGACTCCGCGACCCAGGAAGTGATTGGCGACCTGACCAAGGCCGGCCAGAAACTGATGGTTGTACAGGGCGGCTGGCACGGTCTGGGTAACACCCGATTCAAGTCCAGTACCAACCGTGCACCGCGCCAGACCACGCCGGGCAAGCCTGGCGAGCAGCGTGACCTGAAGCTGGAAATGAAAGTACTGGCTGACGTGGGCCTGCTGGGCCTGCCGAACGCCGGCAAAAGTACCTTCATCCGCTCGGTGTCGGCCGCCAAGCCGAAAGTCGCCGACTACCCGTTCACCACCCTGGTGCCAAACCTGGGCGTGGTCAGCGTCGACCGCTGGAAAAGCTTTGTGATCGCCGACATTCCCGGCCTGATCGAAGGGGCTTCCGACGGCGCAGGCCTGGGGATTCGCTTCCTCAAGCATTTGTCCCGCACCCGTTTGCTGCTGCACCTCGTCGACATGGCGCCCTTGGATGACACCAGTGCACCGGACGCCGCCGAAGTGATCGTCAGCGAACTGACCAAGTTCAGCCCGGCCCTGGCCGAGCGTGATCGCTGGTTGGTGCTGAACAAGTGCGACCAGATCCTCGAGGAAGAGCACGAGGAGCGCGTCAAGGAAATCGTCGATCGCCTGGAATGGACCGGTCCGGTCTACGTGATCTCGGCGATCGCCAAAGAAGGCACCGAGCGCCTGACCCGCGACATCATGCGCTACCTGGAAGACCGTGCCGACCGTCTGGCGGCCGACCCGGTATTCAAGGCCGAACTCGCCGAACTCGATCAGCAGATCGAAGACGAGGCCCGTGCCCAGTTGCAAGCCCTGGACGACCAGCGTGCCCTGCGCCGCAGCGGCGTGAAGTCGGTCCATGACATTGGCGACGATGATTGGGACGAAGAAGACGTGGATGACGAAGACGGTCCGGAAATCATTTACGTGCGCGACTGATCCGTTGCGATAAACTTGAACGCCGCTCCCAGGAGCGGCGTTTTGGTATCCGGGTATAACGTTATGGGCGGCGCTGGGTCGCGCGGCCCTCAATCTAAGGTTGAAGATGATGCGGAGCAAAGTGACAGGTGCGCAGCGCTGGGTCGTAAAGATCGGAAGTGCGCTGCTGACGGCAGATGGCAAAGGCCTGGATCGTGCAGCCATGAGCGTCTGGGTCGAGCAGATGGTGGCCTTGCATGAAGCAGGTGTCGAGTTGGTGCTGGTGTCGTCCGGGGCAGTTGCCGCCGGGATGAGCCGCCTCGGCTGGACCGCGCGACCCAGCGCGATGCATGAGCTGCAAGCCGCCGCCGCCATCGGCCAGATGGGCCTGGTGCAAGCCTGGGAATCCAGCTTTGCCGAGCACGGCCGCCACACGGCGCAGATCCTGCTGACCCACGACGACCTGTCCGACCGCAAGCGCTACCTCAACGCCCGCAGCACCTTGCGTGCGCTGGTGGAGCTCAAGGTCATCCCGGTGATCAACGAGAATGACACCGTGGTCACCGACGAAATCCGTTTCGGCGACAACGACACCCTGGCCGCGCTGGTGGCCAACCTGGTGGAGGCCGACCTGCTGGTGATCCTCACTGACCGCGACGGCATGTTCGACGCTGACCCACGCCATAACCCCGATGCCCAACTGATCTACGAAGCGCGCGCCGATGATCCGGCGCTCGACGCCGTGGCCGGCAGCGTCGGCGGCGCCCTGGGGCGTGGCGGCATGCAGACCAAGTTGCGCGCAGCACGCCTGGCAGCACGTTCCGGGGCCCACACCATCATCGTCGGTGGGCGCCTGGAGCGTGTGCTGGATCGCCTCAAGGCGGGTGAGCGCATCGGTACGCTGCTGTCGCCCGAACGCGGCATGCTCGCGGCGCGCAAGCAATGGCTGGCCGGGCACCTGCAAACCCGTGGCACCCTGGTGCTCGACGATGGCGCGGTGTCGGCGTTGTCCCAGGGCAACAAGAGCCTGCTGCCGGTGGGCGTCAAGTTGGTGCAGGGCAGCTTCCGCCGTGGCGAGATGGTGGTGTGCTTGGCGCCCGACGGTCGTGAGATCGCCCGGGGCCTGGCCAACTACAGCGCCCTGGAAGCGCAGAAAATCATCGGACAATCGTCTGACGCGATTGTCGGACTCTTGGGTTACATGGCGGAGCCGGAACTGGTTCACCGCGATAACCTGATCCTGGTCTAAACAAAGGGAATACACGATGCGCGTGATGAAGGGATTGCTCGGCCTGCTGCTGGCCCTGCCGCTGCTGGCTTCGGCCGAAGAAGTTGGCCAGGTGTCGACGGTGTTCAAGTTCGTCGGCCCCAACGACCGGATTGTGGTCGAAGCGTTCGATGACCCCAAGGTCGACGGCGTGACCTGCTATTTGTCGCGCGCCAAGACCGGTGGCGTGAAAGGCGGCCTGGGCCTGGCCGAAGACCGTGCCGAAGCCTCGATCGCCTGCCGTCAGGTCGGCCCGATTCGCTTCAAGGGCGAGCTCAAGGACGGCGACGAAGTGTTCAAGGAGCGCACCTCGCTGGTGTTCAAGACCATGCAGGTGGTGCGTTTCCTCGACAAGAAGCGCAATACCCTGGTGTACCTGGTCTACAGTGACCGCTTGATCGAAGGCAGCCCGCAGAACGCGGTGACGGCGATTCCTATTCTGCCGTGGCCGACCGCTCAGTAATCCGCAGGCGAGTTTTGCAATCGGCGTCTATGATTGCAGGCTTGCGGGTTGTAATCTCGAAGCGCTGCTTTGCTAAGAACATGGGAAATCTGGAGTTCGTCATGAGTGCTTTCCACGACCTGAAACTCAAAGCTTTGGACGGACAAGAGCTGCCGCTGGCGCCCTTCAAGGGGCACGTTGTGCTGGTGGTCAACGTAGCCTCCAAATGTGGCTTGACCCCGCAGTACGCTGCGTTGGAAAACCTCTATCAGCAGTACAAGGACCAGGGTTTTACCGTGCTTGGCCTGCCGTGCAACCAGTTTGCAGGCCAGGAACCGGGCACCGAGGAAGAAATCCGCGAGTTCTGCAGCCTGAACTACGGCGTGACCTTCCCCCTGGGCAGCAAGCTCGATGTGAACGGCCCTGAGCGTCACCAACTGTACCGTTTGCTGGCGGGCGAGGGTGCAGAGTTTCCAGGGGATATCACCTGGAATTTCGAGAAATTCCTGCTGGGCAAGGATGGCCGGGTCCTCGCGCGATTCTCGCCGCGCACTGCACCGGATGATCCGACGGTCGTGCAGGCCATCGAAAAAGCCCTGAGTTGAACACCTGCCGGTGCAGCTTCAAGTTGTAAGCTTGAAGCTGCAAGTAGAAGCACATGCGCGGCTCTTGCAGCTTTAAACCTGCAGCTAGCCGCTGCTTTCATACCCCTTAATCACCCAAATCAATAGTGCTATTCGGCACGCTGCACTCCCCATATTATCCGTATCATAAACCTCGTTTTCCGCGGAGTGCTCCCATGCCTGTCCAAGCCCTGTTCAAACCGTTCCAGCTCGGTGCACTGCAGCTGTCGACCCGTGTGGTCATGGCGCCGATGACCCGTTCGTTTTCCCCAGGTGGCGTGCCTGATTCCAAGGTCATCGAGTACTACCGCCGCCGTGCCGCTGCCGGCGTGGGCCTGATCATTACCGAAGGCACCGTGGTCGGTCACCCGGCCTCCAATGGCTACCCGAATGTCCCGCATTTCTACGGCGAGGCGGCGCTGGCCGGTTGGAAGAAGGTCGTCGATGCCGTGCACGCCGAAGGTGGCAAGATTGTCCCGCAACTCTGGCACGTGGGCAGTGTGCGCCGCATCGGTACCGAGCCTGACGCCAGTGTGCCGGCCTACGGCCCGATGGAAAAACTCAAGGATGGCAACGTGGTCGTCCACGGCATGACCGCCCAGGACATCAAGGAGGTGATTGCCGCGTTTGCCCAGGCCGCCAAGGATGCCCAGCGCATCGGCATGGACGGCGTGGAAATCCATGGCGCCCATGGCTATCTGGTCGACCAGTTCTTCTGGGAAGGCAGCAACCAGCGCACCGACGAATACGGCGGCAGCCTGGCCAACCGTTCGCGCTTTGCCATCGAGTTGATCCAGGCCACCCGCGCCGCCGTCGGCCCGGACTTCCCGATCATCTTGCGTTTCTCCCAATGGAAGCAGCAGGACTACACCGCACGCCTGGTGCAAACCCCCGAGGCGTTGGGTGAATTCCTCAAGCCGTTGTCTGATGCCGGTGTGGATATTTTCCACTGCTCCACCCGCCGTTTCTGGGAGCCGGAGTTCGAAGGTTCCGACCTCAACCTCGCCGGCTGGACCCGCCAACTCACGGGTAAACCGACGATCACCGTGGGCAGTGTCGGCCTGGATGGCGAATTC
The DNA here is from genome assembly GCF_900177315.1 of Pseudomonas sp. LAMO17WK12:I1. Taxonomy (NCBI): domain Bacteria; kingdom Pseudomonadati; phylum Pseudomonadota; class Gammaproteobacteria; order Pseudomonadales; family Pseudomonadaceae; genus Pseudomonas; species Pseudomonas sp. LAMO17WK12:I1. The sequence continues at coordinate 63,980 of NZ_FWZV01000019.1, read as the reverse complement.
CTGCAGTTCATGGTCAATACCGACAAGGTCGCCCAACCGGCCAGTCTGGAAAAACTGCTGGAGCGCTTGAACAACGACGAGTTCGACCTGGTCGCTGTTGGCCGTGCGCTGCTGGTAGATCCGGATTGGGCCGTGAAGGTGCGTGAAGGTCGTGAAGGCGACATTCTGCCGTTCAGTCGCGAGGCGTTGACGACCCTGGTGTAGGGGGGAGCCCAGGCCTGCGGTCACTATCGACGGCTGAGCGTGAAGGTTTAGCTGTTTCAGGCGAAAGGCCGGGTATTGAGTACCCGGCCTTCCGCTTGTGTTCAGACCATCATTCGCCTCAATGCTTATTGCCTTGTCCTTGGTCCATATTGGTTAAAGCTAGAAGTGCTGTCCGTCTGGTCGGAACGTGCCCATTGAGGTGGCCTGACGGAACATTGCTCCTGGTTTGGGCGCGTACCGCCAGGTCGTGGGAGGCCGTCAGTGGGCTGCGGGCGTTGCCAGTCGTTCTGCGCCGGTTGCCAGGCGTTTTGCGGGTGTGTGGACTGTGGGCGGTTGTCAGGGTTGTGCAGTGGGCGTTGCCAGTCGTTCTGCGCCGGCCGCCAGGCGTTTTGCGGGCGTGTGGACTGCGGGCGGTTGTCAGGGTTATGCGGTGGGCGTTGCCAGTCGTTCTGCGCCGGCCGCCAGGCGTTTTGCGGGCGTGTGGACTGCGGGCGGTTGTCAGGGGTGTGCGATGGGCGTTGCCAGTCATTCTGCGCCGTTTGCCAGTTGTTTTGCGGGCGCGAAGGTTGCGGGCGGTTCCAGCCAGTGTTTGCGTGGTTCTGGTGGTTGTGACCGCTTCCTGATGGGGATGCCCATGCGGAGGGGTTGAATGGTTGGAATCTCAGCGCCATTGATCCATTTATCAGTGTCGACATAGTGCTCTCTATTAGTTTTTCAGCATGAATGACCTGCCTCGTTCGAGTGTGTTTCACAGGGGCACACCCCCTCTTACGGCAGGTGTCATATCAGTGGTGATAATTCGCTCGACGTTCCGGAAATATCCTGTTGTGGCGTACCGATTCAGGCAGTCTCAGGGAGGGATTCCTACCGTTGAAACCAGTATTCAATGGGTAGGCAGGCAGGGCGGGGAATTGGCCTACGTCATTCGTAGAGCGTTCAACGAATGTCAGGCAGTGTGGGAGCTGCCGAATGTTCTGCGCACACATCGCGTAACTGGTTCTCGAACTGCTCGATAATCGCCGGCCAGCCCTGGCGGCTCGCATGTTGGCGTGCATTGAGGCGGGCCCTGCGCAAATGTTCGCTGTCTTCCAGCAACCATCTGGCCGCATCGCAAAACGCGTCCTCATCACCCGGCATGGCCAGCACACCGTTGTAACCATGGCGGATATGCTGGGTCGCCGCCGCCTGGTCGTACGCCACCACACCCAGCCCGGAGGCCATGGCCTCGAGCACCACATTGCCGAAGGTTTCGGTCAGGCTGGGGAACAGGAACACATCCCCTGATGCGTAATGCCGCGCCAGTTCTTCGCCGCGCTGGGTGCCACAGAACACCGCGTCGGGCAGGTCGCGCTCGAGCATCGGGCGTTGCGGGCCATCGCCGACGATGATCAGCTTCAGCCGACGCTGTGGATAAGTTGCCTGCAGCGCGTCAAAGCAGCGCTTGAGCAGCCCGAGGTTTTTCTCCTGGGCCAGGCGCCCCACGTGCAGCACGGCAATATCGTCGTTTTCCAGGCCCCAGCTTTCCCGCAGTGCGTTGTCACGCTTGGCCGGGTGGAATAACTGGCTGTCCACCCCGCGCGCCAGCATCCCCAGGCGCTCGAAATGCCGACGCTCCAGTTCCAGGCGTTGGCTGGCGCTGGGCACCAGGGTCAAGGTCGAACGGTTATGAAACCAGCGCAGGTAGTGCGTGACCATGCGGCTTAACAGGCTCAGGCCGTACTGGTTGGAGTACTGCTGGAAATTGGTGTGAAAACCGCTGACCACACTGATTCCCAGGCGCCGTGCCGCCCGCAGCGCCGACAGCCCCAGCGGCCCTTCAGTGGCGATATACAGCACGTCCGGGCGCTGGCGTGTCCAACGGCGCAGCAACTTGTGCATCGACGACTGGCCCCATTGCAGGCCGGGGTAACCCGGCAGCGGCCAGCCACGGCAGAGCAGCAAGCCATCATCGCTGGGCCGGCTTGCATCGGCGCCCTGGCGCGGGCGAACCAGTTCGACTTGATGGCCGCGCGCGCGCAAACCTTCGCACAGGCGGCCAAGGGTATTGGCCACCCCGTTGATCTCTGGCGGGAAGGTTTCGGTGATGAGAGTGATGTGGAGCGAAGCTGTCGTCATGACCCACAGTGTCGCCGTGGGCCATGTCGCCATTGTGTCATGCAGATGATGGATTTATGACTTGGCCACTTTCGGCGTCGCCATGGCCTCGGCGCCCTGTTCACGCACCCAGAACAACGTCGCCCCGGCCACTGCCGCCGGCATCATCAACAGGTTGACCACTGGCACCAGCAGCACCAGGTAGACGATGCCGCCGAAGCTCATGCTCTGCCAGCGCTTCTGGCGCAGCCAGGCGAGCATTTCGTTCCAGCCCAGCTTGTGGTTATCGGCCGGGTAGTCGATGTATTGGATCGCCATCATCCACACGCCGAACAGCAGCCACAGTGGCGCGGCGATCAGGTTGACCACCGGAATGAAAGACAGGATAAACAGGCCGATGGCCCGTGGCAGGAAGTAGCCCAGCTTGCGCATTTCCCGGGCCAGGGTACGCGGAACCATTTCAATCAGTTCGCCCCAGCTGAAGGCCGGGAAGTCATCGGTACCCCGTACCACCACTTCGACTTTCTCGGAAAGAAAGCCATTGAACGGTGCCGCGATGATATTGGCGAGCATGGTGAAGGTGAAAAACACCATCAGCACCACCAGCACTACAAACAGCGGCCATAGCAGGTAATTCAGAAAGCTCAGCCAGCCGGGCAGGGTCGGCATCAAGTGGTCGACCCACAGGCTGAACTGATGGCCGGCAAAGTAGATCAAGCCGACGAACAGCACCAGGTTGATCGCCAGCGGCAGCAGCACAAACAGCCGCAGGCCGGGGCTCAGCACCAGTTTGAGGCCTTCACGCAGGTATTGCGGGCCGGAAAGAACAGGGGCGGGCATGGAGAACTCCGAGCAGGATGACGAACGCGCCGACCTTACCGGCTTTGCCTTCAAGGCGAAAGCGTGGTCGGTGTGACGACATCAACGGTAACAAAGGCGTCGATTAATCGGCCTGACTGCATAGAGACCGCCTATGAGCTGGATTGTTATTCCGTATTTCCTTAATCTTGCCCCCCTCGATACGCTGCACCCATTATTTTTCAGGGCCTGCGAGTTAAAGCCTTCCCCAAGTGCTTCGTGGTCCCTTTTTTATTCCAGCCGTCTTGTAGTCCGGGCGGTCGATAGGAGTGAGTCATGTCTGATACCCGTCATTCGCGAGTGATTATTCTCGGTTCCGGCCCTGCCGGTTACAGCGCTGCCGTCTACGCTGCCCGGGCCAACCTCAAGCCGCTGCTGATCACCGGCATGCAGGCGGGCGGTCAGTTGACCACCACCACTGAAGTCGACAACTGGCCGGGCGATGTCCACGGCCTGACCGGCCCGGTGTTGATGGAGCGTATGAAAGAGCACGCCGAGCGCTTTGAAACCGAGATCGTGTTTGATCACATCAACAAGGTCGACTTCTCCAAGAAGCCTTACAGCCTGACCGGCGACAGCGGCGTCTACACCTGCGATGCACTGATCATCGCCACCGGTGCCAGCGCTCGCTACCTGGGCCTGCCATCGGAAGAAGCGTTCATGGGCAAGGGTGTTTCCGCTTGCGCCACCTGTGACGGGTTCTTCTACCGCAACAAGCCGGTCGCCGTGGTCGGTGGCGGCAACACGGCCGTGGAAGAGGCGCTGTACCTGGCCAACATCGCCAGCACCGTGACCCTGGTTCACCGCCGCGAGACGTTCCGCGCCGAGAAGATCCTGATCGACAAGCTGCACGCCCGTGTCGCCGAAGGCAAGATCATCCTCAAGCTCAACGCCACTCTGGATGAAGTCCTGGGCGACAACATGGGTGTGACCGGTGCTCGCCTGAAAAACAACGACGGCAGCTTCGACGAGCTGAAAGTCGACGGCGTGTTCATCGCCATCGGCCACACCCCGAACACGTCGTTGTTCGAAGGCGTGCTGGAAGCCAAAGACGGTTACCTGGTGGTGCAAGGCGGTCGTGAAGGCAACGCCACCGCGACCAACATCGAAGGCATCTTCGCTGCCGGCGACGTGGCCGACCACGTCTACCGCCAGGCCATCACCTCGGCCGGCGCCGGTTGCATGGCGGCCCTGGACGCCGAGCGTTACCTCGACGGTTTGAAGGACGCTGCGTTCTAAATTGTTGAAATAAAAAAACCGGCTACGAGGCCGGTTTTTTTATGGGTGCAATTTAAATCTGGGAGGGACAAGCCCTCTCCCACATTTTGATCTGCATCTGACTCAGGATTTGCGGGTCAGTGGCTGGGCGGCGAATTTCACACCTGCCAACCCATGGGCAATCAACGCGCGGATATTGCCATGGTCACTGCCCTCAGGCGTGGCCACCACCGAGCGGTAATGCTCGCCAAACGCCAGCAGCGCTTCCTGGTCGCTCAAGCCTTCCAGCAGCGCCAGGCCCAAGGTCTTGCACGAACCTTCGTTCTGCCCGGCAGCGTTTTCCACATCGCCGTTGGTGAAGGCCTGCGGCTGGTAATCGTAACCGGCAGCGATAAACGCCAGGGTGTCGGCAAAAACGTGTGCGCCGCTGTCGAGGCTGGCGCGCAGGGTGTTCAAATCAGTCATGGGTTTTTCCTTTGGCGAACGCCGCCTGTTGTTCGGCGCTGGCTTCTTGCTGGTATTGGGCTTTCCACTCGGCGTACGGCATGCCGTACACCACTTCACGGGCGTCATCGAGGCTCAGCTCGATCTGGCGCTCGTCGGCCTCGGCCTTGTACCACTTGGACAGGCAGTTACGGCAGAAACCGGCGAGGTTCATCAGGTCGATGTTCTGCACATCCTTGCGGCTGTCCAGGTGCGCCACCAGGCGGCGGAAGGCGGCGGCTTCGAGTTCGAGGCGTTGTTGATCGTTCATAGGGCTCACTGACAATTCAGGGGTTAGCGGCTGGCCGCCAGGGTAATCGACACCGACTCGGCAAAGCGCAGCGCATGGGGCTTGTCCACTTCGACTTCGGCGTACAGCACCGATTCGTTGCTCATCACCAGATCCAGCAGTTCCTGGGTCAGGCGCTCCAGCAAGGCAAAGCGGTTGCCTTCCACGTGGGCGATGATGGCCTTGGTGATGGTGCGGTAGTTCAGCGCGTGGTCGATGTCGTTGTCGCGCACGGCTTCCTGGGCGGCATACAGGATGGTCAGGTTGATCAGCACATCCTGCTTGTTGAGGATTTCGTCCTCATTGATACCGATGAAGGTGCGCAGGCACAGGTCCTTGACCCGGATGCGCGCCATGCCTGGTTGAAGTTGTGGCATTGCTACTTGCTCCGTCCAATCAGTTGCAGGAACTCCATGCGCGTGGTGTTCGACTCGCGGAACGCGCCGAGCATCACCGAGGTGTTCATGGTTGAATTCTGTTTTTCCACGCCGCGCATCATCATGCACATGTGCTTGGCTTCGATCACCACGGCCACGCCAGCGGCCTGGGTCACGTCCTGGATGGCATCGGCGATTTGCCGGGTGAGGTTTTCCTGGATCTGCAGGCGCCGGGCGAACATGTCGACGATGCGCGCCAGCTTCGACAGGCCCAGTACCCTGCCGGTCGGAATATAGGCCACGTGGGCCTTGCCGATAAAGGGCAGCAGGTGATGCTCGCACAGCGAATACAGCTCGATGTCCTTGAGGATCACCATCTCGTCGTTGTCGGAGGCGAACAGTGCGCCGTTGACGATTTCCTCGAGGTTCTGTTCATAGCCATGACACAGGTACTGCATGGCCTTGGCGGCGCGCTTGGGGGTGTCGAGCAAGCCTTCGCGTTCCGGGTCTTCGCCCAGGCCCTTGAGGATCTCGCGGTAATGGTGGGGCAGGGATAAGGTCATACAACATCCTCACAAACGGCTTACTTGATATGCCGCCCGCCGTTGACGGTCAGGGTGGTACCGGTGACATAGGGGTTGTCCAGCAGGTAACGCACACTCTGGTAGATCACCTCGGGGCCAGGCTCGATGCCCAGGGCCGACTTGGCCAGCACCTTGGTGCGATAGGCCGCGTCGTCGCCTTCGTTGAACATCACCATCGCCGGGGCGATGCCGTTGACCTTGATCAGCGGCGCAAACTGCGCGGCGAACGACAGCGTCAGGCTGTCGAGCCCGGCCTTGGTGGCGCAGTAGGCGATGTGCTGGCGGCTGCCCTTGCGTACCACGTCATCGCTGATATGCACGATGTCGGCAGGTGTCGAGCGTTGCAGCAAGGGTGAACAATGCAGGTTGATCAGGTATGGCGCAAGCATGTGCACGCTGAACATGTCGGTAAAGGCACGGCTTTCGTCGCCCGGCGCCTCCGCGACCCAAGCCGAAGCGTTGTGGATGATCGCACGCAGGCTTTGGGTGTGGCTGTTCAGTTCAGCGATAAACGCGAGAATCCCGGCTTCGGTGGAAAAGTCGGCAAACACGCCGACTGCGCCACGCTCACGCAGGGCCTGCACGCCGGGGCGTTCGCTGCGGTAGCTGAAAATCACCGGCTGGCCTTCGTCCAGCAGGCGCTCGGCGCAATGCAGGCCGACGCGCTGGCCGGCGCCGGTGATCAGGATCGGGGCGTTCGTTGCAGTCATGGGAGGCTCGCGTCGCTGGCAGGCGCAAATCATACCAGCGACGGGCCGCCCCTGTACTCACGCCGCCGCTTCGGAGGCCTTGCGCGGGGCTGGCGCTGGGTGCAGCCAGTTCGCCAGCAGGTGGGTCGACAGCGGAATGAACCAGTACACCATCAAGGGCGTGAGTGCGATTGTGCTGACCAGCACCCGTGGCCCCAGCTCGAGTTCACTGAGCAGCGGCCCCAGGACGAAGTTGAACAGCAGCGACACCGGGAAAAACGCCAGCCAGATCGCCACCGCCTGCTTCCAGCGTGGCGGACGGGCACCCGCTGCGCCAAACCAGCCATCGATGCCCCGTACACGGTGCTCGGACGGGTCGGCGAACAAATCGCTGCCACGGCTCAACCACGCACTGCGTGAAGCGGAAAACTCCCAGGCGTGCAGGGTCTTCTCATCGGCGAAGCGGAAAATGATCTGGAATTCATCGTCATTGGGCGGTGGGGCCAGCACGCCGGAGCCCAGGTAACCGGGGAAGTCGGTGGCCAATTGCTCGCCTTCGCGCAGCCAGGCCATCAGTTCTTCATAGCGCCCTTTGGCCACGCGGCGCGCAACCATCAAGGTGACGGGAGAGGTAGACATTGTGTATCTCCAAATGTACGGGTGCACTGGACCGTGTAGGTGGCGCACAGACGAAGCTGCGGGGTGTTGCAGCGACGCGTAAAAAGCAGGCAAGGATTATTCCTGTTTTACCCGAATACACCAGCGACATTGGTCCGAAAAGCGGGAAACTTGAAAAAGACAGGTGTAAAGGCGTTAAATGAGCGCCCAGTTAACGTTGGTTTTTTGGTCAAAAATGCCCGTGATTACTGCTCCGCTTGAAAGTGTTTCGCATCTGGATTCCACTGATTCCGATGAGCTGTTTCCGATCCGTGAAGTCTCGAGATTGACAGGCGTCAACCCGGTCACCCTGCGTGCCTGGGAGCGCCGTTATGGGCTGATACAGCCCACGCGCACTGAAAGCGGGCATCGCCTCTATTCCAAGGCCGATATACAGACAGTCCATCGTATTCTCGATTGGATCGAACGCGGCGTCGCCGTAAGCAAAGTGGGCAAGATCCTCGCTCGCGACGATCAGCAGGCCGAAGCCGTTCGTGCGCAGCGCGATGCGGTCGAGGAAAGCGAATGGCCGCAGTGGCAGGCGCGGCTGATGCAGGCCGTCAGCGACTTCGATGACCGTCAACTGGAGCGTGTGTATGGGCAGGTCCTGGCGACCTACCCACTCGACGTAGTGTTCCAGGACATTCTGATGCCCCTGTGGAATGAGCTGTTGCGTCATCAGGGGCGTTTCGGCCAGGCCAGCGAGTGGCTGTTCTTCGACAACTTCCTGCGAGTGCGTGCCCTGGAGCGCCTGCAACTGGCGTGTGCTTCAACCGTGCCGCGGGTATTGCTGGCGGCCATGGCGGGTGAGTGCCGCAAGTTGGAGTTGCTGGTGGCGGCGCTCTTGATGAGCCGGGATGACCTGGCCGTGAAGGTGCTGGGCATGGGACAGCCGTTTGACGAGTTGACGCTGGTCTGCGAGAAGACTCACCCACAGGCGCTGATCCTCTTCTCCAATTACTCGCATAACCATGATCTTGCCGGGCGTTTGAACCGCTTGGCGTTGACCCTGGATTGCCCGCTGCTGCTTGCAGGTGCGGCGTCGGATCTTGCCGAGGACGGCCTGGCCGGCACGTCCATCGGCTGCCTGGGCAATGAAGGTCGCTTGATGCGGCGGCGCTTGCAACAGTTTCTCAGCGGCGCGCTGGATACCTGATTTCAGGCATGCATGTGCGGGTGGACCAGGCGGTGCTGGTGCAGGATGAACTGACGCAGGCGCTCGGTTTCATCCACGTCGCTTTGGCTCAAGCGGTAGGCAAACAAACCTCGCGCCGTTTCCCGCTCGAACGAGCCGCGCAGCGCGATGCGTTCGTAGCCCGACGGGCTGAACCACAGGGAAAAGGTTTTTGGCGGCTTGATCCGGCTGCGAATCTCCACCAGCACACCCTTGAATGACACTTCATGCACCCGCAGGGCTCCAGCAGCACCGCGGATGTTCTCCAGCGCCACCGGCGTTTCAAGCGCCAGGCGCCACGGGCGTATCATCGGCCCGTCTTCGAAAATACTCGGCACGCCCAAACGCAGATGCACCGCATTGAACTCATCCTCTACCAGATGCAGGGGGAAGGTCAGTTGCTGGTTGTCGAACTGCGCCTGGATGGTGAGGTGGTCATGGGCGGCCAGGCGGGTGAGCAAGTCGCGAATCTGTGCACCGCCGTTGACGGTCAGGCTCGACGAAGCATCCCGCAGGTTGAGTTGCGGGTTGTGCTGCATGCTCTGAATGAAATCCAGCTCATCCTGGGTCAGAAGCGCATTGCGTTGCATCGTGCTTGCTCAATGGAGGGGTATTAAAGTGCCATTATCCGCTGTTACGGCCGCAGTTTCTAAATTTTGTTTAATCCGCTTGTCGCTTTGAGCGCCGCCAGCTCGGCCTTGACCTCGGCCAGTTCACTTTCCAGCTGCGCGACACGCTGCTGGGCCTTGACCTGGAGCGTGACGTCCTTTTGTACACCGACGAAATACGTCTGCTTGTCCGCGGCGTTGTAAACCGTTGAAAGGGACAGTTCGTTCCAGAAATGGCTGCCGTCCTTGCGGTAATTGCGCAGGGTTTCCCGGCAGGCACCGCCGTTCTCCAGCGCTTCACGGATGGCCATCAGGGCCGGCTGGTCACGGTCGCCGGATTGCAGGAAGCGGCAATCCTGATAGAGGATTTCGTCGAGGGTGTAGCCGGTCAGCCGTTCGAATGCAGGGTTCACGTAGATCAGCGGCTTGTCCTTGCCTTCTCTTTCAGCGACGACGATGCCGTCGTTGGAAGCGTTGATCACCATTTGCATCAGCTTGGCGTTAATCATTGAGCGGTCCATGGCTTGTGGTTGGAGTGGGCAGTTTAAGACATGCCTTGAATCTTGCACGGCGGGCGCCGAAATATTTGCGCCAGCTGCTAATATCCCAGGCTTTCGCTCAACTACAGGATCAGATTGATGAAAGTCGCCATCCTTTCCGGCTCGGTGTACGGCACGGCTGAAGAAGTCGCGCGCCACGCCGCCGACCTCCTCAACAAGGCCGGCTTTGAGGCCTGGCACAATCCCCGTGCGACCTTGGCGGATGTACTAGCCTTCAGTCCGCAAGCCTTTCTGGCGGTGACCTCCACCACCGGCATGGGCGAATTGCCCGACAACCTGCAACCCCTGTATTCAACCATTCGCGACCAACTGCCCGCCGCTTGGCGCGGCCTGCCCGGCGCAGTGATCGGCCTGGGCGATGCCAGCTACGGCGATACCTTCTGTGGCGGTGGCGAGCAAATGCGCGAGCTGTTCGGCGAGTTGGGTGTGCGTGAAGTGCTGCCGATGCTGCGCCTGGACGCCAGCGAAAGCGTCACCCCGGAAGCCGACGCCGAGCCATGGCTGGCCGAGCTGGTCACTGCACTGCGCGCTTGACCGGAAACTCGCGTAACAACGCCAGCCAGGCCTGGGCGGCTTTCGACAGGTAGGCGCCCTCACGCCAGATAAAGGCAATGTCCCAGCGCAGGTAGTCGGGCGCCTTCAACGTCAGGCGCACCACCCCAGGTCGCACCAGCCCACGGGCGACCACGCTGGGCAGCAGCACCACGCCTTGGCCGGCGGCCACCAAGGCGGCGAGGAAATCCGCTTGGCCGCTGCGGCCGATTTCCTTCGGGGTAAAACCCAACTGCTGACACGCCTGCATCAGGCGGTCGTTAAGCACAAAGCTGCGCTGGTACATCAGGAACGGTGTGTCCGCCAATTCCTCGAGGCGCACCTGGGCGTTGTCCGCCAGGGGATGGTCAATCGGCAGCAGTGCGTCCAGGGGTTCATCGCAAAAGGCTTGCCAGGCAAACGCCGGGTCATTGGGTTTCAAGCTGCCGCCCACTTCCAGCTCACCGCTCAGGATGGCCTGTTCGATATTGCGGCTACCGCCTTCCAGCAGTTGGATGGTGACGTTCGGGTAGCGCCGGCGGTACTCGGCAAACAACCCGGCGAACAGCGTGTCACCCGCCAGCAGCGGCAGGCCCAGGCGCAACTCGCCGCGGGTGAGCTGCTGCATATCGTCCAGCTCGCTCAGCAGTTCGGCTTGCAGGCGCAACATGGCTTCGGCGCGTTGCAGTACGACCTGGCCGGCGGCGGTCAGGCGGGTCTGCGAGCCGATGCGGTCGAGCAGCGGTGTGCCAAGGCTTTGCTCCAGTTGCGCCACCTGTTTGCTGACGGCGGACTGGCTGATATGCAGGGTTTTCCCCGCCTGGGTAAAGCCCCCTCGGTGGATCACTTCGACAAAGCTGCGCAGCTGTTTGAATTCCATCGGCCTGATTCCAGTTTGGAATGGCTGGCAGTCTAACAATTCGCTGTGGGGATGGAAGGCCGCACTCTAAAATGGGGGCCTGCGAGGACCCAAAGCCCATGAAACGTTTTCCCTTCAAACACCTTGGCCGTTTGCTGACTGAACTGGTCGTGCTGCTCGCGATTTATCTGCTGGGCACCCAGTTGGCGAGCTGGCTAGCTTGGCCCATTCCCGGTGGCGTGGTGGGCCTGGGCCTGTTGCTGGCAACGTTCGCCAGCGGCCTGGTCAAACCGGCGGCACTGCAATTGGGCGCCGGGGTGTTGATGGCCGAGATGCTGCTGTTCTTCATCCCGGCCCTGATGAGCCTGCTCGATTACGGTGGCCTGCTGCGCAACGATGGCTGGCGCATCCTGTTGGTGATCGGCTTGAGCACGCTGGCGGTGATGCTGGTCACGGCGTTTACGGTAGAAGCGGTGTGCCGCTGGAGGTTACGCCATGAAGCTTGAGCTGATGCCGGTGTTCTGGCTCGCCTTGACCCTGGGCGCCTACGTATTCAGCCGCTGGCTCTACCGACGTACCGGGCGCTACCTGCTGTCGCCGCTGATCCTGGTGCCGGCACTGTTGCTGGCGGTGGCCTTGCCGATGCACACCGCCTATGCCGAATACGCCACCGACACCCACTGGCTGATGCTGGTGCTGGGCCCGGTGACTGTGGCGTTTGCCGTGCCGATCTGGCAGCAGCGCCGCTTGCTGGCGCGGCACTGGCCAGCGTTGTTGCTGGGCATGATGGCGGGCAGCGTGGCGTCGATCGCGACCTCGTTCGGCCTGGCAAAAGCCCTGGCGTTGGACAGCGCCGTGACGATGTCGCTGGTGCCGCGCTCGATCACCACACCGTTCGCCATGCCGGTGTCTTCCGACCTGGGTGGCGTGCCGGAGCTGACGGCGGTGTTCGTGATGTTCACCGGTGTGTTCGGCGCCATGCTCGGTGGTGTCTTGCTCAAATGGCTGCCGCTGCGGACACCCCTGGCACGTGGCGCATTGTTTGGCGTGGGCGCCCACGGTGCGGGTGTCAGCCGCGCCCATGAAGTGGGTGGCGAAGAGGGCTCGGTCGCCGGCCTGGTGATGGTGTTGACGGGGTTGCTCAACCTGTTTGCCGTGCCTTTTCTGGCGGCGCTTCTCTGACGCGCTTTAAACAAACTTCAACTATTCTCTGAACTGACCCGCTCGGTCATCAAGCTGGCTGCCAAGGCAACTCCGGCGGCCATGAGGTCTGACTAGACTGGCCCATCACACAAAAAAACAACAATAAGACAGTGCGCCAAGGAGGTCATCGCCGTGAGCCTAGCCCCCGTTCTATCGCCGCAGAATGTCAAAGACCAGGTCAGCGCTGCCGAATGGCAGACCCGCGTCGACCTGGCGGCCTGCTATCGCCTGGTGGCGCTGCATGGCTGGGATGACCTGATCTTTACCCATATCTCGGCCAAGGTGCCGGGCACCGATGATTTCCTGATCAACCCCTACGGGCTGATGTTCCACGAGATCACCGCGTCGAGCCTGGTCAAGGTCGACCTGGCCGGCAACAAACTGATGGACAGCCCCTACGACATCAATCCGGCGGGCTACACCATCCACAGTGCCATCCATGAAGTTCGCCATGATGTGACGTGCGTGCTGCACACCCACACGGCCGCGGGTGTGGCCGTCGCTGCGCAGAAGCAGGGCGTGTTGCCCATCAGCCAGCAATCGCTCTTCGTGCTGTCGAGCCTGGCCTACCACGCCTACGAAGGCGTGGCCTTGAACCACGAAGAAAAAGCCCGCCTGCAGGCCGACCTCGGGGATAGCAATTTCCTGATGCTGCACAACCATGGCCTGCTGACCTGCGGCAGTACCATTGCCGACACCTTTCTGATGATGTTCACCTTCCAGCGCGCCTGCGATATTCAGGTGCTGGCGCAGAGCGGCGGCGCCGAATTGATCGCCATCGGGCCGCAGATTCTTGCCGGTGCCAAGGCGATGGTGGCGGCTGTCACAAAGAGCGCCCAAGGCATGGGCGGCGCGTTGGCCTGGCCGGCCTTGCTGCGCAAATTGGACCTGCAAGACCCAGGGTATAACCGCTGATGCCACTCGCCGAAATCCCGCTCAGAGTCTGGCGCAAGCGTGGCCAGGATTTCGTCTTTCGCGGCCGTACCCTTCGCTATTGGGTGGCCGGGCAGGGCGAACCGCTGCTGCTGATCCATGGCTTCCCCACGGCCAGTTGGGACTGGCATTACCTATGGCAACCCCTGGCCCAGCGGCACCTGGTGATCGCCTGCGACATGCTCGGCTTCGGTGACTCGGCCAAGCCGCTGGACCACGATTATTGCCTGCTGGAGCAGGCGGACTTGCAACAGGCCCTGCTCGAACACTTGCGAGTGGAACAGCCGGTGCATGTGTTGGCCCACGACTACGGTGATAGCGTCGCCCAGGAACTCCTGGCCCGGCACTACGAAGGCCGGTTTGAGATGGCCAGCTGTGTGTTCCTCAATGGCGGGTTGTTCCCCGAAACCCATCGCCTGGCGCTGGTGCAAAAACTCTTGCTCAGCCCCCTGGGCTGGATGATCGGCCGCGCCTTCGGGCGAAGTGCCCTGTCTGACAGCTTCGGCCAGATATTCGGCCCCGACACCCGCCCCAGTGAAAGTGCCCTGGATGATTTCTGGAGCCTGATCAATGCCAACGGCGGCACGCGCATCCTGCACAAACTGATCGCCTACGTCCCCCAGCGCCGTCGCCTGCGTGATCGCTGGGTCGGCGCGATGCAGCGCGGCGAAGTGCCGTTGCGGGTGATCGACGGCGAAGTGGACCCGATCTCCGGCGCGCATATGGTCGAGCGTTACCAGCAACTGGTGCCCGACGCCGACACGGTGTTGCTGGCCAATATCGGCCACTACCCGCAGATCGAGGCGCCGGTGCAGGTGCTCAGGCACTACCAGGCCTTTCGTGATCGGCTCGGGCAGCCGGCCTCGCAAGTGGCCTATTCCTGATCCCGAATCCTTTTCTGTAGGAGCGAGCTTGCTCGCGAAAATCGTCAACGATAACGTGGGAATCCTGACACCGCGCGGCGCTCTGGGATTTTTCGCGAGCAAGCTCGCTCCTACAGAGAGACGAGTCATCATCCCCCAGCCTTATCGAGCACCATTCAGCCTCCGCCGTATTTATTGTGACCGCAGGCGCGTTGCCGGACACTCGAACCATTCCCATTGTCGCCAGCGGAGTTTGGTATGAGTGAGTCAGTGCAGTTCCAGGATAAGGTCGTGATCGTCACCGGTGCCGGCGGCGGATTGGGCCGGGCCCATGCGCTGCTGTTCGCCAGGCACGGGGCCAAGGTCCTGGTCAACGACCTCGGCGGTTCTACCCAGGGCGAGGGCGCCAATGCCTCCGCCGCCGATCGGGTGGTCGCCGAGATTCGTGCTGCGGGCGGTGTCGCCGAGGCCAACCATGACTCTGTCACCGACGGTGACAAAATCGTCCAGAACGCCCTCGACGTTTTCGGTCGCGTCGACGTAGTGGTCAACAACGCCGGCATCCTGCGTGATAAAACCTTCCACAAAATGGACGACGCCGACTGGGACCTGGTTTACCGCGTGCATGTCGAAGGCGCCTACAAAGTCACCCGCGCCGCCTGGCCCCACCTGCGTGAGCAAGGCTACGGCCGGGTGATCTTCACCGCGTCCACCTCGGGCATCTACGGCAATTTCGGCCAGTCCAACTACGGCATGGCCAAGCTCGGGCTGTACGGCCTGACCCGCACCCTGGCCCTGGAAGGGCGCAAGAACAACATCCTGGTCAATGCGATCGCCCCTACCGGCGGTACGCGCATGACCGAAGGCCTGATCCCGCCGCAAGTGTTCGAGCGCCTCAAGCCGGAACTGGTCAGCCCGCTGGTGGTGTACCTGGGCAGCGAAGCGTGCCAGGAAACGTCCGGGCTGTTCGAGGTGGGTGGCGGCTGGATCGGCAAGACCCGCTGGGAACGCAGCCTGGGCGTAGGCTTCGACCCTGAAGCCGGGTTCTCCCCCGATGACGTGGCGGCGCATTGGGCGCAGATCTGCGACTTTGAAGGCGCAGCCCACCCCACCGACAACATCGAAGCGCTGAAGGAGATGATGGCGAACTTGCAGAAGTACAGCCTGTGATCGTTGCTTGAAAAAGCTTGAATCCCACGGGGCGCTGATGGCGCCCCGTTTTATTTCAGGCAAAAAAAAGCCGCTGCAAACGCAGCGGCTGAAGTCAGACGTTGGATCAAGGAGCGACAAATCAACGTCAGTGAACACAGGTAACAGATTGAAAAAAGGCATCAATCCATTCAAGTCTGGCTGTTCTTCCCGAGGGGGAAGCGGGCTGTTTGCCCTGAAAGCCAGGCAAGAATAGTCGGTTGTTACAAAATGAGTAATCCCGATTCATGACAAGGACTGTTACTGAAAGCGCAACAGTTTCAGGGCAAGCCATCCATTCCCCTGATAGCCCGCCATCCACCCAATCCATGGGGCTGCCCGCACCCCGGCCAGAGCGGCTTGTCATCCTTTCGAGCGATAGAGCGAATCCCTCCTTGGTGCGCTTATCGCTCCTGATGCGCGGCAGTAGGGTGAGGCCTTCTGTCACTCACCGGGGAAGACGCATGACAAAAACAACAATGCGCGCCATCTTCACGCCACAGGCGCTGGCCGCTGCGGTTGCGTTGGGTTGCTGTGCCCAGGCACAGGCTGTTTCCTTCAACATCGGCGAGATCGAAGGGCAATTCGACTCCTCGCTGTCGGTCGGCTCGAGCTGGGGCATGCGCGATGCCGATAAAAAGCTCGTGGGCACCGTCAATGGTGGCACGGGCCAGGCTTCCACGGGGGATGACGGGCGTCTCAACTTCAAGAAGGGTGAGACCTTCTCCAAGATCTTCAAAGGCCTGCATGACCTGGAGCTGAAGTACGGCGACACCGGTGTGTTCGTGCGCGGCAAGTACTGGTACGACTTCGAACTCAAGGACGAAGACCGCGAGTTCAAGCAGATCAGCGACCACAACCGCAAGGAAGGCGCCAAGTCCAGCGGTGCGCAGATCCTCGATGCGTTCGTCTACCACAACTACTCCCTGGGCGACCTGCCGGGCACCGTGCGTGCCGGCAAGCAGGTGGTCAGTTGGGGCGAAAGTACCTTCATCGGCAACTCCATCAACAGCATCAACCCGATTGACGTGTCGGCGTTCCGTCGGCCCGGTGCCGAGATCAAGGAAGGGCTGATCCCGGTCAACATGTTGTTTGCGTCCCAGAGCCTGACCAACCAACTGACCGTGGAAGGCTTCTACCAGCTGGAGTGGGACCAGACGGTGCTGGATAACTGCGGCACCTTCTTTGGCAATGACGTGGCGGCGGATGGCTGCACCGGCAACTACACGGTGGGTAGTCCGGCGATTGCACCGCTCCAACCGATCGCAGCGGCTCGCGGCCAAGGCTTTGTGGTGACCCGCGAAGGCGTGGTGGTGCAGCGTGCCGGTGACCGCGATGCACGGGACTCCGGCCAATTCGGTGCAGCCTTGCGCTGGCTGGGCGATGACACGGAGTACGGCCTGTACTTCATGAACTACCACAGCCGCACCCCGACTGTGGGCACGATTACCGCCAACACCAATCTGGCGACCATCGGTGGTATCGCGGCGGCCGCTCCGGCGGGCTTCGGTTCGGCCCTGGCCCAGAGCACCATGCTCGGCCGTGGCCAGTACTACCTCGACTATCCGGAAGACATCCGCCTGTTCGGCGCCAGTTTCTCCACCACCTTGCCCACCGGCACGGCGTGGACCGGCGAGATCAGCTACCGCCCGAATGCACCGGTGCAGCTCAACACCACTGACTTGACCCTGGCCCTGATCAACCCGATTGCCGGCAATGCGGCATCGCCGATCCGTTCCTCCTTCGGTGCCGACAACAAGGGCTACCGCCGCAAGGAAATCACCCAGATCCAAAGCACCATGACTCAGTTCTTCGACCAGGTGCTGGGCGCTGAACGCTTGACCCTGGTGGGCGAAGCGGCCGTGGTGCATGTGGCCGGCCTGGAGGATAAATCCAAGCTGCGTTACGGCCGCGACTCGGTGTACGGCGCCTATGGTTTCCAGGGTGACACCGACGGTTTCGTCACCTCCACCTCCTGGGGCTACCGCGCGCGGGCGATCCTCGACTACAACAATGCGATTGCCGGGGTGAACCTCAAGCCCAACCTGTCCTGGTCCCATGACGTGGCCGGCTACGGGCCCAACGGGATCTTCAATAAAGGCGCCAAGGCCATCAGCGTCGGCGTGGATGCGGACTATCGCAGCACCTACACCGCCAGCCTCAGCTACACCGACTTCTTTGGCGGCGACTACAACACCCTGACCGACCGCGACTTCCTCGCCCTCAGCTTCGGCGTGAACTTCTGATTTGGCTTAAAGAAGGACAAGAATCCATGCGTAAGACAATTGCAGTATTGGCCCTCAGCCTGTTGGCCTCCCACGTGATGGCGGCGGTGTCGCCGGAAGAGGCGGCCAAGCTGGGCACCACCCTGACACCGGTCGGCGCCGAAAAAGCCGGCAACGCCGATGGCTCGATCCCGGCGTGGACCGGCGGTATCCCGAAAAACGCCGGTGCGGTGGACAGCAAGGGCTTCCTCGCCGACCCGTTCGCCAATGAAAAACCGCTGTTCGTGATCACCGCCGCCACGGTGGACAAGTACAAGGACAAACTCTCCGACGGCCAGGTGGCGATGTTCAAGCGCTACCCCGAGACCTACAAGATCCCGGTGTACCCGAGCCACCGTACGGTCAACCTGCCACCGGACATCTACGAGTCGATCAAGCGCAGCGCGCTGAACGTCAAGACGATCAACGACGGCAACGGCCTGGAAAACTTCACCGGTAACCGGTACTACGCGTTCCCGATTCCCAAGAATGGCGTGGAAGTGCTGTGGAACCACATCACCCGCTACCACGGTGGCAACCTGCGCCGCATCATCACCCAGGCCACCCCGCAGACCAATGGCAGCTACACGCCGATCCGCTTCGAGGAGGAAGTGGCGGTGCCCCAGGCGATTCCCGATATCGACCAGGCCAAGGCGGCCAACGTGCTGAGCTATTTCAAGCAATCGGTGACCGCCCCGGCGCGCCTGGCGGGCAACGTGCTGCTGGTGCACGAGACCCTCGACCAGGTGAAGGAGCCGCGCCTGGCCTGGATCTACAACGCCGGCCAGCGCCGCGTGCGCCGCGCGCCGCAAGTGTCCTATGACGGCCCGGGCACCGCGTCCGACGGCCTGCGCACCACCGACAACTTCGACATGTTCTCCGGCGCCCCCGACCGCTATGACTGGAAGCTGGTGGGCAAGAAAGAGATGTACATCCCCTACAACAGCTACAAGCTCGATTCGCCGTCGCTCAAGTACGACGACATCATCAAGGCCGGTCATATCAACCAGGACCTGACCCGTTACGAACTGCACCGCGTGTGGGAAGTGGTCGGCACGGTCAAGCCGAGCGAGCGGCACATCTACGCCAAGCGCCACATGTACATCGACGAAGACAGCTGGCAAGTCGCGCTGGTGGATCACTACGACGGTCGTGGCCAACTGTGGCGCGTCGCCGAAGGCCATGCGCAGTTCTACTACGACCACCAGGTGCCGGCCTACACCGTCGAGACCCTGTACGACATCATTGCCGGGCGCTACATCGCACTGGGCATGAAGAACGAGGAGAAGAGCAGCTTCGTGTTCGGCTTTGCGGCCAAGGCAGCGGACTACACCCCGGCGGCGTTGAGGGCTGAAGGCGTGCGCTGATCCCAATATGAAATGCAATCAAATGTGGGAGGGGGCTTGCCCCCGATGGCGGTGTATCAGTCAACCAATCCAGTGACTGACAGTCCCTCATCGGGGGCAAGCCCCCTCCCACAGTGGGTTTTGTACACATGGGGTTCTGTGCATGGCCCTCAATCACCCTGCTGAATACTTCTTCAACAACCACCCGCCACAGGACTAGGGTAAGCACCAGGTTGCATAACAATAAAAAAGCAGGATGCAGCAATGACTGCCATGACACGCTGCCTGGACCGTCCTGGATTCATGCCCCGGCTGTCCGCTCACCATTTGCTGCGCCCACGCCTGGCCGAGCCGTTGCTGACGGACCAGGCCAGGGTCAAATTACTCTGCGCCCCCGGCGGCAGTGGCAAGAGCGCGCTGCTCGCCGAATGTGCGTTGCAGGCGCCTGCGGGTTGCCAGGTGTACTGGTTGCCCCTCAATGGCGCGGTGCTCAGCCCCCTCGACCTGTGCCTGCGGCTGGCGCAAAACCTGGGCCTGACGTTTACCGATGAAACCACCTTGCTGCTCGACCTCAGCCGCTGGCAGGCCTCGGCGTGGCTGTTCCTCGATGATTTTTGCCGCTTGCCCACGCCCGACACCGACGCCTTGCTCGACCGCCTGCTCACCGCCAGCAGCCCGGCCCTGAGCTGGTGGTTGGGCGCACGACGGCGACCGGCGTGCAACTGGCCGCGCCTGCTGCTCGACGATGAGTTGCTCGAATGTGGCGCCGAACTGGCCTTCAGCCCTGGGGAAATCCAGCAGCTGCTCAGCCATGCCCCCGGGCATTCGGTCGACAGCGTGCAGCAGTTCAGCGCCGGTTGGTGCGCGGGCGTGCGCATCGCCCTGCTGGGGGATGGGCACCCCGACAAGACCTTGCTCGACTACCTGCAACACGAACTGTTCAGCACATTGCCGCCGGAGCTGGCGGAGGCCTGGCGCGTGCTGGCCCATCTGCCGCGCTTCAACGCCGGCCTGTGCGAGCACTTGTTCGGCGCGGGGGACGGTGACCAGTACCTGAGGGATCTGCAGGTGCTCGGCGCCTTTATCCAGCCGTGGGAAGACACCGACTGGCTGCAGGTTTTTCCGCCCCTGGCGCAGCTGATGCAAAACGAACCCTGGCCGGCCAAACGCTCCTGGCATCGCCGCGCCTGCCAATGGTTCTGCGCCGAGCAGGACTGGCAGGCCGCCTTCGAACAGGCGCTGCTGGCCGAAGAATATGAAATGGCGGTGAGCCTGTTGCAGCATTTCAGTTTCGAGGACCTGTTCCGCCAGCAGAACGCCGTCTTGCTGTTGCACCTGCATGAGCAGCATGGCGATGAATTGATGCTCGGCTCGGCACAACTGGTGGGGCTGGTGACGGCGGCGTTGCTGTTTGCCGGGCGCTTCGAACAGGCGGCGGTGTGCATCGATCAACTGGCCCGGTTTGCCCCGCAACCGACGGCGGCGCAGCAGCGGTATTTGTTGGCGCGCTGGCAGGCGCAATGGGGCTGGCTGCTGCATCTGAGCGGCGATGCCGAGGGCTCGCGCCTGCATTTTCTGGAGGCGCTGCAAGCCTTGCCCGACAGCGCGTGGACCTCGCGGCTGATGTGCCTGTCGGGCCTGACCCAGCAGGCCTTGTTGCGCGGCGAACTGGACGTGGCCCAACGCCTGAACCGCGAAGCGCTGTGCCTGGCGCGCGCCCAGGGTTCGTTGCTGCTGGAGGCGCTGCTTGAACTGGATCACGCTCAACTGCTGGAACAGCGCGGGGCACCGTACCGGGCCCAGAGCCTGCTGGAAAATGTACAGGTCATGTTGCTTGAACAGCGGCTCAAGGCCGGCCCCTTGGTGGGGCGTATCGCCTTGCGACGCGGGCACCTGGCCTTGCGCCAGGGCCAGGACAGCCTGGCCGCCGAGTGTTTCGACACGGGCTTGAAGATGTGCCTGCACAGCCAGGACAAGCGCGTGCTCTACGGCTTTCTCGGCCTGGCGCTGTTGGCTGCCAACCGTGGCGATTACGCCCAGGCTTTTGTCCAGTTGCGTGAGGCTGAGCGGCTGATGCAGCAACGCCAGGTGCCGGACACGGTGTACCGCGCGGTGCTGCTGTTGGTCAGCGGGCACTTCTGGTTGCAGCAGGGGCGCGCCGAATTGACCGTGGAAGCGGTGCGCCGCGTGCTGCGTCACTTCCGTGGGCCCCAGGCCAAACAAGCACCGCCGGCCACCCTGGAACTGATCCCGCGTCTTGAATACCTGTTGGTGCTGGCGGAGGTGAAGCTGGGCTGCGCCGAGCAACCGCTGGAACGGCTCCACGCGTTGCTGCAAGCCACCCATCAGCGCGGCATGCTGTGCCTGGAAATCGAACTGCACCTGGTGCTGGGCGAAGTCGCCTGGCAGTTGGGTGATCCGGCCTTGGCGCGCCGCTCGCTGCAAGCCGGCCTGGAGCTGGCGGCGCGTTGCCAGGTGCAGCAAGCGATTCGCGAATTGCGTCTGCGCGCGCCGGGACTGCTGAGTGAGCTGGGCCTGGAGCCTCAGGCATCAACCCCGGGCACGGTGGAAAACCCCTTGAGCCAGCGCGAACTGGAAGTGCTGCAACTGATCGCCCTCGGCAGTTCCAACCTGGAGATTGCCGACCGCCTGTTTATCTCCCTGCACACCGTCAAGACCCACGCACGGCGCATTCACAGCAAGCTCGGCGTGGAGCGGCGCACCCAGGCGGTGGCCAAGGCCAAGACCTTGGGCCTGATGGTTTAGATGAACGCCTGACGGTATTCGCCGGGCGTGGCGCCCATGGCCTGGCGGAAGCGATGGGTAAAGTGGCTGGCGCTGGAGAAACCACACAGCAGGGCAATCTCGCCCAACGGCAGGGCGCCGCCACGCAGCAGGTTTTGCGCGCGGGTCAGCCGGCGCGCCAGCAGGTACTGATGGGGCGGCAGGCCGAAACTCTGGCGAAACATCCGGGCGAAATGGTACTCCGACAACGCGCACAACCCAGCCAGTTGCCCAAGGCTGATGGGGTCTTCCAGGTGCTGGTCGATGTAGTCCACCAGCAACCGTCGTTGGTAGGCGGCCAGCCCGCCTTTCAACCGCAGGCCTTCGCGGGCGCCCACCTGGCTGAGCAGGGTGTGGCTGAGCATTTCATGGGCGAGGCTGCTGGTGAGCAGGCGTTCGGCGGGTTCGTCCCAGTTGAGGGCGATCAACTGGTGGAAGCGTCGGGCCAGGCGCTGGTCTTCCAGGAAGGTACTTTCCCGCAGTTCCAGCGCGCGCGGTTCGCGATCAAGCAGGGTAACGCAGCCCAGGGCAAATTGTTCCGGGCTGAAATACACGTGGGCCAGGCGGATTTCACCGTTGATCACCCAGGCCGATTGGTGCTCGGCAGGCAGTATGCACAGCTTGTCGGGGCCGCCCTTGGTGCCCGGCCGGTCGCGCCGAAACGTGCCGGTGCCGCCACCGACATAGCAGGACAAGGTGTGATGGCTGGGCGCCTGGTAGTCCTGGGAATCGTGATGGTTGCTCCACAAGGCCGCGGACAAGCCGTCACCGAGCTCGGCGCAGGCTTCCAGGCGTGCGTTGGGCGAGCGGTTAAGGGCTTGGAAGACTTGCAGGGATTCCAGGTCTGGCATGGTGTGTGTTCTCCGACGCCTTGCATCCTACTCCGCGAGGCTGGCGCTGTGATCCCATCGCCCGACAAAAGCGCAAGATTGTGCAAGAGCCTTGCCCGGGTTGAAGGCGACACTGTGGCTCAATCGATGGAGCCCGCTATGAACCTTTCCCTGTATCTACTTACCGTGCTGATCTGGGGCACCACCTGGATCGCCCTCAAATGGCAGCTTGGCGTGGTGGCGATTCCCGTGTCCATCGTCTACCGCTTCGGCCTGGCGGCCCTGGTGTTGTTTGCGTTGCTGCTGGTCAGTCGCAAGTTGCAGGTGATGAACCGGCGCGGGCACCTCATCTGCCTGGCCCAGGGGTTGTGCCTGTTTTGTGTCAACTTCATGTGCTTTCTCACGGCCAGCCAATGGATCCCCAGCGGCCTGGTGGCGGTGGTGTTTTCCACGGCCACGCTGTGGAATGCGCTGAACGCCCGGGTGTTTTTCGGCCAGCGGGTGGCACGCAATGTGTTGATGGGCGGTAGCCTGGGCTTGGCCGGCTTGGGCCTGCTGTTCTGGCCGGAACTGGTGGGGCATACCGCCAGCCCGCAGACCTTGCTGGGGTTGGGGTTGGCGTTGCTGGGGACGATGTGTTTCTCGGCGGGCAATATGCTCTCGAGCCTGCAGCAGAAGGCCGGTCTGAGGCCGCTGACCACGAATGCCTGGGGCATGTTGTATGGTTCGTTGATGCTGGCGACCTACTGCGTGGTGCGCGGTATTCCGTTTGAGATGGACTGGAGCGCACGGTACATCGGTGCGTTGTGGTACCTGGTGATTCCGGGGTCGGTGATCGGTTTTACCGCTTACCTGACGTTGGTCGGGCGCATGGGGCCGGAGCGTGCGGCGTATTGCACGGTGCTGTTCCCGGTGGTGGCGCTGAATGTGTCGGCGTTTGCCGAAGGCTACCAGTGGACCGCGCCGGCGTTGGCGGGGTTGGTACTGGTGATGCTGGGGAATGTGTTGGTGTTTCGTAAGCCCAAGGTGGCTCAGCCGGTGAATCCGATCCTTCAGGCAAAGCAGGTCTAGTGTGGGAGGGGGCAAGCTCCCTCCCACATTTTCTGCATTTCTCACATTTGACCGAGTTGTCTGGTTTATTTGAGCCCTAAACGCTTGGCCATCCGGCCGAGGTTGGCGCGGTCCAGGCCCAGTTCGCGGGCGGCGCTGGCCCAGTTGTGCTGGTGGCGTTCCAAGCAGGCGTTGATGACTTGGCGCTGGTAGTCCTCGGTGGCCTGGCGCAGGTCACCGGTGACGGCCAGGGCTGCTTCTGCCGGTGCTTCGATCATTGGCGTGCTGACGTCGGGCAAATCCAGGTCCTGGGCACTCAGGCTCAGAATCTTCGGGCGTTCGCGACAGTTACCCAGGGCTTTCAGCGCGCTGCGGCCGATCAAATGTTCCAGCTCCCGCACATTGCCCGGCCAGTTATAGGCCAGCAGCGCCGCCTGGGCATCGCTGGTCAGGCGCAGGCTGCCCAGGCCCATGCGTGAGCGGTTCTGCTCGAGGAAGAAGCCGGCCAGCAGCAACACATCACGCCCGCGCTCGCGCAGGGCCGGCACTTGCAGCGGGTACACGCTCAGGCGATGGTAGAAGTCGGCGCGGTAGCGGCCGTTGCGCACTTCATCGGCGAGGTCGCGGTTGGTGGCGGCGATCAGGCGCACGTCCACCTGGTGTTCCTTGTCCGAGCCCAGGCGCTGCAACTGGCCGCTTTGCAGCACCCGAAGCAGCTTGGCCTGCACGCTCAGGGACAGTTCGCCCACTTCGTCCAGAAACAGCGTGCCGCCATTGGCCAGCTCGAACTTGCCGCGCCGTTCATTCAGCGCGCCCGTAAAGGCGCCACGCACATGGCCGAACAACTCGCTTTCCACCAGGGTTTCCGGCAGGGCCGCGCAGTTGAGGCTGATCAGCGGTTTGTCCGCCCGGGACGACGCCGCGTGAATGGCCTGGGCCACCAGTTCCTTGCCCACCCCGGTTTCGCCGGTGATCAGCACCGTGAGGTCGCTGCCACCCACCAGCTTGATTTCCTCCACCAGGCGCTTGTGGGTTTTGCTCTGGCCGATCATTTCCTTGTGCTGCTGGCCGCTGGCCTGGCGGTAGATTTCGGCGCGCTGGTGTTCGTCTTCGGCGCGCAACGCCAGGCGTTCGATACGTTCGGCCACGTTGACCGTGGCGGCGGCGAGGCTGGCGAAGGCTTGCAGGGCGTCCAGTTCCACCCGTTCGAAGCGTTCGGTGTCCAGCGCGTCCAGGGTCAACAGGCCCCAGGGCAGATCGTCGACAAACAGCGGGCAGCCCATGCAGTCGTGGACTTCCAGGTGGCCGTGCACGCCATCGACCAGGCCGTCGTAGGGATCGGGCAATTCGCTGTCACTGTCAAAGCGTGTGGGCCCAGGGCTGCTGAGCAACACGGCGAAGCGCGGATGTTCGCTGACCTTGAAGCGGCGGCCCAGGGTGTCCGCGCTCAAGCCATCCACCGCCAGCGGCACCAGCGACTCGCCGTCCAGGCGCAGCAGGGCGGCCGCATCACACGGCAACAGGGCGCGCATGGCTTGCAGCAGGCGTCGATAGCGTTCGCCTTCGGGCAGTTCCCGCGACAGGTCGGCGACCAGCGGCAGCAGGGTGGTGAGCAGCGAGTGTGCAGTCATAATGACTCCTTGTAGTCCATATGACTATAAGGTGTAGGAGGTCATACTGACTACATAATTTTCAACTTATTGAAATTAAAGGATTTATAAGTTGGCATGAATACTGAGTAGCTAAGGGCAATCAGTAAAGAAGCCCAGGAGGCTCCCATGCTTAGTGCCCAAGACCGTGCCATCGTCAAATCCACCGTGCCCCTGCTGGAAAGCGGCGGCGAAGCGCTGATCACCCATTTCTACCGCATGATGCTCTCCGAGTACCCTGAGGTTCGCCCGCTGTTCAACCAGGCTCACCAGGCCAGCGGTGACCAGCCCCGCGCCTTGGCCAATGGCGTATTGATGTACGCGCGGCATATCGACCAGCTCGACCAACTGGGCGACCTGGTGGCGAAGATCATCAACAAGCACGTCGCCTTGCAGATCCTGCCGGAGCATTACCCGATCGTGGGCGCTTGCTTGCTGCGGGCGATTTCCGAGGTGCTGGGCAGTGAGATCGCCACCCCTGAGGTGATGAATGCCTGGGGCGCCGCGTACGGCCAACTGGCGGACATCCTGATCGGTGCCGAAGCCGCTATTTACGCAGAGAAAGCCCAGGCCCCCGGCGGCTGGCGCGGTGCGCGGGCGTTCACTGTGGTCAAGCGCGTAGAGGAGAGCGCCGAGATCACTTCCTTCTATTTCGCGCCGGCGGACAACGGGGCGATCCTCGCGGCCGCGCCGGGCCAATACATCGGCATGAGGCTGGTGCTCGACGGTGAGGAAGTGCGCCGCAACTACTCACTGTCGGCGTTGAGTGATGGGGGTGAATACCGCATCAGCGTCAAGCGCGAGGCCGGCGGGCGGGTTTCCAATCACCTGCATGACCAGTTGCAGGTCGGTGCGACGATTGACCTGTTTCCGCCGTCGGGCGAGTTCACCCTGGCGGCCAGCGATAAGCCGCTGGTGCTGATCAGCGGCGGGGTAGGGATCACCCCAACCTTGCCAATGCTGGAGGCCGCACTGGCCACCCAGCGTCCGGTGCACTTTATCCACTGCGCGCGCAATGGCGGGGTGCATGCGTTCCGTGACTGGGTCGACGGCCTGGCAGCCAAGCACCCGCAGCTCAAGCGCTTTTATTGCTATGCCGAGGACGATGGCGTGAGCCCGGCGGCGGATAAAGTCGGTCTGTTGAGCCAGGAGCAACTGGCCGCATGGTTGCCGGAGCAGCGTGACCTGGACGCGTACTTCCTGGGACCTAAAGGCTTCATGGCGGCGATCAAGCGCCACCTCAAGGCCCTGGGCGTACCCGAGAAACAAAGCCGCTACGAATTCTTCGGCCCGGCGGCTGCCTTGGAATAGGACCTGAAGGTTCACACTGTTCAAAATAATGTGGGCGGGGGCTCGCCTCTCCCACATTTGGATCTCTGTTCCTCTCGATTAATCCCCTGTTAACCCCTCTCTGTTTAAACCACTCTCTGTGTGTAAACTTGCGGCCATTGGCACAACCAAACAAAGGGATACGGGGATGAGTGACGAATTGCGTTTAGGCAGGGAGCGGCGCTTTCTGGTGTTGCTGGGCATCATCTGCCTGGCGCTGATCGGTGGGGCGTTGTACATGCAGGTGGTGTTGGGCGAGGCGCCGTGCCCGTTGTGCATCCTGCAACGCTATGCCTTGCTGTTGATTGCGATCTTCGCGTTCATCGGTGCCGCCATGCGCACCAAGGGCGCCCTCACGCTGTTCGAAGGCCTGGTGGTACTCAGCGCTCTCGGTGGGGTGGCTGCGGCCGGTCACCATGTGTACACCCAGTTCTTCCCGCAGGTGAGCTGCGGCGTCGATGTACTGCAACCTATCGTCGACGACCTGCCCCTGGCCAAGGTCTTCCCACTGGGCTTCCAGGTCGACGGTTTCTGCAGCACCCCATACCCGCCGGTGCTGGGCCTGTCCCTGGCGCAATGGGCGCTGGTGGCGTTCGTGCTGACGGTCATCCTGGTGCCTCTGGGCATCTATCGTAATCGCCGCCACAAAGGCTGAACCCATCAGTGAAACGCCCCGGTCTTTCCTCAAGGTAGGCCGGGGCGTTTTTGCATGTAGGCTTTTGTGAACAGAGCGTGACGCCGGACAATTTTGGCTGCGCGCAGTGTGCGACATGTTGTCACACGGAAGCCGCCGCAGGACGTTTCTGACCCGCCAAACCAACGCTTAAATTTGCAAAAAGCCTCCCGGATGTGCTGTCAGTTCGTGGTTTGGACGCCGCCACGTACCTCACGTCGTACAAGGCTTTGAGTGATGTCCGAATGCCTTGTTTTATGGGGGGTTGCATAGGTTTTGCAGGGCCTTACGGGGTGTAAGGGCTGTGACGGTTTGCCCTATAACACGGCAATTTTTGTGGTTTTTGTTGAGAATCGAACGCGATAAGATCGCGAACCATTGCAATATTGGTGAAGGATTATTGCTGTAATCGATAAAAATTATTTCTTTATAAGACATGGTTTATACATCGCTAGCTAACTACAATCGCCCGCACTGAATGTCCGGTGCTGCTCAATCTTTGAGCACTGGAGCGGTCGAGGGGCAGATGGACGGCTCTGTGCGACCCCAAGGTTCCGGCAGCCTTTCAACTATCCGCACCAAAGGGAATTGGTCTGTAACAAGGCCTTTAACCACGAAATCGAATAAGAACTCACCGCAGGTCCGTGAAACGCTCCGTTATATGGCGTGCCGGGCAGGCTCTTATTCAATCGAAGAGAAATGCCAACCCTTGGCAGGGTGAAGTGTTGGCGATCAAAACCCAACTGCATTGCGCAAGCTGCTTTAGAGGTCGTGAGATGAGTAAAAACAGGTACCCCCGATTACTAGGCTTTTTGCCGCTGCTTGGCATGATGTTAATGCTGGGAGGCTGCAAGTGGACCTTGATGGACCCAAAAGGACAGATCGGTCTGGATCAACGAAACCTGATCATCACTGCCACCCTGCTGATGCTGTTGGTCGTGGTGCCTGTGATCATCATGACCTTTGCCTTCGCCTGGAAATACCGCGCGTCGAACACCAGCGCGACCTACGCGCCTAAGTGGTCGCACTCCACCAAGATCGAAATCGCGGTGTGGCTGGTCCCGATCCTCATCATCATCGCCCTGGGTTACATCACCTATAAGTCGACCCACGAGCTGGACCCGTACCGTCCGCTGGAGTCCGACGTCAAGCCGATCAACATCGAAGTGGTCGCGCTGGACTGGAAGTGGCTGTTCATCTACCCGGACCTGGGTATCGCCACGGTTAACCAGATTCGCTTCCCTGAGAACACCCCGCTTAACTTCCGGATCACCTCCGACGCCGTGATGAACTCGTTCTTCATCCCTGCCCTGGGCGGTCAGATCTACGCGATGGCAGGCATGCAGACCCGACTGCACCTGATCGCCAACGAAAAAGCTGAAATGGAAGGCATCTCCGCGAACTACAGCGGCGCTGGCTTCACCGGCATGAAATTCAAAGCGATCTCGACGAGCCAGGAAGATTTCAACGCCTGGGTAGCCGAAGTCAAGGCCGCACCTAAACAGCTTGATCAAGCTGAATACGACGCCCTGACCAAACCAAGCCAGAACAACCCAGTCGCCCTGTACTCCGCGTATGAGCCGAACCTGTTTCAGAAAATCGTCGACAAGTACGAAGGTATGAAGCCAGGCAAGCCGGTCAAGCACGAGAAGAAAGAAGTGGCCGCGGTTGAAGGTTCTGACACGGGCTCGCATTCAACTGCTGGGGCAGAGGAGTAAACGATGTTTGGTAAATTAAGTTGGGATGCGGTCCCGTTCCACGAGCCGATTGTGATGATTACCATCGCCATGATCGCGCTGGGTGGTCTGGCACTGTTTGCAGCAATCACTTATTTCAAGAAGTGGACCTACCTGTGGACCGAGTGGCTGACGTCGGTCGACCACAAGAAAATCGGCGTGATGTACATCATCGTTGCCATGGTCATGCTGCTGCGTGGTTTTGCCGACGCCATCATGATGCGTACCCAGTTGGCCATGGCCACCGAAGGTTCGCCTGGCTACCTGCCGCCTGAACACTATGACCAGATCTTCACCGCCCACGGTGTGATCATGATCATCTTCATGGCGATGCCTTTCTTCACCGGCCTGATGAACCTTGCAGTGCCGCTGCAGATCGGTGCGCGTGACGTTGCCTACCCGTTCCTGAACTCCCTGAGCTTCTGGCTGCTGGTTTCCGGCGTGGTGCTGATCAACGTTTCCCTGGGGGTCGGCGAATTCGCCAAGACCGGTTGGGTTGCGTATCCGCCATTGTCGGGCATCCAGTACAGCCCTGGCGTGGGTGTGGACTACTACATCTGGGCGCTACAGTTATCAGGACTCGGGACGACGCTGACGGGGGTCAACTTCCTGGCCACCGTCCTGAAAATGCGCGCCCCTGGCATGAAACTGATGGACATGCCGATCTTCACCTGGACCTGCACCTGGGCCAACGTCCTGATCGTGGCGTCGTTCCCGATCCTGGCCGCTACCATGGCGCTGCTGTCGCTTGACCGTTACCTGGATTTCCACATTTTCACCAATGAACTTGGTGGCAATCCAATGATGTACGTGAACCTGTTCTGGGCATGGGGTCACCCTGAGGTGTACATCCTGATCCTGCCAGCGTTCGGTATCTTCTCCGAAGTGATCTCGACCTTTACCGGCAAGCGCCTGTTCGGTCACCACTCGATGGTCTACGCATCGGGCGCAATCTCCGTACTGGGCTTCATGGTGTGGCTGCACCACTTCTTCACCATGGGTTCGGGGGCCAGCGTCAACGCCTTCTTCGGCCTGGCGACGATGCTGATTTCCATCCCGACGGGGGTGAAGCTATTCAACTGGCTGTTCACCATCTACCACGGCCGTCTGCGCATCACCAGCCAGGTCCTGTGGACCCTGGGCTTCATGGTGACCTTCGCCATCGGCGGCATGACCGGCGTACTGCTGGCCATCCCGGGTGCTGACTTCGTGCTGCACAACAGCCTGTTCGTGATCGCGCACTTCCACAACGTGATCATCGGTGGTGCGGTATTCGGCTACATCGCTGGTTTCAGCTTCTACTTCCCGAAAGCGTTCGGCTTCAAGCTGCACGAAGGCTGGGGCAAGGCTGCGTTCTGGTTCTGGATCTCGGGCTTCTTCGTTGCGTTCATGCCGCTCTATGCACTGGGCTTCATGGGCATGACCCGTCGTCTGAACGCCACTACCAACCCTGAGTGGGTGCCGTACCTGTACGTCGCCATGTTCGGTGCACTCATGATCGCTGTGGGTATCGCCTGCCAGTTGATCCAACTGTACGTGAGCATCCGTGACCGTAAGCAGAACGCTTGCGAATCCGGCGACCCATGGAATGGCCACACCCTGGAATGGTCGACCTCGTCGCCACCTCCGTTCTACAACTTCGCCGTGATCCCGACTGCGAACACCATTGATGCGTTCACCGAAGCCAAGGAAGACGGTACTGCGTACCAGCAACCTAAGCACTACGAACCGATCCACATGCCAAGCAACACCGCTACTGGCGTGGTGATGGGTGCGCTGTTGACCGTGTTCGGTTTCGCGATGATCTGGCACATCTGGTGGCTGGCAATCGTGAGCCTGGTGGGCACCATCGGCTACTTCATTGTCCACGCAGCACGTGATGATCAAGGCTACATGGTGCCGGTCGAAACGATCGAGCGCATCGAAGCCGAGCAGCACGCTCGCCTGGTCGCCGAGAAGAAAATCCCGGCCAACCGTGTAGAAACCTCGTTGGAACAGGCTTAAACCATGTCGAACTTAGTGACCAATGCTGGACACGCCCATGTCGATGACCATGGGCACGATGACCATCACCACGACTCGGGGCCGATGACCGTTTTCGGTTTCTGGCTCTACCTGATGACCGACTGCATCTTGTTTGCGTCGATCTTCGCGGTGTACGCGGTACTGGTAAACAACGTTGCGGGTGGCCCGTCGGGCCACGACATCTTCGAACTGCCTTACGTGCTCGGCGAAACCGCCTTGCTGTTGTTCAGTTCGATCACCTACGGCTTCGCCATGTTGGCCTTCTACAAGGGCAACAAGAAAGGCGTCCTGAGCTGGTTGGCACTGACCTTCCTGTTCGGCCTGGGCTTCATCGGCATGGAGATCAACGAGTTCCACCTGCTGATCTCCGAAGGCTACGGCCCGCACCGTTCCGGCTTCCTGTCGGCTTTCTTCACGCTGGTTGGTACCCACGGTCTGCACGTGACGGCCGGCCTGCTGTGGATGGCGGTGATGATGTATCAGGTCAATAAACACGGCCTGACCAACACCAACAAGACTCGCCTGAGCTGCCTGAGCCTGTTCTGGCACTTCCTGGACGTGGTCTGGATCTGCGTCTTCACCGTTGTTTACCTGATGGGGACTCTGTAATGGCTAATGCACACTCCCATGACCATGACAGCCATGATGCGAGCCACGGCAGCGTTAAGTCGTACGCCATCGGCTTCATCCTGTCGGTAATCCTGACGCTCATCCCGTTCGGTCTGGTGATGTACCCGACCCTGCCGAAGTCGATCACTTTGATGATCGTACTGGCGTTCGCGGTGATTCAGGTTCTGGTTCACCTGGTGTACTTCCTGCACCTGGATCGCTCTAAAGAGCAGCGCGATAACGTGATTGCGTTCGTGTTCGCAGGCTTAGTAATCCTGCTGCTGGTTGGCCTGTCGATATGGATCATGTTCAGCATCCATACGTTCATGATGGCGAAGTGAGGTAAGACCCGATGTCGCTTAAGCACTTTATCCAAATCACCAAACCGGGGATCATTTTCGGTAACGTGCTTTCTGTGGCGGGCGGTTTCTTCCTGGCCTCCAAGGGACATGTCGATCTGGCCATCTTCCTGGCTGCGATGATCGGTACGTCCCTGGTGGTGGCTTCCGGCTGTGTGTTCAACAACTGCATCGACCGTGACATCGACATCAAGATGGAGCGCACCAAGAATCGCGTGCTGGTCCAGGGCCTGATTTCCCTGAAACTGGCGCTGATCTTCGCGACCGTCCTGGGTGTTGCCGGTGTGGCCCTGTTGTACCAGGTGGCCAACCCGCTGGCGGCGTTGTTTGCCGTGATCGGTTTTGTCATCTACGTCGGTCTCTACAGCCTGTACCTCAAGCGCAAGTCGGTGCACGGCACGCTGGTGGGCAGTCTGTCGGGGGCGATGCCGCCGGTGATTGGTTATGTGGCTGTGACCAATAGCTTCGACATGGCTGCGCTGGTGCTGCTGGTGATGTTCAGCCTGTGGCAGATGCCGCATTCCTACGCCATCGCGATCTTCCGCTTCAACGACTACCTGGCTGCTTCGATTCCGGTCCTGCCGGTCAAGCGTGGCATCCAGGTCGCCAAGAAACACATCCTGCTCTACATCCTGGCCTTCCTCGTGGCGACCTTGATGTTGACCTTCAGTGGCTACGCCGGCATGAGCTACCTTGCCGTCGCCGCCGCCATGGGCATGTACTGGTTGTACATGGCCTGGACCGGCTACAAGGCGGTGGACGACACCGTCTGGGCGCGCAAGCTGTTCGTGTTCTCGATCTTCACCATCACCGCGCTCAGCGTGATGATGTCCCTGGATTTCCAAGTGCCGAAAGAGCTGTTGCTGACCTACGCCCACTGAGTGTCTGAGTAATAAAAAGGCCCCGCCTTCGAAAGAAGCGCGGGGTTTTTTATTGAGTGACCTTTAAACTACGACCAAACCCTACCCCTGCAGGAAGCAAAGTGATGAGTAAAAAAGCCGTTATGGTGTTCAGTGGCGGTCAGGATTCGACCACCTGCCTGATCCAGGCGCTGCCGCTGTATGACGAAGTGCACTGCATCACCTTCGATTACGGTCAGCGCCATGTGGCGGAAATCGAAGTCGCCCGGCAGTTGGCCAAGCAACTGGGGGCCACCGTTCACAAAGTGATGGACGTGTCGCTGCTCAACGAACTGGCGATCAGCAGCCTGACCCGCGACAACATCCCGGTGCCTACCGTGAACAGCTCCGGCGAAAGCCTGCCGAGCACCTTTGTGCCGGGCCGCAATATTCTGTTTTTAACCCTGGCGGCCATCTACGCGTATCAGGTCAAGGCCGAGACGGTCATCACCGGCGTGTGTGAAACCGACTTCTCCGGCTACCCCGATTGCCGCGATGAGTTCGTCAAGGCCTTGAACCAGGCGCTCAAGCTGGGCATGGAGTACGACGTACGCCTGGAAACCCCGTTGATGTGGCTGAACAAGGCCGAGACCTGGGCATTGGCGGATTACCACCAGCAACTGGACCTGGTCCGCGAGCAGACCCTGACCTGCTACAACGGCATTATCGGCACCGGCTGCGGCGAGTGCGATGCGTGCAACCTGCGTGCACGTGGCTTGAATGACTACCTGCAGAACAAGGCAGCGGTCATGCAGAGCCTTAAGCAGAAATTGCAGCTGAACTGACCTCCAGCACGCAGCTGTCGAGCCTCGACAAGGCTCGACAGCTGCTACGCATCAGGCAGTGGCGGCGGTCAGGTAGCGCTTGAACAACGAGCGCGCACCGTAGGCCGGCAGGATATTGAAGAACGCAAAACCGACTTTGATCGCGATCTGTACATAGATCATGCTCAGGATGTCGCTGGTCTGCATGGCACCGTAGAACGCGATGAAGCAGAACAGGAAGCTGTCGATAATCACTGCAAAGAACGTACTGAGGAAAATGCGCAGGTACAGGTATTTGGAGTTGGTCAGCTCTTTGATCTTGCACAGTAAATACGAGTTGATATTTTCCGACACCAGGAACGACACCGAAGAGGCGATCAATACCGACGATACCTGGACGATCACATCGTTGTAAGGACCGTCGAGCTTCCAACCTGGCAGGCCGGGCAGGAAGGTCGAGCCGTAGAGCAGGATGATGATCATCGCGTTGCTGGCAAAGGCAAACAGAATGGCCTTTCTGGCGAGTCTCAGGCCGAAGTTTTCGTTGAGCAGGTCCACGATCAAAAAGGTCAACGGATACAGGAAAGTGCCGGGTGTGACGATGATGTCGAGTGACTCGATGTAGATCGGTTTGGTCGCGGCGATGCTGGTGAAAATATAAAAAGTGAAGAGCAGCAGGTTCAGGATGATGTAGATCATCCATGAGTTTTCATTACGGTCATTGAGGTCGTACGCGGTCACCGAGCCGCCTTGGGAATAGAACTTCTTGTACAGGTTTTTAACTTCCATTTTATTTAAGTTGTCCATGATTTCGCTGTTGATGACTTCGCTCAACTTGACCCGGATGATCTTGCCCGTGGCGATGATCATGATCACGGCCAGGCTCTTGTCATTTTCGAAGCCAAGCAGTTTGTACTTGCTGTTTTCTATCTCGCTTTCATGCGTGGTCATTGAAGCGCTCCTCAATGATATCGCCCAGTACACACAGGCGTTCTGAGTTGGCGCAGGCCTCACGGCTGATCAACAGCGCCTGAGTGACCTTGTCGAACACCAGCTTTTCCTTGGCATCGCTCGATGAGCCCTTCTGGATGATCAGCAGGTCACCTGGCTCGTTCACACCCGCGATGGGATGCTCCAACTGCACGCCGATCAGGTTATGGGACGCGCCGAAGTAGTACGTGAGCGGGAAGAGGGTGGCCAGTTCGCCGATGCGCTTGTCCAGGTGTTGCATGACCTGGCTTTGCTTGAGCACAGGCACGGCTGCCGGGTTCATATTGCCCTGGGGCGACACACTGCTCTCGATGATTTCCTTGGCTTCAAAATCGATGGTCTCGATTTCTTCGTAAGACACGCCGAAAAAATCGGAAATCTTGCGCAGGGTCGACTGTTGAACGTTGACGACCTTGCCTTCGAGGATGTTGTAGATCGTGGTGCGGGTCAGGCCGGCCGCGCTGCACAACGACAGTTGGGTCTCGCCGCGGCTCTTGATCAAGTACTTGATGTTGCTCTTCAAGTGCTCGGCTTTTTCTCGTCTGTGCATCACGTGCTCACCACTTCCCTTTAGTAAAAACCGTTGATCCTTGAAGACGCCACGCAGGCTGTTTCAGCACTGAAGTACCCATCCAGGGCGTTCAGGCTTTGCGGCGGGCGCAAGTGTTGCACGCGCGTGGCTTAACAATAAAGCCCAAGATGCTCGACCCTGTCAGGCGGAAAGGCAAATGGCCAGTTACTCGGCAAAGGGGGACAAAAGCGAACATTTAATTTGGAAAATGTTTAATTTCCTGTTTAATTGAGCGCCACGGTTCAGGACGAACCGCTACGCAGCGACCAAGGAAAGGACACTCCCCATGGCAGTCAATACCGTACACCTGCAGGATCAGGCTGACCTGTTGCGCCGAGGCATGGCGGATCTGCACGCCGAGGACATGGAGTTGGCGATGCTGCTGGACGCGGAAGTGGCGCGCCAGCACCGCACACTGTCACTGGTCGCGTCCTCCTGTGCGGTCGAACCCCGCACCCTGGTGGCCTCCGCGTCTGCATTGGTGAACATCACCGCCGAGGGCGCGCCTGGCCGACGCCATCGGGCGGGCTGCGAGAATGTCGATCTGGTCGAGTCCCTGGCTATCCGCAGGGCGCGTGAATTGTTCGATGCCCACTACGCCGGCGTGCAGTCGCACTCGGCTTCCAACGCCAACGCCCAAGTGCTGTCCGCCCTGCTTGAACCGGGGGATACCCTGCTGGGCATGGCCCACGATCACGGTGGGCACCTTACCCATGGCAGCCCCGCTGTATTTACCGGTGCCTACTACAAGGCCATTCGCTACGGCACCACCGCCGACGGACTGATCGATTACGCGCAGGTGCGTAGTCTGGCGCTTGCCCATCGCCCACGCATCATCATCTGCGGTGCATCGGCTTATTCGCGGGTTGTGGATTTCGAGCGGTTTCGCGCCATAGCCGATGAAGCGGGTGCGATCCTGCTCGCCGACATTTCTCATATTGCCGGGCTGGTCGTGACGGGGCGGCACCCGAGTCCGATCAACGCCGCGCATGTCACCACCACCTGTACCCACAAGCAGCTGGGTGGGCCGCGCGGAGGCTTGATCCTGTCCGGCCGCGATGCCCATACCAAGGTGCCCGGCTTGAGGGCGACCTTCAGCCGTGTACTTGATCAAGCCGTGTTCCCACGCATGCAGGGCGCGCCGGCGGTCAATATGATCGCCGCCAAAGCCGCTGCGCTGGGCTACGCGATGACGCCGGAGTTCGACGCGTGCATGGGGCGGATTCGCGCCCTGGCCGATGAAGTGGCCAGCGCGTTTCAGGCCCATGACTATGAAGTGGTCGGCGGGCGCAGTGAAAACCATACCGTGCTGATTCGCTTGCGCGGCGGCGTTACCGGCGCTATCGCCGAGTCGGCGTTGGAAAGCTGCGGTGTCGTGGTGGATAAAAACCGCATACCGGGTGAGACGCGTTCGTCTGCCGTTGCCAGTGGCTTGTGTATCGGCACGGGCTCCATGGCGCAACGCGGTGTTGATGCCGAGGGCTGTCGACACATCATCGATCTGGTGTGCCGGGTATTGGACAATGTCACCCCGCTGGGGGAGCACGCGTACCGCCTCGAACCGATTCTGCAGCAACAACTGCGTACAGAACTCGAAGCCTTGTGTGCGAAATATCCCATCGCCGGCTACTGGGAACGCTGAAGCGCCCTGCTCGAAAAAAGCCCCGTCTTCGCACGTTGTACGGGGCTTTTTCATGGTGGCTCGGTTAAATCCTTCGTTCCTTGTCTCGTCATACCCTTCTATACGAGCTGTGCGAATTCCTCACCCGTCTACAAGGAGTAGTCACCATGGTCAGCGTTAGTCGTCGATCCCTTCTCGCTCTTGGCGCCGCCCTGCCTTTGCTCGGGCGCCTGGATTGGGCGCTCGCCGCACCTGCGCCGACCAAGACTGACAAGGTACTGCTCAACTACAACGAAAGCCCCTACGGGCCTTCGACGGCGGCCCGCGAAGCGATGCAGCGCGGCATCGCGACAGCCGGCCGGTATCCGTACAAACATATGTACGCCTTGGCCGGCCTGTTTGCCCAGCAGCACGGGATTGCCGAAGAGCAGGTGGCGGTGTTCGCCGGCTCCATGGCCGCGCTGCGCTACGCGGTGCTGGCGTTCACCAGCGAAACCCGCGGCCTGGTGATGGCCACGCCTTCCTACGAAGTACCGCGCCAGGCCGCCGAGTCCCGTAAGGCGCCGGTGCGCGAAGTGGACCTTGACGCCGACCACGCCCACGACGTTCCCGCCATGCTCGCCGCCGATCCCCAGGCGGGGATGCTCTATGTCTGCAATCCCAATAATCCGACGGGCACCTTCACCTCTACCGAGGCTATTCGCCAGGCGTTGGCGAACAAGCCCAAAGGCAGCGTATTGGTGGTGGACGAGGCCTACATCGACTTCGCCGACACCCCAAGCGTGGTGAGCTGGGTCAAGGACCATGACGACCTGTTGGTGTTGCGCACCTTCTCGAAAATCTATGGCATGGCCGGCGCCCGCCTGGGCCTGGCGATCGGCCACCCGGCGCTGCTGGAACGGCTGGCGGTATTCGGCGGTGACAATGTCCCGGCGGGTTCTTCCCTGCTCGGCGGCCTCGCCAGCCTGGAAGACGTAAAGTTGCTGCCACAACGCAAGGCACTCAATGCCCAGCTGCGCGATGAAACAATCACCTGGCTCAAGGGCCGTGGCTTCACCTGCACGGCCTCCCAGGCCAACTGCTTCATGATCGACGTGAAGCAACCGGCCGAGCAGGTCATCGACAAGCTTGCCGCACAGGGCGTGTTCATCGGGCGGGTGTGGAAAAACTGGCCGCAGTGGGTGCGCGTGACGGTGGGGAACAAGCGGGAGATGGAGCGGTTTCGCGAGGTGTTTGCGGCGACGGTCTAGCGCCGATGTGGGAGGGGGCTTTCTCCCTCCCACATTCGGTGTCACTGCTGCGCGATGCTGTAGCCCTCAAACGCCGTCTGCTGTTGCAGCGCAGTAATCACGCTCTTGCGGCTCAGGGGCTGCTCGACGCCGGCGTTATCCACAAAGCTTTCAACCTCCAGCTCGGCTTCGTCGCCTTCGCCTACAAAGCTGAAGCCCAGGAACTCAAACGCCTCACGGTCGACGTTCAACCGC
The DNA here is from genome assembly GCF_900177315.1 of Pseudomonas sp. LAMO17WK12:I1. Taxonomy (NCBI): domain Bacteria; kingdom Pseudomonadati; phylum Pseudomonadota; class Gammaproteobacteria; order Pseudomonadales; family Pseudomonadaceae; genus Pseudomonas; species Pseudomonas sp. LAMO17WK12:I1. The sequence continues at coordinate 25,625 of NZ_FWZV01000019.1, read as the reverse complement.
GAGCGTGGCGTGCGCAGCGGCAGGGTGACGCTGGTGCCGTCCTTGCTGATCACAAACACTTCGGCTTCTTTCTTGGGGCGGGCGGCCTTGCCTTTGCCGGCGCTTGGGTTGCTGATGGCCTGGTGAGACTGGTTCAGCACTTTGAGGGCCAGCCCGTAGACCAGCTCCTGAAACTCAGGATCATCCTTGAAGCTCGACAGGATGCGGCTGATGGAGAACTTACTGCTCAGGTCTTCAAGGGCGAGGTTGTCAGCGGCTTCGGCGTCCTTGAGCTGCTTGAGCTGGCCCATCAGGTCGTAGGCCTTGTCGTCGTCGAAGGCGTCCTGGGCCTGGCGGATGGCCACGCGCAGTTCGCGGATCTGGTCGCTTTCCTTGGAGGTGTGAAAGGCGTCCAGCACCATCTCGCTGATGATCTTGGCGGCTGGCACATGCTGTGAAAGATTGATGGCGTTTTCGTATTCAGCCTTGGCGTGCAAGGCGACTACGGATTCTTCGGCGGAGTGTTCGGTGTAAGAATCGGACATTGAAATTTCACTACTTCAGTAAACGGAAGACAAAAAAGCGTCGCGCATTTTCAGCGGGGAGGGGGATCAGGTCAAGGCTGCCGACCGGCGAATGCAGGGCGTCAAACCAACTGCTTCAGGCACGCCTGGAGAATATCCAGTCCTTCTTCCAGCACCGCAGGCTCGATGGTCAGCGGTGCCAGCAAGCGCACGATGTGCCGCGACTTGCCGCTGGGCATCAACAACAGCCCGGCGTCTCGCGCCAGGCTCAGCAATTGGGTCAGTTGCCGGGGCGCGGGCGTGCCGTCGGCGTTGGCCAGTTCGATGCCGCGCATGGCACCGACGCCGGTCAGGCGGCCCAGGTACGGCGACAGGTGCTGCGAACGCCAGGCGGCATAGCGGCCGACGATCGCTGCTTCCTGTTGCGAGCCCCAGGCCTGCAAGTGTTCGTCCGTCATCGCATCGAGGGTAGCCAATGCTGCCGCGCAAGCGATGGGGTTACCCGAGTAAGTACCACCGAGGCCGCCTTTGGGCAGGTTATCCATCAAGGCCTTGCGCCCGACCACCGCACCCAGCGGCACGCCGCCGGCGATGCTTTTGCCCAGCAGGATCAGATCCGGTTCGATGCCCAGGCGTGAGAAGGCGAAACGCCGGCCGGTGCGCCCGAAGCCCGATTGGATCTCATCGGCAATCAACAGGATATTGTGTTCATCGCAAAAGCGCCGCAGGGCGTGGGCAAACTCGATATCCAGCGCCAGGAAACCGCCTTCGCCCTGCACCGGCTCGATGATGAAACAGGCGACGTCACCGACGTCGATTTCCACGCTGAACAAGCGGTCCATGGCTTTCAGCGCTTCAGCGCAGCTCACGCCGTTATCGGCGCTGGGGTAGGGCAGGTGATACACCGGGCCGGGCAGGACGCCGACCTTTTGTTTGTAGGGCGCCACCTTGCCATTGAGGTTGAGGGTGGCCAGGGTGCGGCCGTGGAAAGCACCGTCAAAGGCGATCACCGCCGTGCGGCCGGTGGCGCCGCGCACGATCTTCAAGGCGTTTTCTGCCGCTTCCGCACCGCTGTTGGTAAGCATGCCGCTGACGGGGTAGTCCACCGGGATAAACCCGGTCAGGCGATCCATCAGTTCGATGTAGGGCGTGTGCGGTGCCGCGTTGAACGCATAGTGGGTCAACTTCGTCGCCTGTTCCCGAATCGCCGCCACCACGCCCGGGTGGCAATGGCCAAGGTTGAGCACGCCGATCCCGCCGACAAAATCGATATAGCGTTTGCCCGTGGTGTCCCAGACCTCGGCGTTGCTGCCATGGCTGAGGCTGATGGGATGAACGATGGAAATCGACTGGCTGATGGTTTCGCGGCTCATGAATCTCGAACTCGGCAGTGGCGGGCGTGCTTTTATCTAAGCCGTGGGCCAGGCCCTGCCGCAAACGAAATAAAGTCGCCGGGTCATTCCAAATCGGAAGAGCTGTTGCCAAAAGCTCGTTTTTGGCAACGCCGTAGCCCCGTCGATGCTACGCCGACACCCCATCCTTGCCCGCCGCCTTGGCGCGATACAGCGCCTGATCGGCACGCGCCATAAGCGCGCTGGGGGATTCATCCATACGGCGCTCGGCCACGCCCACGCTCAGGGTAACGTGGAGGCCGCCGCGCATCGGGATCTTGCGCATCTTTTGGCAGATTTTCTCGGCCAGCTCCCTGGCGGTTTCCAGTGCGCTTTTGGGCAGGACCGCGATGAACTCATCGCCACCCCAGCGCGCGAGCAGGTCGCCTGGGCGCAGGCAGCTTTCCAGGCATTCCACTACCTGCAAAAGGGTTTGGTCGCCCACGCCGTGACCATGCTGGTCATTGATCGGCTTGAAATCATCGATATCCATCGCGATCAATGCCAGCGGCAGGCGAAAACGCTGGGCGCGGTCGCACTCTTCCAGCAGGACTTTTTCCAGGCGATAGCGGTTGGCGACGAGGGTCAGGGCATCCCGTTCGGCCAGGGAGCGGTTTTCGTCCAGCTGCAATTGCAACTGCTGGTTGACCCGTGACAATTCGCGCGTGCGCTCGGCCACCAGCGCCTCAAGGGATTGGTTGCGCCGCTCCAGCTGTTCGACGGAGCACTTGCGTATATGAATATCGCGATGGGCGCCGACCATCCGCGCCACCGAGCCATCGGGGTTACGGGCAATCACGTAGCCCCGGTCTTCAATCCACAGGTAGCTGCCATCTTTTTTGCGGCAACGGTATTCGATTTGATAATGGGGAGCGCGACGGTGGATGTAGTCATCGAACAGCGTCATCACGTGGGGGTAGTCTTCCGGGTGGATGACGGTCTCCCAGGTGAACACGCTGTTTTCCAGGGAGTGGCGGGGGTAGCCCAGCATTTCGTACCAGCCTGGGTTGCGGTAGACGAACCCGGTATTGGCGTTCCAGTCCCAGATCCCGTCGCTGACCAGCTCCAGCACGGTATGCAGCATGTCGGCATTGAGGTGGGAGAAATTACCGTTGTCGGAGGTATCGTCCATCTGTGCGCTCCTTGCATGGGCTGGCGTCCAAGGCCAGTCATATTGATGCCGATACTCCGTGGCTGGAGCTACTGTACAACGGAGCTTGTGCGCTTTGAATAGGGCGGATGGACGGCTACAGGAGGGTGGCCATGGGCTATTGCTTCGGCGCGATCATCCTCGTACGCGCCTTCCCATCGGCGTTGTGCTGGTAGATCGTGTCAGGTTGCCCCCGCTCGTTGAAAAACACTTGGCCGATGCCTGCCGAATTCCATAACCGTTCACCGGCCTCGGCATGCTCCGGGATGTGCGGCACCACCTGCATGGTGCGGCGGCGAGTGAACCAGTTGAGAGGCGAGCGCGGCGAGTACAGCCAGCGGTTGAGGCGGTCGAACCATTCCAGCAAGCGCGGCGGGAATTCGTTCTTGATGCCGCTGCTGGTGATCTGCCAGATTCTGGGGCCGGCGTTGCGATGGCGGATCAGCACTTCATAGACGAACGAGTAGTGCACATCCCCCGAGAGGATCACGTAGTTACCCGGTGTGCGCGAGTGGCGAAAGATGTTGAGGATCACCTGGGCCGCACCGCGATGGGCCATCCAGTTTTCTGCGTCCACCAGCAACGGGTGGCCGCACCAGCTGAAGATTTTCTGCACGGTCTCGATCAGCTTGACGCCGAAGATCGGCGCGGGGGAGACGATGATGGCCGAGGGATGGTCGAGCAGTTCCTGTTGCAGTTCGCTCAAGGCTTCCCAGTCCAGCAGGCCGGACGGTTGCTTGAGGGTGAATTCGCTGCGCCAGCGCCGGGTGCGGGTGTCGAGCACCACCAGGGCCGGGGTGGTGGGCAGTACGTAGTGCCACTGCTGGAACTTCAGCAGCGCCGCGAGCAAATCATCCTGTGCCTGGGCGTCCAAGTGATTGTCCTGCGCCTGGGTGGCCAGTGCCTGGGTGTGGCCCACCAGCTCATCAAAGGCGTCCGGGTTATTGCCCCAGCCCTGGCACAGCAGGTACGCCAGCAGGGCGTTACCGATGATGCGTCTGGAGAACGGATGGCCGTAGGCGGTTTCTTCCCATTGCGCGCTGAGGTTCCAGTCGTCGGTGATGTCGTGATCGTCAAAGATCATCAAGGTGGGCAGATGGGCGAATACCCGCGCCACGCCCGGCAAGCCGTCGCGAAATTTATCCACCTGCACCTGTTCGCGGGCATAGCGTGCAGCTTCATCGGCGTTCAGTTGCGGTGGCTGTACGGTGATCAGGGACCAGGGGGTGGGCGACCACACCAGCAGGTACATCGCCATGACTTCGGCGAACGTCACCAGGTGATTGTCGGCGGTGCTGCTGGTGAAAATCGGCTTTTTCACGCCGCCAAAGAAACGTTCGCGCAGGGTCTCATTGCTGTCCAGCGCGGGTAGCAGGTCAGCGCGGTGGTAGTAGCTGGCGTGATGCCCGTAGAGGCTGGCGCTGTCGTCTACCACCGCGCCTTCCAGGTACTCATCGAACAGGCCCAGGCGCGCAATCAGCCCATGGATCGCCCGCAACATCGGCCCGGCCACATCGTCGGCGTACACCTGGTCGCCACTCATCATCAGCAAGGCTGGGCGGTCGGCCGGGGTAGGCGCATCCGCCAGCAGCCGATCGACGCAGAGCAGGCCTTCGTCGGCGCTGTGGTGAGGTTTGCGGCAGGAGCCGTGTACCAGTTGATGGATGTGGCTGTGCAGTACGAAACTTGGGCAGTGTGTGTCGGCGTACAGCAGGTGCGATGCCCATTCGGCAATGCCGGCGTCGTCGACCAGCAGGTCATAGTGGATGACTATGTCCTGGGGCAGCGCCTCGTCCAACCGTACATCAATCAGATGGATGTACGCCTGGCGCCCCACCGGCACGACCTGGCACCGGTCCTGGCCCAGCGGCATGTCCAGGCACTGGTCGGCACAGTGCAGTTTCAGGCTCAGGGGCAATGCCCGGCTCCCCACCAGCCACAGCACCAGGCGCCGGGGTTCCAGGCGCCGCAGCAGAGGGCCGGCGAGTACGGCGGGCAAGGTGTCGGGATGTGGCATGCGGTAACAGGCTCCGGCCAGGGTTGAACCGGCAAGGTTAGCGCAACGGATGTCAGTGTTTTGTTAAAGCGGAGCGGTCTGTAAAAAAGAAGAAGGGCAATACGCTGCCCTTCTTCCTGCGGTTCAGAGCAAGTTCCCCTTGCCCAGGCTATCCAGGCCGCCACTTCTGGGGCGGTTGCGCGATGAACCGTCAGCCTCCTGAGGCTCCAGTTGCGGCTGAGGGTCTTCAATGCTGCGTTTCTTGCGTTGCAGGGCTGTGTCGTCCTGCGGCGTAGTGGGGGGAGGAGGGGGGAGCGGTGTGGCGTTGATAGAGCTGAGCATGGCAGTGTCCTTTTATCTATTAGTCGAGTGTTACTTCACCCCTTGGAGCGAAGTGCCGCCAAACTTATAGAGCAGGGCGCTGGCGAGCTATAAACGTCCTGCTGCAAGATATGACGACCTTTGGCTACTCGGCTCAGAAGTCATCAGCGGCGCCGTCCGCGCAACCCCCGGTCGCGGGAGTGGTCGCGCCGTCCTTGCCATCCAGCACAAAGGCCGCACGGTTTTGTGCCACGACATTACGTATTGCGCTGTAATAGTCCGGCAATTTTTGCAGGCTGTCGGTGAGCGGCAACAGTGATGCCCGGGTATCCACGGTGCCACCTACCAGGCTGAGGGTGCCCAGGGTCTGCACGGTGTCACTGTCTCCCAACGGCGAGACCAGGAAACTCAAGACCTTGCCTGCCGCATCGCGGCTGTTGCCGGTGCCCAGCAGTGGCAGTTCGACAATCGGCCCGTTGCCGATGCCCCACACGCCGAATGTCTGGCCGAAGTCGGCGCTATGGCGCGGGATGCCCACGCGGTCTGATACATCGATCAGCCCCACCACGCCCACTGTGGTATTCAGCGCAAAACGGCCAAGGGTATTGACCGAGCGCCTTGGGTTGCCTTGCAACAGGTCATTGATAAACACCTTCGGCTCGCTGAAGTTGCTCGCAAAGTTATGCACACCCTGCTGGAAAAAATCCGGCAGGTAGCGGTAGCCACGTGCTACCGGCGCCAGGGCGTAGTTATCCACCGTCCGGTTGAAGGCAAACACCCCGCGATTGAGCGGTTCGGCCGGGTCGTACACCGGGTAATTCACCTGTGCGCAGCGGGTGGTGGTGCCCGAGGGGGCCGGGCTGGCGCAGCCCGTGAGGTAAGACACGGTCAACAACAGCACGACCTGGTGAGCCAGGTGCCGGGGATAGGTCAGCGAGCGCATAAGCACGGTCTCCGCAAAAGGGAGGCCGATGCTGGCAGCCGTCCCTTGCGCAAAGATGTCTGGTTTATTGCGGCGCTGACGCTTTATTGCACGATTGAAATATATGACGGGCTGCGTCGAATGGTTTTAGATGGCGCATCGACAACACCCAGTGATGCCCGCCTGTGAGCAACCTTTTGATCGTGGACGATGACCTTGAAGTCCTCGCGCTGCTGAAGAAATTTTTTATGCAACATGGCTATGCGGTCGAGACCGTCGCCGGTGGCACCGAGCTGTGGGCCGCCATGGAGCGTCATCCTGCCGACCTGATCATTCTTGACCTGATGCTGCCGGGGGAGAACGGCCTGTTGCTGTGCCAGCGCCTGCGCCAGCAGTACGCAACACCGGTGATCATGCTCACCGCCATGGGCGAACTCAGCGACCGCGTGGTAGGCCTGGAAATGGGCGCCGACGATTACCTGAGCAAACCCTTCGACGCCCGTGAACTGCTGGCGCGGGTGCGTGCGGTATTGCGTCGGGCAGGCGAGGGGCGGCCAGTGTTGGGCGGGTCTGCCCGTCCCTTGATTCGCTTTGCGGGCTGGCAACTGGACGTTACGCGCCGTGAACTGCGCTCCCCCGACGAGGTGATGATCCCGCTGTCATCCGGCGAATTCGACCTGCTGCTGGTCTTCGTCGAACACCCCCAGCGCGTGCTGACCCGCGAACAACTGCTGAACCTGGCGCGGGGCCATAGCCATGACGCGTTCGACCGCAGCATCGACGTGCAGGTCAGCCGCCTGCGCCGCAAGCTGGAGTTCGATACCAAGCGTTCGGCCATGATCCGCACCGTGCGCAACGGCGGTTACCAGTTCACCGCCAGTGTGAGCCGTTCATGAGCCGCCGTCCACGTGACACCGTAGCGCGCTGGATTGCCCTGACCATCCTGGTTGCGATGTTTACCGCGCTGGCGCTTAACGCCCTGTTCGTACAATTGGCGGGCGTGTGGGCACGACCACCGTTGACCGAAATCGGCTTGCTGGAAAAGATCGCCGTGGTGGTGCGCGCGGTCGAGGCGTCGCAGCCTGCCCAGCGAGCACACCTGGCTCAGGTGATGGGCGATGAGTCCTTCAGCGTGACGTGGGTAGCGCAGCGCGCGGCCTTTGATTTGCCCGTGCTGAACGACCCGGACTTTGATTCGGGGGAGCAAGCGTTCAAGCACCTGCTTCAGGGACCGACCCGGCCCATGGAAGCCTACGAACCGTCCGACTGGCCAGGTGGCAACGGGCAGTATGTGCTCCTGATGCAACTGGCCGATCAGTCCTGGCTGATGTTCAGCGCCCGTGCCCGCAGTTGGGGGCTGGACGAGGGCGTGCGCAGCGTGATCGTAGTGCTGCTGGTGCTGATCTCGACTGCGCTGGTCACCCTGGTCGCGACCCGTCGCCTGGCTCGCCCCCTGCAACACTTCGCCCAGGGCGCGCGGCGCTTTGGCGCCGACTTCCGCGCGCCGCCCATCGAGCCGGTCGGGCCCCACGAAATCCGCCAGGCGATCCTCGCGTTCAACGGCATGCAGGCGCAGTTGCGGCACTTTATCCAGGATCGCACGCAAATGCTCGCGGCCATCTCCCACGACCTGCGTGCGCCCCTGACCCGCCTGCGCCTGCGCGGTGAATTCATCGAAGATGCCGACCAGCAACGCCGGCTGTTCAATGATGTCGATGAAATGCAGGCCATGATCAACACGGCCCTGGCGTTCTTCCGCGACGACGCACGCCTGGAGCAGGCCACCCAGCTGGACCTGGCGGAACTGCTGCAAACCCTGATCGACGACTACCGCGACCAGGCGATCGAACTGGCTTTCAGCGGACCGCCGCGCCTGGTGTACTTTGGCCGGCCCTTGGGCCTCAAGCGGGTGATGACCAACCTGATGGACAATGCCATCCACTACGGCCGGGCGCCTGAAATCGAACTGCAACAAGGGCCGGCCGAAGTGGTGATCCGCGTGCTGGATCGCGGCCCGGGGATTGCGGCGCAGTATCGCGAACAGGTGTTCCTGCCGTTCTACCGCCTCGAAAATTCACGCAACAAAAGCACCGGCGGCGTCGGACTTGGGCTGTCTACCGCCCGGGCGATTGTGCTGGAACACGGCGGCACACTCACCCTGTCGGAGCGCCAGGGTGGTGGGTTGGAGGCGGTGGTGGTGTTGCCGGTGTAACCGGTGCTCGCCACAGGGGCGGTCAGGTATGGGAGTCCTCAATCACCTTCGGCACCGTAAACCGGAACTCACTGCCACGGCCCACTTCACTTTCAGCCATGATCTTGCCGCCATGGGCCTGGACAATCCCCTGGGTGATATACAGCCCCAGGCCGGTGCCGGTGGGATTGTTTTCCGACTGGGTCCAGTAGCGATCAAACACGTGGGGCAGTTGATCAGGCGCAATCCCTTCGCCTGAGTCACGCACCGAAAACACGATCTCTTCACCATTGGTCATCGCACTGATGCCGATATTGCCCTGGCGCGGAGTGAACTTGATGGCATTGCCGATCAGGTTCGACAGCACCTGGAACAGCCGCTCCGGGTCGCCGTTGATCTGCAGGCCAGGCTCTGCGTTGAACGACAGGTCGATGCCTTTTTCCATCGCCAACGGCGCGAGCAGGGAGTAGGCCTCTTCGAACATTTGGCTGACGTCCAGGGCCACGGGTTTGACCACGTAGCGCCCGGCCTCGATTTTCGAGGTGTCGAGCAAGTCTTCCAGCAAGACGTTCATGCGTCCGGCAGCCTGTTGCATGGTGTCGATGGCCGAGGAAATGCGTCGCGAGGTATGCGGGCCGTCGGAGCTGAAGGCCTTTTGCATCATGCCGCAGAGCATGGAGATCACCGTCATCGGGTTGCGCAGGTCGTGGGACACCACCGCCACCAGGTCATCGCGGGCGCGCACGGCCTGTTGCTCGCGCAGCACCTGGCGAGCCAGGTCGTTTTCCAGGGCCGAGCGGCGCAGGTCGTTGGCGGCGAACAGGTCGCCATGGCTCCACTTGGTGGAAATACCGGCCATCTCCACCTTCCAGATTTCAAACGAGGTACGCGGGCGAAGGCGCAGGCCGGCGTCGGAGTTTTCCAGGTCGAGCGGCTTTTTCGGGTCACCACTCCAGTTAATGTTTTCTTTCACTTCCGGGCGGAACCACAGCACGCCGTTATCCACAGGCTTTGGCAGGCTCATGGCCAGGACACCGCTGGCCACCTGTTGGAACTCGGCGCCTGGCGGATAGATCGACACCAGATTATGGCTGGAGAACACCGGCTCGCCGCTGTCCTGCAGCCACTTGTGCAAGGCCCGGATCTGCGCCGGTTCCGGGCAGTTGCCGTAGCGGTGCAATTGCTTGTCTTCGATGATCGCCACGCCGCCGGACAAGGTCAGGTCCATCAGCACCTGGCCTCGCTGGGCCAGGCCGTCGAACACGTTTTCTTCGGAGGCCTTCATGGCTTTATCCAGCAACGCCAGGGCCTCGACTTTTTCTTCCCGCTGACGGCTCAGGTCCAGGGCTTCCATGGCGCTGATCTGCAATGACAGCACCTGGCCGATGGTCTGGCAGGTGATGCGCAAATCATTGGGTACCAGCAGCGGCTCGCGATTGCCGCAACTGATCAGGCCCCAGAGCTTGTCGCCCTTCATCAGCGAAATGCTCATGGACGACAGCACGCCCATGTTTTGCATGTACTGGCAGTGAATCGGCGACACGCTGCGCAGGGTGGCAAAGCTCAAATCCAGCGGTTCGCCGGTATCCGGGCGCAGCTTGGGCAGCAATGGCACCGGCTCGTAGGCCGCATTCGGGATGATGCGCAACCAGTTGGTGCGATACAGCTCGCGGGCCTGTTCCGGGATATCGGACGCGGGGAAGAACAGCCCGTTGAACAGCTCCATGGACGGTGCCGACGCTTCCGCGATCACCTGGCCATGGCCTTCTTCTTCGAAGCGGTAGATCAACACCCGGTCGTAACCGGTCATGGCCTGGATTTCAGTCACGCTGATTTCGTACAGCGCTTGCAGGGTTTTCGCTGATTGCAAACGTTGCAGCATCTTGCCCAAGTCACTGCTGCGGCCTTTCAGGGCCCGCGGCCGGAAGTCCTTGAGCCGCGGTTCGAATTCCAGCACCAGCACGTCCTGATGGCGGTGCAACAGGCCTTCGAACTCGGCGCCGTTGAGGGTGACGTGCAAAGGCGGCGCATCAAGGAAGCTGTTGTGTTCGGCCATGGCCTGCACGGCCTGGGCATGCTCGGCACCGATCAGCGTGTGCAGTGGCTGGCCCAGCAACGACTCGGGGGCGCGGTTGAACAGGCTGGCGACGTTAGTGCTGACTTGAATGATGTTCAGGTCGGGCTCCGACAACGTCAGCAGCACACCGTGGGGTTGGATCGCCCCTGGAAAGCGGATGGGCTCGTCGGCACAGTTGGCAAGCAGCTCTTCAAAGTCTTCGGGTTTCATAGCAGTACCTCCTGGCTGTCGAGCCATTGCTCAAAGCAGCTGAATGTCGAGCGGGCCGCGTGCACCGCGCGCTGTTTGGCTGGCGTGTCCAGCGGCAGGCGGCCCAGGTAGTCGAGAAAATCTTTCCAGAGCCGACCGGTTTCGGCACCGTACACATCGAGGAACGCCCCTCCGTTGTCGGCGTCCAGCGCCAGGCGTCGAGCCATTTCCCGACGCAGTACCTGGCCGCCCAGGGTTGCGCCTTCAAGCACATACAAGGCGCCGAGGCAGGCGGCGGGGGTGTCGAAAGCGGGCAATTGCCCACAATGCGGCAAGGCGTTGATCGCGCAGGCGTCCAGGCCAAGGGCGTGAAGATCGTCGATCAGCGTCGGCGTTTTCATACGCAACGCAGGGTCGAAGCCTTCAGGGATAAACTCACAGCTGTACAGCGCTGCTTCAATCGGCCGGTAAAACCCGTAATACGCCTGGATCAGGCGCCGATACCAGTCGGCATCCAGCTCTTCGGAAAAAAACGGCAGGCGTTCTTCCAAGGCTACGTGCAATAGGCCGGTGCCTGCGCGCAACGCGTCCAGCAATGAGGGCGCACCACCATCATGGGCCTGTGAATGCATGCAATGAGCTCGAACTGTGGGCCTTCCGGCCATGAATGACGCGTTGTAAAAGGCGACAATTCTACACAACAGGTGAGCATCAGCTGAACGCACAAGACGAAAAGGCTGACCAGCGGATCAGAAAAGTCGCTCCCTGCTGATGCAAGTGACCACAAGGCAGGCTGTGAAGTTCGGCAAAAGTGATATCGCGAAGCTATCAATGCATGGATGAGCCCTGCTGAGTCAGCGCCGTTTGCACACACTCAAGCAAATGTTCGGTGCTCCACGGCTTGGGCAGAAACCGCACGGAGCCGCCCAATTGCTGTGCAAGTTTGGCATTGCCGGAGGTGAGCAGTACCGGCACCGACGGCCAGCGATGAGCCACTACCCGGCTCAAGTCATAGCCGTTGAGCAACCCCGGCATCTGCACATCGCTGACAATCAAGTCCACCGGATCATCGCCGCGTTCCAGGTAAATCATTCCTTCATCGGCTGAAGGAAAAGACGTCACAACCGCGCCGAAATCCTCCAGTACATCCACCATCAACGACCGAATGATCTCGTCGTCTTCCAATACCAAAATCGATGGCTGAGCCATGATCCTTACTCCACCATCAGGGTTCAGTAAGGTGGAGTGGAACGGGGCCGGTTAGGTTCGATTGGATGCGTATGGGGCGATGGGTGGTCAGTTTCGAGGGTCTAGGTTGCGCATTTGCGCGGAGGTACGGCAGGATACCGGCGCTCTGCAATCAGGATCGGCCCGAATCCCGTGGGCCCTCGCACAAGGTCGTCAACCGTGAACGCTTCCGCAGCCCCCTTGATCGACCCGGACCTGGGCAATCGCATGATCAAAGTCGATCACGCCGGCGAGCATGGCGCGATCTGTATCTACAGCGGCCAGCTGTTTATGGCGCGATTGTTTGTACCCGGCATGGTGGGTGAGCTCGAGGAATTCCTGTCCCACGAACGTCGCCATCGCGCGGTGTTCCAGGCCGAGTTGCAACGACGGGGTTACCGACGCTGCCGCAGCTACTGGCTGTGCGGCCTTGGCGGGCTGGTGCTGGGCCTGCTCACCGGGGTGTGCGGGCGCAAGGCTATTGTTGCCACCACCGTCGCGGTGGAAAGCGTGGTGCTCAAGCACCTGGCTCATCAGCTTCATGCGTTACGCGAAATCGACCCACTGGCAGTGGCGGCCATTGCTTCCATCGTTGAAGAAGAGCAACACCACCACGACCACTCGGCTGCGCAGATCGATGTGCAGGATCCCTGGTTTCGTGCGCTGACGCCGGTGGTTACGGCGTGGACCGAAGCGGTGATCTGGATGGGCATGCGCTCCTGACAAACAGGCATAATCGCCGCCAACACCGATGTGGAGTCACCCATGAAGTACGTCCTGCTGACCCTCGCGCTGATCCTCAACACCGGCGCCGCCAATGCCGCCGGCGATGCCGAGGCCGGCGGCAAACTCTTCACCAAGACCTGCGGCGGCTGCCACAGCGTCGGCGAAGGCGCTCGCGGTGGCTTTGGCCCGGAGCTCAACGGCATCATCGGCCGACCTGCCGGTACCACCACCGACTATCAATATTCGGACGCGATGAAAAACTCCGGTGTGGTCTGGACCCGCGACAAGCTCGCGGCCTACATCGAAGCGCCCAAAAAGGTGGTGAGTGGTACGCGCATGATTTTCTGGGGCATCAGCGACCCGGAAAAAATCGACAATATCCTGGCGTACCTTGAGACGTTCCAGCCCAAGTAATCACTCACGCACATTCCTGAACAGCATCAACCGCGCACTTTCGTGCAGCCCACGGGTCAGTGCCTGCAGGCGCTGGAATTCCTCGGGGTGCTGCGCGGCCACATCGTCACGCGGGGTGAGTGATGCCAGGTCATGCAAGGTGGGTGAGCTGCCGTCGTGCTGCATCTGCAGCAAAAAGTGCCGGGTCACGCCGCCGATGATCGGGAAGGTGCCTTCGCGCAATACCAGCGGCACCACGCGCTCGCCCTCGGGCGCCGGTTGCTGGATGTCCCGGCCCATCGCACCGTTGCGGAACGGTACGCCTGCCATGCCGGCCACGGTGGGCAGCAGGTCGGCCAGCCCCACCGCTTCTTCGATCACACGCGGTGCAAGGCCGGGAGCGTGGATCAGCAGCGGCACGTTGTTACTTTCCAGGCCCAGCTGCTCGAAGGCCGGCGCCATGTGCGGGATCTGGCTGATGCGGGTGTTGTGGTCGCCGAAGAACACAAAGATGCTGTTGTCGTAGTAGCCACCGGCCTTGGCGATGTCCATCAGCCGGCCGATGTTGTAGTCCAGCAGACGCACGGCGTTGTACTGCTCGACACTGCGGGACCCCGCGGCCTGGGCCTGTTCCAGCGTCACGTGGCTGAGCTGGAAGCCATCGTTGTGTTTGGGGATGGTGAAGGGGCGATGGTTGCCGGAGGTTTGCAGGTAGGCAAAGAACGGTTGGTCCTTGGGAAGCGTGCTCAGCAGATCGTCAGCTTCCTTGAACAGGTCCAGGTCGGAAATCCCCCACACGTCTACCCGTGGCGACTGCCAGTCGCTCTCCTCGAACAGTTGCACATCGTCGATGCTCTGGCGGATCAGTGCATTGATATTCGCCCAGCCGGCGTTGCCGCCGATCATGTAGAACTTCTGGTAGCCCTCGAATGCATTGATCAATGTGTGTTGCCGCGTGATCAGCGGGTTGCGCGTGGCGGTCTCCTGGCGGGTGACGTCGGGCACGCCGGTGATGCTGGCCCACACGGTTTTCGCGGTGCCGGTCACAGGCACGTAGAAGTGTTTGAAGAACCAGCTTTGCGTCGCCAGTTTGTCCAGGTTCGGCGTGGGGTTGAGCGGGTTGCCATAGGCGCCCACGGCGCTGGTGCCGAGGGATTCGAGCATCACGAAAATCACGTTGGGCGGGCGCTCGCCGGCCAGTCGATAGGGCTGCACGCCTTGTTCGCGGATGAAGTCCAGGGACTGGGCATCGGGCTGGGTCACGCCCAGGTATTGGGCAACTTGCGGGTAATACTGGCGGACCTGGGCCTCATCGAACTGCGATTGGCCGACCTTGAGGGTGTCATACAAAAACAGCACCGGGTTCAGGCCCACGGCGGCCAGTTGGCTGTTGCCGGCGAAGAAGGCATCGCTCCAGCGCAGGGGCACCGGGTTTTCCAGGTTGAGATGGGCGACACGGCCGAGCAGGGCCAGCAGCACCGCGACGACGCCCATCACACTCACCACTGCCAGTGCCGGTTTGCCGATAAGGGCGGGCGCTCGATCCAGGGTCAACCGCTCCAGGCAGACCAACGCCCAGACCCAAAGCGCCACCGCCGCGAGCCAGCAGGCGGTTATCCACAGTACCGGGTAGGTTTCCCACACCATCTGCTGGGAAATCTGCGCATCCTGCAGGTAGCGCAGCACCGTCGCATTGATACGCACGCCGAGGTAGGCGTAGTGGCCGAAGTCGATGATGTACACCAGCCCCACCACGGCCAGTGCGATGACCAGGTAAGCGCGCGCCAGCCAGCGCAGGGCCGGCAGGGTGGTGAGGTTCCAGCGCGGCAGCCACGCCAGCACGGCCAGCGGCAGCAGGATCAACACCGCCAGGCGCAGGTCGAAACGCAGGCCGATTCCCAGGGTTTCCAGCAGCGCCGGGGTGTTCAAGTCCAGGCCGGAAAAACCCAGCACAAACACCAGCCGCAACGCAGCCAGCAACACAAATACCAACCCGATCGCGCCCAGGCCGTAGCGCAGGCGGCGTGATTGCAACGCACTCATCATTGACCCCGGTGCCATTTCAAAAGAGGGCGCCAGGCGGCGCTGATCAGCAGCCCCGCGCCGGCGATCAGGCAGTAACCGGTCAGCAACGGATCGACCAGATAATCCCAATAGTTTTCCGACGCCTTGAGCCGTAACGCAAAGGCCAACGTGCCCACCGCCAGCATCCACGCCGCCAGCGTATTACGCAGCCACAGCATCAACAGTGCGGCTGCCGCCACCAGGACGATCATCGGCCGCGGGTTGAAGCCCCAGCGGTACGGGTCGAAGTAGGTCAGGCCCAACGTGGCCGGGTACAGCACCAGGCTCAGCAGGCCAAACAGCAGCAACGTCTGCACTTGATGCCGACGAGCTAGCGGTTGCACTAAGCCCAGGCGGCTGAGCACGACCCACGCCAACAGCACCAATGTGCTGATCGCCAGGTCATCGGTAAAACTGCGCACATACGCCGCCAGCGGCAGCGCGTTGACCGGGATAAAACTGACCGCCACCAGCACCGGCAGCAGCCATGGCCGCCAGGGAGCGGTAAACCTGAGCGCGCTCAACAGCACAAACCCCAGCAGCACAAAACTCAAATGGGCCTGCCACACAGAAACCATCACAGACGCTCCGCCAGCCAGGCTTCGTTGAAGCTGACATGTTTGATAAAGGTGTTATTCCACGAGTACACCACGTGGTACATGCCGTCCGGGCTGCGGCTGAAGTACGGGTACTCGTATTCGAAATCGCAGCCTTGGGGTTTGCATACGCGGTAATCGAGGTTGCTGAGAAAGCGCTGTTCCAGCGGCAGGCGTTTGGCGCCGCTGGAGGCGCGGAAGCCTTCGCCGATGATTGCTTTATAGGCCTCGGGGGAGAACGGTTGGCCGAGCGGGTCGGGTGACTCATCCAGTTGCACCACGGTGCGCCATTGGCTGAGCTGGGCGTCGGTGCCGTAGAGACTGAGCTTGAAGCGGCCGTCCTGCAGGTCGTTGAGGGCCACGAGCAGCCCGTCATCCTCGGTACCCACCGCCGCCAACGATGAATTGGGATTTGCCGGTTCCAGTGGGTACGGCTCGCTCCAGGTTTGCCCCGCATCTTCGGTGCGGCTGGCCAGGACGCGGTGGTGGGTGTCGCCGGCGTAGCGCAACATCGCCACGGCACGCTTGTCATCCAGCGGCACGATAGTGGGCTGCAGGGAATTCTTGCCGCGGCTGATGCGGAATTTGTCGATTACCGCGCCGTCGGCGCTCAAGTACAGGTACTCGGCAAACTTGCCCATGAACTCGTGGTACACCGGCAGGCCGATGGAGCCGTCGGCGTGGAACACCGGTGCGGCGCGTACCAGGGTACTGATGTTGAAAAACGGTGAGGTCACCAACTGTCGGGGCGCGGACCAGTTGGCGCCGAGGTCGTCGGACACCATCAGGTTGATCGCACTGGTGGCCCAGCCACCGACCGACACCGACACATAAAACATCCACAGGCGTTTATCCGGCCCCAGGGCAATAACCGGATTGCCGAGCTTGCGGATATAACGCTGGGTGCCGGCGCGGGTGCTTTCCCGCGTGGCCAGTACCTGCTCGGCACCCCATTCGCCGCTGCGCGCATCGAAGCGTGCGGTGCGCACCTGTACATCGGCGGCGCCTTCACGGGAGCCGGCAAACCACACGGCTATCAAGTCGCCACCGGGCAGGGCGGTGACCGAGGACGCGTGGACAAAGTCAGTGAGCTGCGAGGACACAAAACGGCTGGTGTATTGCGGCGGCGCCGCCACCTTCGAGGTGTTTGGCGTCACTTGGGCAAAGGGGGCCAGCACATGGGGCGGATGGCTTAGCCACGCGGCCACGAAGACGGCGAGCAGGCTGCAGATCAGTAAGGCGGAGCGCATAGAGGACCTGTCGAGAAAAGGATTACTGCGCACGCTCATCCGGCAGGCGCTTCCTGCGACCGGTGAGCATGGATAACGGCAGGTTGTCCCGCACCTGGATACTTTCAAACACCGCGGCCAGCACATGGATGCACACCAGGCCCAGCAGCACATTGGCGGCGGTCTCATGGATTTGCAGGGGCCAATCGGCGCCCCACAGGGCATCCACTTCCTGCATCAAAAAGCCGCTGATGCCGACGACCAGCAACGCGAGCAACATCAACAGCATCACCAGCGCACCGATGGGCGAATGGCCCAGGCGGTGTTGCGGGCGGCGGTTGAGCAGCGAGCGCAGATGGGTGTTCAAGCGTTTCGGGGTCGGCCAGAAGTCCGCCCAGCGTGCACTGCGCGGCCCGATGAACCCCCACACCGTTCGTACCAGCAGCCAGGCCATGGCGTAGTAGCCCAGCCAGACATGCCAGTCGTCGCCCGCTTCGTTAAAGAAGTAATTGGCGACGAATACCCCGGCGATCGACAGATGAAACAGCCTCACCAGTGGGTCCCACAGGCGCAGGGATTCGCCTGGCATCAGCCTTTGATCTCAGTCTTCACGGCCCTGCCGGTGACCGGGTCGTGGTAGATCTCCACCTTGCGCTTGTCCTTGTCGAAGCCGTAGATCTCGTAGCAGTTGCCATCGGTGACCTTGAACTTGCTGATCTCGTAGCCTTCGGCCTTGAGCTTGTCCTGGAAGGCTTTTTCGTCTTGCCATTGCGAGCGTTCGGCGGTGGTGCATTGCGGACCGGCAACGGCCAGGGGGCTGGCGATAATCAGGGACAGCAGGAGAATTTTGCGCATGGAAAAGCTCTCAGCAGATGTGGGAGATTTAACAGTGCAAAACCAACCTTAGGGCAACCTTAGTTGGCAACGCGCCGTAACATCTTTGCTGGAATAGCCCCGCCCAGAACCCGGCATGATGCCGCCGATTCCTACAGAGACTTTGCTATGCGCCTACTCCTTGTCGAAGATGATCGTGCCCTTGGCCAAGGGATTCGCGTGGCATTGGGCGTTGAGGGCTACACCCTGGATTGGTTGCAGGATGGCGTTGCGGCCCTGCATGCCCTGCGCACGGAAAGCTTCGATCTGTTGCTGCTCGACTTAGGTCTACCGCGCCTCGATGGCCTGGACCTGCTGCAGCAACTGCGTGCCGAGCAGCACGACCTGCCGGTGCTGATCCTCACCGCCCGCGACGGCACCGCCGAGCGCATCGCCGGTCTGGATGCCGGTGCCGATGATTACCTGGTCAAGCCGTTCGATGTGGAAGAACTCAAGGCCCGCGTGCGTGCCCTGCTGCGCCGCAGCCAGGGGCGCGCGCAACCGATGCTGGAACATGCCGGCGTCAGCCTCGACCCGGCCACCCAGCAGGTGCGGTACCTGGACGCGGACATCATCGTGACGCCGATGGAGTACCAACTGCTGCACCAACTGATGGTGCGCCCCGGCAAAGTGGTGACCCGCGAGCGCCTGTCCCGCGCGTTGTATGGCTGGCAGGACCGGGTCGAGAGCAACACCTTGGAAGTGTTGATCCACAACCTGCGTAAAAAGTTATCCACCGAGCTGATCCGCACCGTGCGCGGCGTTGGCTATGTACTGGCGCTCAAACCATGACCTCCGTGCGTGCTCGTATCCTCATCCCTGTCCTGGTGCTGATCCTGTTGGGCGACGCCCTGATCAGCTGGCTGGTGCTGCGCGACAGCCACCACGAAATCGAAGAAGTCTACGACGCCCAACTCGCCCAAAGCGCGCGCCTGTTGCAAGGCGTGCTACGCCAACGCGACCCCGGCGAGGCTGATTGGGACCGCCTGTACCAGGCCTTCGACCAGGCCATGAGCCGTGTCGGCGAAGACGGCGTCGCTCACCCTTATGAAACCCGGTTGACCTTCCAGGTGTGGCGCAGCGACGGCCAATTACTCGTACGCTCCGCCGAAGCGCCGGTGTTGGTCGCACCGCCGGCTACCCTCGGGTCCCACGACATCATGGACAACGGCAACGACTGGTGCGCCTTTCTCCTCGCCGATCCGCAACAGGGCCTGCTGATCTGGGTGGGCGAGCGCGACGACATTCGTCAGGACGTGATCCAGCGCATCATGCGCCACACCCTCTGGCCCACCTTGATCGGCGTGCCGCTGCTCACGGTGTTGATCTGGCTGGTGATCGGCTGGGGCCTCAAGCCCTTGCGCGCCATGGCCCGCAAGATTCGCGGGCGAACCGCCGAGACCCTGCAACCGCTGCACCTCAAGCCGCTGCCTACCGACCTGGAGCCGATGCAAACCGCGCTCAACCGGCTGTTGGTCCAGGTGGATGATCTATTGGAACGCGAACGCCGTTTTATCGCCGACGCCGCCCACGAACTGCGCACACCCCTGGCGATCCTGCGCATCCATGCGCAAAACGCCCAAAGCGCCGGCACCGAGGCCCAGCGGCGAGAAGCGTTGGACTTCCTGGTCAACGGCGTCGATCGCGCCACCCGTATTGGCAGCCAACTGCTGACCATGGCGCGTATCGAACCGCAGTTGAACAATCCCAAGCGCAGCCGCGTACAACTCACCGAGCTGGTGCGCGAAGAACTCGCCGAACTGACACCGCTGGCCATGGAGAAAGGCGTGGAGTTGGTGCTGGAAGGGGATGAAGACTGCTGGATCGAAACCGAACCGGTGGCACTGGCCATCGCCCTGCAAAACCTGGTGACCAACGCCCTCAACTTCTCCCCGCCGGGCAGCGAAGTGAAAGTGGTGATTGGCGCCCATTGCCTGAGCGTGGAGGACCAGGGGCCGGGCATTGATGAGGCGGAAATGGGGCGTTTGTTCGAGCGGTTCTACAGCCGTGGCAATGCCAATGGCGCTGGGCTGGGGCTGGCGATTGTGGAGATGATCGTGGGTAAGATCGGCAGCCGGTTGGCGTTGCATAACCGGGAGCAGGGCGGGTTGTGTGCGCGGTTGGTGTTTAACGAGACCTGAGGCGATCATGGCGGAACATTCTGTTTAATCGCAGGTCCAGTCATCATCGTTCACCTTGATAAGATAAGGACATCCTCCCGTGAAGCGAATCGCACTGCTCTCCCTGGCCCTGGCGCTATGTGCCTGCCAATCCAACCAACGCGACTCATCGCCCAGCCTGTTCAAGGACGGCATCCAGCTGCGCCAGAAAGCCGTGGCCGTCGATGCTGAGCATGCCAAAGTCATCATGAAAGCCTACGGCGGCACCGCTCCCGTCGAGTTCTCGGTACGCCGCGAAGGCGACCCCGATGAACGCATGGAAACCCTGGGCACGGTGATGGATACAGGTGAAGGCCGCGTCTTCAACTGGATTGCAAAGCTCAACCAGACGGTGGCCAGCGCTGGGTTCAAGCGCTTCCCGCAGTTGGAGATCCAGGCAGAACCTGGCAAGAAGCTGATCGTTGCCAGTTCGTCCACCGACTCACGCCCTGGCATCTACGCCATTTGCGGGCCTCTGTTAAGTAGCTTCCAGCCTGAAAAGGGCAAGGTGTATCTGGTGGAGTTCCAGTTCAAACCTTCGGCGTGTGCGCAGCAGGTGTTTGATATTACGGATCCGGGGAAACGGGTTCTGATTGGGGGGGAGGGGAGTGAGGCGAAAGAGGGTTAGGTGGACGGCCGAACAAATGCGGATGATGCGCTTGGAAGGACCTGAAGGTTTGATACTTCCAGCGCTCTCCGCCAGGGTCTTCATCGGTTGTGCTGACTTCGCCGAAGTACCAATGCTCTGATTCGAAAACGTTTCCTTTTTCGTCCTCGTGGATGAAGTGAAAGCCAACTTCTTGGAGGCCTGCCTGAACGACAGTCTGCGCATGAAGATGAATTCTCTAAGTCTGTGTTATTCGTTTGCACCTTCGTAATCAAACGCGATGAAGTAGTCGCTTTCTGAGAGAGCAATTTCATGAGAGAAGTGTGTCTGTATCAGTGATAGCCATTCACGCCGCAGTTCAAACATACCGTTATTGACGTCCTCGTCTATCGACCCATCACTTGCAAGATAAACTTCCAACTCTCCATGTTGGGAATCCCATTCATAAACTTTCCTGCCTTTTTCCTCAATCCAACGCTCTCTCAGCCCGGCACCGCCCTGTCTGGGAGCCATGGGTTTTGCTTTTATCAGGTTTCCAAAGCCAGTTATTTGTTCAGTATTTGGAGCCTTGTGGTACTTGTGATCCCCCGCCTTGACACTAACCACCACATACAGCGGTCGAATCCCCGACTCCACCGGGAACACCAGAATAAAATCCCGATACGACGGCGGATAAATCGGGTTCACCAGAATCTGCGCCGCTTTATCCGTCGGCGGGTAAATCCAGATCACCGGTGCTTGTGGCGCAGCCTCCAGGGTCGGAATACCCAGCGTGCCACTTGGATCAACGGCGGGTGTCCAGATCAGCTCGACACCCTCACCCAAATCCGCCACAAACTGATCGCCACGGCTTTGGAACTGCACCACATCAATCATTTGCCAATCAGGATTATTGCCGGTGTAAACCCATACCCCTTGAGCGTGCCGTCCTCGCGTTGCTCGATATGCAAGCGCATCTGCGAACGCGGGGATGGCTCGTAAAAATCAACAGATGGCGAATACGGCGCCCGCGACGGCTGTGGGGTCAGGATTCGCTGTTTGAGTAACTCTTCTTCGGTGGGGGGATAAAAGCGTTCTGACATGGATGGCTCACTTCCTTGTGCTAGGGAGTGAGGCTACGAGGGGGACGGGGGGGCAGGTAAGGCACGCGGCGATTTGCTCGCCGCGTGTTTCAACGTTACATCGGCGCGAAATCGAACGACCACAGGCCGCTGGCACGGCTTACCGTCACGTTCACCTCAGTGGCGGTGATGGGCGCGATGAACTGGGTCATGTCCGAGAAGTTCTGCACGATATAGGTTTGCCCGACCATCGGAGGCGTTGCCACCATGAAGTAAAAATTGGGCTCGTATTCAAAGCTTACGGTCATGCTCGAGTCCACTTTCGGCATGGTCACTACAGGCCGACCGTTGACGTACCAGTTGCTGTCGAACTGCAGGTACGGGTTGGTTTTGTTGATGATGCCGCACTGCTGCGGTGTGAGTTTCTCCTTGGCCAGTGAAAGCGCCGCCGGCTCAAGGTACGGTGACAATCCGTTAGGGCTGACCGCCTGAAGCAAGGTGCCAGGGTTAAGCGTGCGACGGCCCGAGATGATGGTATTGCTGTCTTTTTCACCAAGGGTGGTGACATCGGTTTCGATGATGGCCTCGTAGTCGAACGACTCAGTGGCACCGGCAGAGCCGGTCAGGATCTGCCAGGCGTGAATCCGATAATCGCGCTGAGGCTGTTGGGGTTTGAGAAATACCAGAACGGTCTTGCCTTCCATATCATCGACAGCGAAGTTCACATTGAATGTGGTCATTGTCCTTCTCCTTGTTCCCTGTTCAAGCCGGAGCAACATGCCTTGGCTTATCCCTCCTGACGTACCGCGTCACCGCTTGTGAAGATCTGTTTCAACTTCTTCCTCGCTGTGCAAGAAAGCCGTGCAGACGCGGTCATGTACGCTTCACAACTGGTAGTCGCGTTGCGTCCTGACGAAGGGGCATTCCGTCCCGATTGTCAGAAAGGAGTCTTGTCATGCACGCACTTACCGTCGTTGCCATGGGTGTGGCCAGCGCACTACTGAGCCTGTCGGCTGCTGCGCAGATGGACTGCGCTGCGGCTTCAGCCGCGGTGATCCCGCTACCGGTGCAGGTCAGCAACGTGGCTATCCCTAACAGCCGGAGCAACCCGCAGATAAACCAACGGCATATCTTCTGTGGCGAGATCAACGCCGCTGGCAATGCGGTGGGGTTTCACTCTCGGCCCGGTAACCATGATCCGCTGGTGGGGCCGCTGGCGCTTGACCCGGTTGCCGCGCGTACCATCGGTCCTCGTACATACATGGTGCCTTACGGGCTTAATCAACCTAACGATTACCGCTATGCAAACGCCAACGTAGAAGTGTTTAACGTGGCGACGGGGACGTGGGTGGCCAAGGCAGGGCCTTCCACGTTCTTCCCCGACAGTTGCACGCAACAGCAGGTTGTCGCGTCGATTCGCTATGCCTTCATGCACTTGAGCTCTGGCCTGGTGATGGGTGGGGGAAACAGCCAGATTTTCTTCGGGCCTTCCGCGCCGACGGTGATCGCCGTCGTTCCCAATCCTTATTGTGTTGATGAGCAAGGGCTGGCATTTACGGTTGGCGGCTATCTCAACGGTATTCCCCCTGCGCCTGGTGCTGCCTTGGTTTGGTGGGTGAGTTCAGCCTTCCCGATCGCGGCTTTCTGAGTATGGAAAAGCCTGCCCCAATGATTTGGGGCAGGCTTGTTCTTGCGGGGCTTGCCAATGAATCAAGTGCCGCAAATCGGACCGAGTAAACCCCGTAATTGCTGCCGTGCCAGTTGCACACGCTTTCGGGCGTTGGACTCACTGATCAGCAACGTGCCTGCCATACCTTCGTATTCCAGGCCATCGATGCAACGCAGCGCCAACGCCTGCGAAAGTGTCGCCGGCAACCGGCCGATGGCCAGGTTAAGGGCCTGCAAGGCTTCTTGTCCGCACGCATTGCGTTCCGGGTCATCATGCGGAGGTTGCCAGGTGACGCTTTCATACAGATCGTGATCAAGCCATTCAAGGCTGCAGGTGACCGGCGTTTTGCGCAGGCGGTCGATACAAAAGTTGTGCGCCACCCGCTTGAGCCAGGCGGGCACATTCTCCACGCTATTCAAGCGTTCGGGGGCCTTGCTCAACAGGTTGAACAAATGCAGGCGCACCTCGCTCAAGGCGTCCTCTGCATCCTGGGGGCGGCGCAGCAACCGTCGACAGCGCTGACGAATGATTGCGTCGTGATGGATCAAGAACAGCCAAATTTCATTCGGCGCACAGCCGTGCTCGACACCGTGCGGCTTCGCATCCCTGTCACTCGCCATAATCATTCCCTGATCAACTGCGGCGCCAGGCCCGACAGGCTTTTTTTGCAAAGCGTGTGGGGCACTGGCCGGAGCAAGCAGGACGGAATAACGACAGGGTTTGTGAACGTGGGCTAGTGAAATAAGGGGCGACGGTGTAGGAAATGCAGATTGGGGGGCGGTAGCCTCATGCTTCTGAGTTCTGGCTTGGTGAATGTGGGTAGCGTCAGCTGTTGACTGGGGGCTCCACTTATTTGATGAGGTTGCGTGTCGTCAGCCTCGGTTTACTTTTAGGTGATCGGGCTCGGTTCAACAGCGTGGGTGACGATCAATAGGCGTCATCGGTGATGTTCTGAAGCATGCCTGCTGATCAGCTCAGCAAGTGCTTGGAGATCAAGCGCGAGATTTCAACAATCGAGGTCTTGCCGGTGAATTCAAATTTCACTTTCCCCAACGACGAAAAGTAAATCTCCAGTTCCGAATCCAGGTCAAACGTCCCGGACGTTTCCACCGAGTACGCGACGATGTTTTTGTACGGCAGCGAGGTGAAGTCCTTCTTGCTGCCTGTTATGCCTTGTACGTTCACTGCGATGATGCGTTTGGTGGTGAAGACCACGCCGTCGCGCATGGCTTTGTAGGCGTCGATGACTTCTTCGCCGTCCAGCAGCAGGGCCGCGACGCGTTCGGCGTATTCGTTGTTTTGCTTGAGTTTGAAGAAGCCTTTGTTATTGAAGTCGATCATGTGAAGGTCCTTGTGGTGAGTCCGTTATTGAATGGCTTTAAGGTAGTCCTTCAGTGTCGCGAGCAGTGGCTTGAGTTCCTCCAGCGTGGAGGCTTGCTGTACGTCGGTAGACAACCGCTGCAGCTCACGTCCCAATACCGTATCGGCCCCACCCAAAGCGACCAGCGCCTGCGCCATACACTCGTCTATCTTCAGCAGAACTCCAGGCAGATCCCCCTGTCGCACCAGCAATCCGAACACCTCCCGCTCATACCGATCCATCACCAGGTCGTCCCTCAACACCGGGCTGCCGCCGTCCTCCTCATGCACGAGCTTGAGTGCAAAGAGCGCAACAGCTTCCAGCGTCAATTCCATGGTGTCGGTTCCTCTGGGGTTGGGGGAGGGCGATGATCCCTGTTCTGGGCGTGAAAACAAAGACCCGATGCGTACCGGGCTCTCCTGCGGTATTAAAGAGTCGCCTGACTTCACGGGGACACCGGAGTCATCCTTGGCAGTCGCATCCCCTATTGGCCAAGTACACCTTCTATCTATATAGACGCAACGACGCGCTTCTTTTAAAGGAGGGCGTCGTTGCGTCGCGGTGTGGGCTCCTTGCTAAGGAAAAGATTTTTCAGGGCGGGGGTTGACCATGTAATTCAATGCTGTACTATTCGCCTCCCGCTGACGAGAGATCGGAAGCGCAAGTGGTTGAAGTTGTTGAAGAAATCTTCGAAAGCTTCTGAAAATAATCACTTGACAGCAAATGAGGCTGCTGTAGAATGCGCGCCTCGGTTGAGACGAAAGCTCTTAACCAACCGCTCTTTAACAACTGAATCAAGCAATTCGTGTGGGTGCTTGTGGAGTCAGACTGATAGTCAACAAGATTATCAGCATCACAAGTTACTCCGCGAGAAATCAAAGATGTAACCAACGATTGCTGAGCCAAGTTTAGGGTTTCTTA